>JAEUJX010000370.1 GCA_016794545.1 Myxococcales bacterium
CGGCTGACCACGTGGCACGTGCTCGCGCTCGCGCACTCGCGCGAGGGCGCGCAGGGCGGCGCGACCACGGAGTTCCTCGGCACGCTGCCGGCGTACGTCGATCTCGTCGTTCCGAAGTTCCTCGTGATCGGCGACGAGATCCGGCTGCCGATCCAGATGGTCAACACCACCGAGGAGGCGCAGACCAGCCCGCTCGAGCTCGAGGTCGCGAACGGCACGCTCGCCGGCGGCGGCGGGACGAAGACCATCCCCGCGCAGGGCGGCGCGGTCGACTTCGCGACGCTGAAGGCGACGAAGGCCGGGACGATCCAGGTCAAGGCGACGCTCGGGACGACGGACGCCGTCGTGCGCACGATCGAGGTGCGGCCGTCGGGCCGGCCGGAGACGATCACGCGCACGGGCACGCTCGCGGCGCCGCGCACGCTGAAGCTCACCGGACCGGTCGGCTCGGATCCGGCGACCGATCGCGCGCGCCTGCTCGTCTATCCCGGCGCGCTGTCGCTGCTGCGCAGCGAGCTCGGCGTGTCGACGTTCCGCGAGGGCATCGCCGACAGCGCGTACGCGCTCCTGCTCGCGGGTCAGGCGACCGAGCTGCTCGCGAAGCTCGGCGACAAGGCGGACCCCGATGCGATCCGCACGCTGTCGCTGCTCACCGCGCAGCGCGCGATCCGCGACGGGCGCACGCTCGACGTCGACAGGGCGACGCTGCTGACCTCGGCCGCGCTCGCACACCCGGGCAACCCGGTGCTGGCGCGGCTCGGCGAGCGGGCGGCGGCGTTCCTCCAGAAGTCGCAGCGACCCGACGGCTCGTTCGCGGGCGGCTCGGGCTGGAAGCTGCAGCGCGTGCTGGTCGCGACCGCGGAGGCGACGCGTGCCGTCGCGTCGTCGAAGATCACCGCGTCGGAGCGGCAGCGCGCGATGGGCGTCGCGGCGCGCTCGCAGGGCTACTTCGATCGCACGATCGATCAGGTCACGGACGCGTACACCGCGGCCGCGATCCTCGCCAGCGGCGGTGGCACCGCGGCGAACAAGGCGAAGCTCGTCGAGCGCGTGATGGCGGGCATCAAGACGGCCGAGGACGGCTCGAAGTACCTCGAGGTCGGCGAGGGCGTGACGCGCTCCGACGGCCGCATCCCGGGCACCGCCGAGGCGACCGCGCTCGCGGTGCTCGCGCTCGACGGGGATCCGAAGGCGCCGCTCGCCGACCTCGGCGGCACGCTGCTCGGTTCGTACAGCCCCGAGCGGGGCTGGGGCGATGGCCGCGCGAACCTCGTGTGCATGCAGGCGGTGCTCGCGCTGTTCAAGGCCCCGGTGCCGGCGGGCGTGAAGATCACGCTGACGATGGACGGCCAGGTCGTCACCGAGGGCACGCTCGATCAGGCCGCGCTGCGCGAGGTGCTCGCGCTCGAGGCCGCGACGCCGGCGGGCATCGCCGGCGAGCACGAGTGGAAGATCACCGCCGAGCCCGCGGTGCCCGGCCTCGGCTACGCCCTGGCGCTGAAGGGCTACGTCCCGTGGAAGAAGGAGGACGTGAAGGGCGGGCTCGAGATGAACCTCGTGCCGCCGAAGGTGACCGCGTCGGTCGGCGTGCCGGTCGAGCTCGAGCTCCAGGCGATCGCGCCGTCGGGTCAGGAGATCAAGATCGTCCAGGCGCTGCCCGCCGGCGTCCAGCCCGACACCGCGACGCTCGACGCGCTCAAGGAGGCCGGCACGATCACGAAGTACGAGACCGCCGAGGGCAAGATCACGTTCACGGTCGGTCCGCTCGATCCCGGCCAGACGTTCAAGGCGAAGTACAAGGTCGTCCCGACGCTCGCCGGCTCGCTGCGCAGCGCCGCCTCCACGATCGAGGTGCCGGGCACGAAGTACCCGGTCGCGCCGGTGGAATGGACCATCAGGTAGCCCTGCTACTCGCGCTCGCGGCGTGCGGCGGCGCGCCCGCGCCGTCCGACGCCGTCTGCGCGCCCGCGGTCCTCTACCTCAACCGCACGGGCGGCGCGTTCGACAGGGCCGGCCACGACGACGCCGGCGCGAACCTGAGCCTGCTCCTCGACGGACCGCGCACGCTCGCGCCCTGGCCGAAGGACGACACCGACTGGCAGCTGCTCCTGCCGTGCATCCGCGCGGCGCTCGCGCCGTTTCCGGTCACCATCACCGAGACCGATCCGGGCGCCGCGCCGCACGTCGAGCTGGTGTTCACGACGACGGCCTGGACCGGCTCCGTGGGGACCACGTCGTTCATCCCCGCGAGCTGCCGGCCCGATCACGAGGTCGGGTTCGTGTTCGGCACCGCGCTGCCGACCCGCGCGCGGCAGTGTCACGTCGCGCTGCGCGCGTACGCGCAGCTGATCGCGAACCTCTCGCTCGGCGACCGCTGCGAGGACATCCTGAACGACCAGGCGGACTGCGTGCCCGAGCGCGCGTTCACCGACGTCACGGCGACGTGCGTGGACGACAACGCCCAGCCCGCGCCGTGTCGCTGCGGCGGCACCACGCAGAACAGCTTCCAGGCGATGTCCGGCGCGCTCCGCGCGTGTCCGTGAGAGGGGTCGTGTCCGGGAAAGGAGTTGCGGGACAACCCTCAGTGCAGCACGACCCCTTTCCCGGACACGAGCTCGGTGGCGCGGGTGACCGAGCCGGGCTTCGTGCGCAGCGTCGCCCACGGGTCGCCGAGGCGGTCGAGGCGCGCGCGGACGTCGCGCAACGTGATGCCGTCGGGTGCGATGGTGTCGAGCTCGGACCAGGTGATCGGTGCGGAGACCGGCGCGGATGCGCGCCCGCGCAGCGAGTACGGTGCGACGACGGTGGCGCCGATCGTGTTGCGCATCGTGTCGAGGAACACGCGGCCCTTGCGGTCCTTCTTGTAGAACTCCGTGGTGACGAGGTCGGGGTGGCGCTCGCACAGGCGGGCGTTGATCGCGGACGTCAGCGCGTGCACCTGCGGGTAGCTCGCGTCGCCGTCGAGCGGCGCGCAGACGTGCAGCCCCTTGCCGCCGGTGGTCTTGAGGAACGCCGGCAGCTCCAGCGCCTCGAAAGCGTCGCGGATGAGGCGCGCGACGGTGCGCACCGCGGTGATCCCTCCCTCGGGCGGATCGAGATCGAACACGAGCAGGTCGGGGCGGTCCGGCGCCGCGGCGCGCGAGGTCCAGATGTGGAACACGAAGCCGCCCTGGTTCGCGAGGTAGACGAGGGCGGCGGCGGTGTCGCAGATCGGATACGCGACGGGCTTCTTCAGGCCGAGCTCGACGCGGCGGATCCACGCCGGGTAGTGCTTCTGCGCGTGCTTCTGGTAGAAGCCGCCGGCCTCGATGCCCTTCGTGAAGCGCTCGAGCGTGAGCGGCCGATCGCGCAGCTCGGGCAGCATCACGGACGCGACGTCCGCGTAATACGCGATGACGTCGCCCTTCGTGAGCCCGATCTCTTCGAACACCACGCGATCGGTGTTCGTCAGGGCGATCGCGTGGCCGTCGAGATCGAGGTTCACGGCGTTGAGTCTCCCTCGTGAGCGAGCGGATCGCTATGGTCCGCGCATGCGCTACACGTTCCTGTCCCCCGAGTGGTTCGCGAAGGTCGACGAGCTGATCGCGCAGGCCGGCGACCTCCAGATCCCGACCGAGATGAAGGCGGTCGAGGTCAACATCACCGTGACGTCGCCGAAGGGCGAGGTGCCGGTGTTCCTGAAGGACGGCCTGTTCTCGCAGGGCCACCGCGCGGGCGCGGTGACCTCGCTGACGCTGACCGAGGAGCTCGCGCGCAAGATCTTCGTCGATGCCGACACCGCCGCCGGCGTGCAGGCGTTCCTCGCCGGCGAGATGAAGGCCGAGGGCGACCTCGCGAAGCTGGTCGCGATGTCGACCGTGGAGCCGAGCGAGCCGCAGAAGCAGCTGACCAGCCGGATCGCCGCGATCACCGCGTAGTATCATCGCGGCGTGAAGCTCGCCGCGTCGCTCGTGCTCGTGCTCGGATGCCAGTCCGAGAAGGCAGGGCAGGCAGCGAAGGCCGAGCCGGCCGCCCCGGTCGAGATCACCGCCGCGTCGTGCCGTCCGTTCCTCACGAAGGCGCGGTCCGTGCTGCAGGAGATGGGCTCCGCGGCCGGGATGAGCTACACGCAGACGATCGAGGAGCAGGCGATCAAGGACTGCGAGGCGGACCTCGCCGCCGGTCGTCCCAGCGAGCTCATGAAGTGCGTGCTCGCGGCGAACACGACCGATGGCGTGCGGGCCTGCTTCCCGACCTACGACCAGGTCAAGCAGCGCGGGGCTGCGCCGAAGTGAAGCTGGCCGCGCTCGCGTTCCTCGGAGCGCTCGCGGCGACAGCCTCCGCCGGCCCGGTGCGCGTCACGGTCGAGTGCGAGCAGTACGGGCGCACCAAGGCGTGCCCGGCGTTCCTGCTCGGCTTCATCGACGCGAACAAGGCGATGCTGCAGTCGCCGCGCTCGGACGCGGACGTCGTCGTCTACGCGAGCGCGAACGAGGTCGCGCTGGTCGACCGCATGCACCTGCGGTTCGTCGGCGCGATCCAGGGCGCGCCACCGGTGATCGAGCTCGACGTCGACGTCGATACGCGGGGCACCGACGACGAGCAGCGCGCACAGCTCGAGCCCGCGTTCCTCCGCGGCATGGCGCTCTATGTCGCCGCGCGCTACCCCGACAGCGTCAAGGTCGTGATCGAGCCACCGGAGGAGACCGCGACCGCGACGCCGTCGACGACGCCGTGGGGCCTCAGCATCTCGTTCGGTGGATCGGGCAATCGCACGGAGCGCTTCAAGTCCGCGAGTGGCTACGGCGAGATCGAGACGACGTACACGACGAGGCGCGTGCGCATGGTGTCGGCGCTCAACGCCAGCTACGGCCTCAACTTCCAGCCGCCGCTCGTGCTCGAGGACGGCACCGAGGTCTCGCTCGACACGCGCCAGTGGAGCTTCGGCGGCGGGGCGGGAGCCGGCTACCTGATGAACGATTGCTGGTCGGCCGGCGCCGTCGCGAGGGCGATGCGCGAGGATCCGAAGGGGCAGCACCACTACCTCGTGCAGTCGTTCGCCGGCATCGAATGGGACAAGTACGCGGCGGACGATCCGCGCGGGAACCGGCTCGCCGTGCTCTACAAGGCCGGGGCGCACGTCGAGCGCTACAACATCCGCAACAAGCTCGGCGAGCGGTTCGCGGCGTACCCGTACCACGCGCTGATCGCGAGCGGCTCGCTGCGCAAGGACAAGGTCACCGTCGGGCTCTCGCTGTCGGCGCAGGCCGAGATGTTCGACCCCGAGCGCCGCCACAGCCTGTCGGCCTCGCCATACGTCGAGGTCCAGCTCGGCGCGCACGTCGATCTGAGCGCGTCGTTCTCGATCACCAAGCGCGAGCTGCCTGGACCCGACGAGTCGCAGATCGATCCATCGGACTTCGCGCTGCTCTCGCGCCTGTCGTACGCGGAGCCGCTGGCGATCAACGGCTCGCTGAACCTGACGATCCACTGGGACCGGACGAACGGCGCCCGGAACGACCGACTCGAGGATCTCTAGGGCAGCATGACCGTGTCGATCGCGTGGATGACCCCGTTCGACGCGGCGACGTCGGTGATGATCACCTTCGCGCCCGCGATCTTCACGCCGTCCTTGCCGGCCTCGACCCTGGCCTCGCGCCCCTCGACGGTCTTCACGCTCTTCAGCTTGACGACGTCCGCCGCGAGCACCCGCCCGCCGACCACGTGATAGGTGAGCACGGCCGTCAGCTTCTTCTTGTCGGCGAGCAGCGCGTCGAGATCGGCCTTCGGGATCTTGGCGAACGCCTCGTTGGTCGGCGCGAACACCGTGAACGGGCCCTTGCCCTTCAGGGTGTCCACCAGCCCGGCCGCCTTGACGGCGGTGACCAGCGTCGAGAACCGGGCGTCCCCGGCGGCGAAGTCGACGATGTCCTTGGCCGCGGGCTCGGTCTTCTTCGACTTCCCGTCGGCGAGCGCCGTCGAGGTGAGGGTGGTGGAGGCGAGGAGAGTGGCGATCAGGAGTGACTTCATGGCTGTTCCTTTCTGCGCCGTTGGAGATCGGGATGGACGTCGCGGTTACACGTAACCGTTCACGCGTCGCCTCCATCCGAGATCCCGTGCAGCACATCGTCGTCGTCGGTGCGACCGGTTTCATCGGGCGCGCGCTCGTGCTCGCCCTGCTCGGGCGCGGCCACACCATCACCGTCCTCGCGCGGGCCCCCGGGCGCGCGCGGCACTCGTTGCCCGCCGGCGTCGAGGTCGCGGACCTCGCCGACGACGCCGTGGCGCGTGCGGCGATCGAGCGCGCGGACGGGGTCGTCAACCTCGCCGGCGAATCGATCGCGGGCAAGCGCTGGACGGCGCGCCGCAAGCAGCAGCTCGTCGACAGCCGCGTCGAGGTCACGCGCCGGCTGGTGCGCGCGATCGCGGCGCGCGGCCGCCGCCTGCCCGTCCTCGTGTCCGCGAGCGCGACCGGCTGGTACGGCGATCGCGGCGACGAGCTGCTCGACGAGCACTCGCCCCGCGGCGAGGGCTTCGCGGCGCAGCTGTGCGAGCGCTGGGAGCGCGCCGCAGAAGAAGCGGCACCGTTCGCGGAGCGTATCTGCGTCGCGCGGCTCGGCATCGTGCTCGGCCGCTGTGGAGGCGCGCTCCGGCCGCTCGAGCGCCTGTTCCGGCTCGGGCTCGGTGGTCCGATCGCGGGCGGCGCGCAGTGGGTGCCGTGGATCCACCTCGACGACGCGGTCGGTGCGCTCGTCCGCATGCTCGAGGACCGCCGGTTCCACGGGCCGGTCTGCGTGTCCGCGCCGACGCCGGCGCGCCAGCGCGACTTCGCGGCCGCGCTCGGCGTCGCGCTCCAGCGCCGGGCCGTGCTGCCGGCGCCGCGGCTGGCGATCCGCGCCGTGCTGGGCGAGGCGGCGTCGCTCGTGCTCGCGAGCCAGCGCGTGCTGCCGCGCGTGCTCGCCGAGGCCGGTCACGCGTTCCGGTTCCCCACCTTGCCGCTCGCGCTCGCCGATCTGTTCGATGACGGGGTGTGTCTGGCGCGCCTGACCGAGGTGCCCGCGAGCGCCGGATACCTGCGCGCGCGGCGGCCGCGCTACACGCTGGCGACGCGCACCGTGCTCGACGCTCCGCTCGCCGAGGTGTTCGCGTTCTTCTCGTCACCGGGGAACCTCGCCGCGCTGACGCCGCCGGAGCTCGGGTTCGAGATCCTCGGCGAGCCCCCGGAGATGGGGAGCGGAACCGTGATCGACTACAAGATCCGCGTGGCCGGATCGGGGCTGCGGTGGCGCACGCGCATCGAGCACTGGGACCCGGGCGCGGGCTTCGTCGACTCGCAGGAGCGGGGGCCGTACCGTGCGTGGTGGCACGAGCACCGGTTCACGGAGCACGACGGCAAGACCATCATGGAGGACACGGTTCACTACGCGCCGCCGTTCGGGCCGATCGGCACGATCGCGAACCGGCTCGTCGTCGAGCCCATGCTCCGCCAGATCTTCGGCTATCGCCGCGCTGCGGTCCGGCAGCGGTTCATGCCGCGCGCTTGACGACGCCGAGGCCGACCTCGGCGAGCTCGCTCATCGCGAACACGCGCCGCACGCGCGGGGGAACATCTCGCAGCGTCATCATCTGCTGGCCGCCGACGGCGACCGCGAGCGACGTGGGCAGCTCGGAGATCCAGCGCGTCAGCGCGCGGGAGCGCGCCGGCGTCAGCGCGACGCTGATGCTGAGCCACACGAGCTTCGGGCGGTGGTGGGTGATCGCCTTCGCGAGCGCGGCCGTCGGGGTCTCGGGGCCGAGGTTGATCGCGCGCAGCCCGCTCTCCATCAGGACCATCGCCGCGAGCTGCGACGGGATCAGATACGGATCGCCGGGAGGTCCGGCTCCGAGAGCGATCGGGGCGTCGTGGTCGGGATCCGGCATCATCGCGCGCAGCTGGGCGACGCCGCGGAGGCAGATGTCGGTCGCGCGGTGCTCGATGAAGATGCCGGCCTCGTCGTGGTTCCACAGGTCACCGAGCTGCGTCATCGCGGCGCGGATCGGACCGTCGGCCAGCTGCGCGATGGTCTGACCCTCGAGGTACCGCGCCACCAGCCACCCGCGCGCCGCGGTGTCATCGCCTTCGAACAGGTACGAGGCGAGGTCGCGCGTGCTCGCGCGCGCCACGTTCACCTCGGGGAGGTCGAGCAGCTCGGGGCGGGCCACGGGGGCGTGCGTGGTCCGGATGAACCGCATCGCCTCGGCGATCTCGACCCGCCGGTGACCGCCCTCGGTGCGGCTCGCGGCGATCTTGCCCGCGTCGATCCACCGCTTCAGCGACGACTCGCTCACGCCGAGCGCGTCGGCGAGGTCACGCGTCGACAGAAGTCGCATGTCCCCTACGATGCCTTGTCGCCACCCGTAGTTACAGCGCTGCAGGGCACGGCGTTCGATCCGGCCTTGACATGAACGATTTAACGTCCACAATGAACGATATGAACGTTGTGTCTTTCCAGCCCGACGACCGCTTGTTCGTCTACGCCGTCGTCTACAAGCTCGTCGGACCGGACGACGCCGAGGACGTCACCCAGGACGCGCTGCTGCTCGCCTACCGCGCGCGCGACTCGTTCCGGGGCGACGCGCGGTACCGCACGTGGCTGTACCGGATCGCGATGACCACCGCGCTCGGCCACCTGCGCCGGCGCCGCCGCGCGCGCGTCAGCCTCGTCGCGAACGAGGAGCAGGCCCGCCTGTTCGAGCACGTGGAAGACCCGGCGCGGTCGCCGGAGCACCAGGTCGGCGACGCGCAGCAGGTCGAGCTGGTCGGCCGCGCGCTCGACCAGCTCCCGCCGACGTACCGCACGGTCCTGCTCGAGCGCGTGGAGACGCCGGAGCCCGCCGTCGCCGCGAAGCTCGGGATCAGCGTCGCGAACGTGAAGATCCGCACGCACCGCGCGCGGCGGCAGCTGGCCCAGCGGCTCGCCGAGCTCGACCGCGCGGCGTGATTCGCTAAGGGTTGTCCCGAAACTGGATCTGAAGATTGTGTAGCGCGGCGATCGCGTCGGTGGTGTGTTGGAGATGGCGGCCCCGCCGCCGATGGTCACGTAGGACCCGCCAGTTCTTGAGGCGAGCGATCGCGTGCTCGACCCGCGCCCGCCGCCGGCGATGTCGCCGCCAGCGCCGGTCGCGGACGATCTTCCGTCCCGCGAAGATCGGGGTCACCAGCTCGGGGATGCCCCGGGATAGCCTCCATCTGCGAGCACGCGACCGTGCTCGCGACACAAGGCCTCGATGCCCGTTCCACGGTAGTGGACCGGATCGTTGCGATGGCCCCGTCGTGGCGTACTTACGGGACACCTCTTAGACGCGCGCGAAGTCGATGAAGCCGCGCGTCGGCTCGGTGTCGACGAGCCTCACGCGGATCTTGTCGCCGACGTCGAGCCCGCGCTCGCGGGCGACGACGCGGCCCTCGGCGGGAGGCCGGAGCAGGCGCGCGAACACGCCCTTGTCGCTCGCGCCGGTGACGATCGCATCGAACGTGTCGCCGATCCGGTTCGACAGCATGATCGCCGCGGCGACCTTGCGCATCGTGCGCTCCACCTTGCGGGCGCCGTTCTCGCGGTCGGTGCAGTGCTGGGCGATCCGGATCAGCTCGTCGTCGCTGTACGGCTGCGGCCGGCCCGCGGCGCACGCCTTGAGCAGGCGCTGCGTGATGAGGTCCGGGTAGCGGCGGTTCGGCGCGGTCGAATGCGCGTAGTCCTCGACGGCGAGGCCGAAGTGGCCGGTGTCGGGCTCGGTCGCGCGCTGCAGCGCGTACTCGCCCGGGCCGATCAGCTTGACGACCGAGAGCGACAGGTCCTGGAAGCGGTCCGGATCGGCCGCCTTGCGGGCCGCGAGGAAGTCCGAGAGGGCGCCGGAGCTCGGGCTCGCCGGTAGGGTGAAGCCGAGCGACGCGGCGAGCTCGACGATGCGGTCCCATCGCTTCGGCGCGCGGACGATGCGCCGGATCGACGAGAACCCGCGCTGCTCGAGGTAGCGCGCCGTCGCGCCGTTCGCGGCGATCATGAGATCCTCGACGAGCTGGCGCGCCCGGTTCTTGTGCAGCACGACGAGGTCGACGACCTCGCCGTCCTTCGTCACCGGCCGCGCCTCGATCGTCTCGAGCTCGAGAGCGCCCTGCTCGATGCGCCGCTTCCGCAGCCGCTGCGCGACCTCGTCGTGCAGCTGCACCTGAGCGGCGATCGTGGAGCTGCGCGGCGGTTCGCCGGCGTCCTCGAGCCACGCGCCGATGCGCTCGTAGACGAGCTTCGCGTGGTTGCGCACGCGGGCCGGGTAGATCTTGGTCTGCGTGTCGTCCATCGAGCCAGCGGCGCGGACGACGAGCTCGGTGATCACCGCGAGGCGGTCCCGCTCGTCGAGCAGGGACGTGCGGTCGGTCGAGAGCACCTCGGGCAGCATCGGGAAGATGTGGACGCCGGTGTAGAGCGTGACGGTGTTGTCGTGCGCGAAGCGATCGACCGGCGAGCCCTTCGGCACCAGCGCGTCGACGTCGGCGATGCCGATCTTCACGCGGATCGCGCCGCCCTCGAGCTGCTCGGCGATCTCGATCTGATCGAGGTCGCGCGAGTCCTCGTTGTCGATCGACGACCACGGCAGTCCGCGCAGGTCGACCTGATCGTCGACCGGATCGTGCGGCGGGATCGAGTCCTCGAGGCCCTCCGGCATGTCGGGCATGAAGCCGGCTTCGTGCACGACGTGGCGCGCGATCTCGACCATGTCGAACTTGCGGTTCATCGTCGCGACTGTAACGGATCAGCGCTTGAGAGCGGCCAGGATGAGGCCGTGGAACTGCTGTCCCGCGAGCCGGAAGATCCAGCCCAGGTGGGTGTGGCAGCGCGCGCAGACCGCGATCTGCCAGGTCCAGCCCGGGAACCACGAGAACGCCGACTCGGTGGCGCCGACGTGAACGCAGCCGGGCGCGGTCGCGAAGCACCCGATGTGGTGCTGCACGCCCGCCGGATTGACGAAGGTGTGCTCGTGCGCCTCGCTCATCTCCATGCGGCTGTGCCGATCGGTGATCCGGTGGTCGCACACGACGCACCGCAGCGCGTCGTCATCGCGATCGGTCGAACCAGGGGTAGCGTCGGGCTGTTCTTTCGCCACGCATGCAGACTCTACTTGACGGAGCGCATCGCGATTCGCTAATGGACGCGGATGGGCACGTGGGGAACCGGCGCGTTCGACAACGACGCCGCGTGTGACTGGTCTGCCGACCTGACCGAGGCCGACGATCTGTCCCTCGTGGAGGACACGCTGTCCTCCGCGGAGGAGGCCGACGAGGACGAGCTCGACCTCGATCTCGCCCGCGAGGCGATCGCGGCGTGCGAGGTCGTGGCGCGCTTGCAGGGCCGCGGGGGGCGGCCGTCCGCGCACACCGCCGAGCTCGATCAGTGGATCAAGGCGCGCGCGGCGAAGCCGTCGCCGCGGCTCGTCAGGAGCGCGACGAACGTGCTCGATCGTGTCGCCTCGAGCTCGGACCTCGCTCCGCTCCGCGACTCTGCCCTGGATCTGAGAAAGCGCGTCGCGGGCTGATGGCCCACCGCAGTCATGCGGAGCTGGACGCGGGCCTGCCCGAGGTCCTCGCCGCGCCGCGCGGCCGTGGCACGCTCGAGCGGATCGTGCGCCGGCCCGTGCCGGGAGAGCGCGAGGTGCTCGACGAGGCGCAGCTCGACATCCTCGTGGGGCTGGTCGGCGATCGCTGGTGCATCGGCACGCCCGACAAGCCGCCGCACCCCGGCAAGCAGATCACGATCATGAGCTCGCGCGTCGCGTCGCTGCTCGCGGGCGGGGGAGACTGGGCGCCGGCGGGCGATCAGCTGTTCGTCGATCTCGATCTCACCGAGGAGCACCTGCCGGCGGGCACCCGGCTCCAGGTCGGTGGCGCGGTGCTCGAGGTGACGGCGGATCCCCACACCGGCTGCAAGAAGTTCGCGGAGCGGTTCGGCGTCGACGCCGTCGCGTGGACGAAGGCTCCCGAGCGCGCACACCTGCGGCTGCGCGGGCTGCACGCGCGGGTGATCGTGCCGGGCACGATCCGGCGCGGCGACAAGATCACCGTCGCGGATAGCTGACGCCGCAACCGAGCTTCTGCCGCGCGGCGGCGAGGTCGGTCTCGGAGTCCGCCAGCGCCCGCGTCAGATCACCGGCGAGGGCAGCGATGTCGACCAGGTGCTTCTCGTCGATGCGTTCGATCGTGTCGCACGTCTCGTGATAGCACCGGGCGTCGGGCGTCCAGAAGAACACGTAGGGGATGCGCAGCTTGCAGAACGGCTCGAAGTCGGAGCCGCGCGCGATCCCGCCGGTACCGACGTTGATCCTCGGATACCTCCCGACCAGCTTCGCGAGGTGCTTGGTCGCGGCGAGGTTCTTCAGCGTGCCCATCGCGGCGACGTAGCCGCGCGACGAGTGGCTGCCGACCATGTCGAGGTTGATGACCTGCACGATCTTGCCGGTCGGCACGTCGGCCGGCGCATTCGCGGCGAAGTGGTACGAGCCGGTCATCCCGGTCTCCTCGTCGCCGAACGCGGCGAAAACGATCGTGCGCTTCGGTGCGCCGCGCGCGACCATGTCGTGCGCCACCGCGAGCATCGCGGACACGCCGGAGGCGTTGTCGTTCGCGCCGAGGTGTCCGCTGCCGAGGTGATCGTGGTGCGCCGCGACGAGGATGATCTGGTCGCCGACGGCCGGATCCGCGCCTTTCAGCACCGCGTAGACGTTCGCGGTCTCCTTGCCGTTCTGCGCCGTGAATGGCTGCGCAACCGGGACGAGCCCGAGGCAGGACAGGCGCTCCGTGATGTGCTTGCGGGCGAGGGTGTCGCCCGGCGAGCCCGGGGCGCGGCCGTCCAGCTCGGGCGAGGCGAGCGCGACCAGGTCGGCGCGGAGCGACCCGCGGTCGTACGGCTTGCCCTCGATGCAGCGAGCGGGTGGGGCGACTTGCGACTCGGCGGCGCTGCTGCCGATGCACCCCGCGAGGGCCAGGAGCGCGAGCGCGCGGATGTCCATGATGTGTAGACGCGTGCACGGCGGACGGGTTGCTGGCCGACCACGCAGAACGCCGGCAACTCGAGCAGCCGGTGCGTTCGCACGGGATCTCGGCCACATGGCGTCGGCGCGGCGCTTGCTCCAAAGGCGCGCCATGCGCCAGGTGTCTCTGCTCGCGGTCTCCCTCGCTCTCGTGGCCGGCTGTGTGGCCGACGAATCGCCCGACGGGCGGGACGACTCGGGGTTCACGGTCGGCAAGGCCGATGGCTCCCAGCTGACCGATTGCGAGAAGGACGCGATCATCGCGTTCCTGAACGAGGGGCCGGGCGCCGACAAGCTGGAGGAGGCGGGCGTGCACGCGCGCGCCGCCGCCGAGCTGGTCAAGCACCGCGACGGCGCGGACGGCGTGTTCGGCACCGAGGATGACGACAAGTTCGACTCGGTGGAGGAGGTCGACGCGGTCCCGTACGTCGGCGAGGCCGCCGTCTCGCAGCTCCACGAGGCGACCGGCGCGCGCTGCGCGGTCGACGTCTACGCCGACGCGCGCGACGTCACGAAGGCGCACGTCGTGTTCCCCGCCGATGCGCCGTTCCCGACCTCGTACGACTACCCCGATGGCAACGGATTCAACCTCTCCGGCACCGAGTTCTGGCAGAAGTGGTCGGGCGGCAAGAACCCGACGTACTCGTTCTCCGAGGGCACCGACGCGGGCCGCCGCTGCATGCAGGCCGCCGCGATCCGGTTCGAGACGATCATGAAGGATCCGCCCGAGGAGCTGGTGAAGCTGAACGCCGACACCAACTGGAGTGGCTCGTTCTTCAACTGGAACGACGACTACTCCAACGAGAACAGCTACGGCGACGGTTCGGGCGCGCGGCTCTGGGCGTGGCGCACGTCGCTCATCAAGTGGATCAGCCAGACCAAGAAGGACGGCTCGTGCCTCCTGCCGACGCGCGACCTCGTGATCGCCGCTGCGAAGGCCTGCCTCCAGACCGGCGCGGGCGCCGCGGGCGAGATCCAGGGCTGCTCGGTGCGATGAGCGAAGGGGGCGTGCTGGGCTATTGCAGCACGACCCCTAGTCCCAGGCGTAGGTCTTCCAGAACTGCCAGGCGAGCTGCGTCGCGCTCGCGTAGGTCGGGCACGAGAAGATGCCGGCGCCCTGCACGCCGCCGGCCCAGCAGTGGGCCATGTTGTCGAACGTGCAGAGCTCGACCTGGCCGCCGGTCGGGCAGCCGTCCCAGCGGCGGCACGTGCCGCCTTGCACGGTCCGTGTGGTGAACGTCGTCGCGCAGCCGTTGTGCGCGGCCCAGTCGGTGGCGGCGCTGTCGCTGCAGCTCGCCGGGATGATCGAGTCGCTCGTGCCGTGGAACATGATGATCGGGCGCCTGTCGTTCACGCAGCCCGACAGCTCGTGCGTGCCGCCAGAGTGCGGCGCGACCGCGCGGACGCCGGGGACCATGCAGCCGGCGTGGTGCGAGAAGTAGCCGCCCATCGAAAAGCCGGTGACGAACACGTGCTCGGTGTCGAGACACTGGTCGGCGGAGATGTCGGCGGCCATCGCCTCGAGGAACGCGAAGTCGTCGCCCGGCGCGCTGGGCGGGGCGCCGCTCGTCGAGGCGCACAGGTTCGTGCCGACGTTCCAGGGCGCGGTGAACGTGTCGGGCCCGCCCTGGCCGTCGGGGAACGCGAGCGCGACCTTCTCGGTGTCGGCGAGCGCGGTGTACGCGGTGATGTCGACCATCTTCTGGCCCGACATCGTGTAGCCGTGGTGGACGTAGACCAGCGGCATGCGCTCGGCCGGCGAGCCGGGCGGCAGGTACACGCGATACGTGCGCTGGAGGCCGCTGACCGTCTGCTGGCGCATCGACAGGCCGCGGGCGCCGGCGCGCGTGCCGCACGCGATCGCGTCGGCGGGTGCGTCGGTGGCCGGGGCGGCGTCGACCGGGGCGTCGGGCGAGGAGCCGCACGCGGCGAGCACGAGGGCGAGGGCGGCGCGGGTCATGGCTCGTCGACCCCCCGGCCCGTGTCGAACAGCACCTTCCAGCCGCCGCCGGGTTGCTGCTTCCAGATCGTGACGTAGGTCGAGCGCCAGCCCTCGGCGGCGGTCTTCCCGGTGAACGTCGCCTTGCCGACGGTGTAGCCGAGGCCGCCGTGCGTGCCGCTCGCGATCGGCGCCCACGCGAGGAGGCCGGTGGTGAGGATCGGCGCCATCAGCTCGCCGACCCGGTCGCGCGGGACCACTCCGCCCTTGCTCCACATCCAGCCGTCGGGCGCGAACGCGTCGACCCAGGCGGGGACACCCCGCTCCTTCACCGCGGCCGCGAACGCGAGGTCGGCCTGCTCGAGCTCGGGCGCGGACACGTACGGGGCCGGCCGGAACCGGAACGCGAGGTCGACGCCGCCGGCGAGGCGCGCGACGAGGTCGTCGCCCTCGCGCCCGTACGTGATCGACTTCGGCGCGTCGTGCGCGGGGTTCGCGAACTCCGCGCTGGAGGCGGTGTGCGCCGTCTTCGTGAACGTCACCTGCTTCGTGCCGCCGGGCATCGCCCACAGGCGCAGCACGCCGTCGAGCTTTCCGCCGTCGGAGTCGTCGACGATCATGACCTCGAAGTCGCCCGCGCTCGGGAACGAGACGCCGTAGAGGGCGCCGCTCGCGGCGACCCAGTGCTCGTGTCCCTCGGGGCTCTGCCAGTGGCCGGGCCACCACGACAGCGGCGCCAGCGCTGCGGACAGCTCGGACGAGGCGGCCGGCGGCGACGCGGAGGGCGTCGGCCGCTTCGGCGCTCCGCCACAGGCGGCGAGGGCGGCGGCGAGGACCACGGCGAGCAGGGCGGCGCGCACGCCGCGAGACTACCAGCTCCCGCTCAGTTCTCGTCGAGGCGGAGAGCCCCGCCTTCGACCACGACCGCGGCGAGCGCGACCGCATCGCCGCCGTCGGCGGCATAGGTCACGACGCGCTCGGGGCCGGTGTCGTCGATCGCCAGCTCGGACCGGCGGAGCAGCTCGGCGAGCGGCAGCATGTCCCGGCGCCAGCCCATCAGGTGGTCGTGGATCGCGGATAGGTCACCGCCGAGGCGCGTGCGCGTGTGGGAGGACAGCAGGTCCTTCCACGCCGCCACGTCCTCGGTCTCGAGCGCGCGCAGCATCCGGTCGACCAGCACGTCGGCCGGGCCCGGGGTCACGACGGGAGTGGCCTCGGCTTCCACCACCGTGGCGGGCGTCGTTCGCGGCGAACCGCCGCTGCAAGCTCCCAGGAGGATCGCGAGCAGGAATGCACGACTGCGCTGCATGGTTCCACGAAAGCACAGCTCGCCCGCGTGCCGAACTTTTCGGCTAAGGTCTGCGGCGAACGGAGGAACGGATGAAGAAGGTGCTCCTGGCTACGGCTCTCCTGGCGGTCGGTTATGGCGGATGGCGGCTCGTCGGCGGCGGCGGCGGCGACCAGGCGGCCGAGACGTCGGTCGATGACTCCAAGCTCGCGCTCGATCGCATCTGGATCGATCACCTCCCCCGCAGCGAGAAGGACATGATCCAGGTCTTCGCGGCGGTCTCCGAGGAGGAGTTCGGCGTGTTCCAGCACACGAGCGCCTGGAAGGGCGCGTTCGAGCTGTTCCGCTTCAACTTCAAGGGCGGCGACATCCACGCGACCTACCCGCAGGACAACAGCCGCGAGAAGATCACGGTCAAGGCGACCCGCTGCAACGAGGGGCAGATGGACTACTGCCTCGAGGTCTCGGGCAGCTCGCGCGGCGTGAAGAAGTACTACTCGCGCAAGGGCTGGGAGATCGACAGCGCGCAGTCCGCGAAGGACCTCGAGGCCCAGACCGACGCGCTCGCGAAGCAGCTGTCCGCTGGCCTCCCCGCCGACGAGGAGTAGGGGCCCGGCGCGTGTTCGCGCCGACGCTTGTCACCCTTCAGCGTTCCGCGCATGCACGCATCGCCGGCGCCGGCCGTGCAGCGTGCTCGTGCCGTCGCCGGCTCGGGCCGCCCTTGACATCGCATCCGTTATAACGGATGCTTCGTCTGGTCAGCCGCCGCCGGTGACTCTCCCCATGGCTTCCGACGCAGAGACCCTCGAGCTCGGTTCGCTAAGCGATGACCGGGCCGCGCGACACGTATCCCGACCGGTACTGGGGCCCGGACCGCCTCGATCTCGAGACCTGGCGCCGGTTCGCCGTACTGGAGGACCCGCGTGGCGATCACCTGGTGATCTTCTGGAGCTCGGCCGCCAGCTCGCTCGCAGTTGGGCGCTTGTGTGGATCCGCATCGAGTCCGCTCGCGAGGATCGCGCCGAACGCAGCCGAGCCTGGATAGGGTAGCGGCTGCTTCGCGGCGATGCGCTGGACGATCTCCTGGAGCTGCGAGCCGAACGGGTGCTTGCCCGTGACGGCGTGAAACAGCGACGCGCAGAGCGCGAAGACATCGCCGGACTCGTCGCAGCCGCGGCCGAGCACGAGCGCCTCGTAACCCGAGTACGGCAGCTTGTAGCTGGTGGGCCCGCCGGACCGGAGGTCGACGCTCGCGACGAACCGCCGCGATCGCGGGGTCAGCTGTGTGAAGTGCAGGTCGTCGTCGACGTAGATGACCTCCGGCGCCAGTCCGTGCAGGGGCTTCAGGGCCTCGTGAAACGCTTCGAGGATCGCCGCGACCTCGATGCCACAGTGGATCGCCGCCGCCTCGGCCAGCGGAGCGCGGTCGAGGATGGAGCGACCCGCGGGTTCGAGCTCGACGAGCTCGTCGCGAAACCCTTGCCCCGATACCGGATCGGCGGCGCCGATGTGCAACAGCGACGCGATGCCCGGGTGATCGAAGCGCAGGCGCTCGACGAGCTCGTCATAGCTCTCGGCGTGGCGCATCGTCATCGTCGCGAGCACCGCCTTGCCGCCCTGCGTGTAGCCGCGGTACACGGCATCGGCATGACCCGAGCGCAGCAGCGTGCGCGTCGTCGCGAGACCGTGCGCGACGCGCAGCGACGAGCTGTCGTCGCGCTCGACGGGGCGCGTGTACCACGCGATCTCGTCGGTGCTCAGCCGTGGAATGTTCTCGCTGCCCGGTAACGAGGCGAGATCGACGGACGGAACGCGGAAGCCGTTCGCACGTGCGTGACGAATGAAGTGACGCGGCAGGCGCACGTGGTCGTCACGCACCTGCGCCGCGAGCTGTGCGGGCCACAGGTACAGCCCATCGGTCAGGATGTCGGCCGGACCGAGCACGTCACCGCCCAGGTTCGTCGCGAGCCTGTCGCCCGCGCGATAGAGGTGGCCGGACTCGAGGTACGCCACGATGGCGGCTTCGTCGGCGGCCGGTCGATCACGTCGCGCCTCGTCGAGCGAGACGCTCGTGCCGTGACCGTACGACAGATCGCGAAAGAAGCCGACCTCGCGTAGCTGGCGCGTCCATTCCAGGTCCGTCGAACGAATGCGCTCGGCGTAGTGCGACGCGACGCCGTTCGCGCGCAACGCCTCGGTCACGTCGCGCTCGCCACCCCAGCCGGTGCGAACCCGCAGGTCGTAGTCACTGGCCAGCCACGTCAAGAAGTCGATCGCGCCGCGAAGCGACTGGGTGCCCCCTTCGTTCACGACGAGAATCTCATGCGGCTCGATGCGGATGAACGTGCCCCTCCCCGGCTTGCCGGCGCGCACCCGCGCGTAGTGCAGATCTGCGTGGGCTGACGAGTCAGCGATCTCGTAGATGTTCTCGTTGAACTCGAACGCATCCGCACGCGCATCCAGCCAGTCGCGGATCCGCGGGACGTCGAACACGCCGTCGGATGGTGTCAGGTAGAGGTTGTCGGTCATGGACGAGTCAGCTCGTGGTGGACCGCTTCCATCGCCGCATTGTCGAACGCTTGCGCGGTGCCGCGCGCCCGCCGTCGTCGATCTTGAACTGCGACACTGTTCGGGCCACCGACGCGAGCTCGAACGCTTCACCTCCAACCAACCCCGTCATTGCGGCACGCATCCTACGTTGTACGGAGGCCGAGTCTGCCCTCTCACTGCGGTTCGATCACCTTGGGGGCGAAGCGAGGTGGACGACACCTGCGTGCTACGTTGTCGCGCGATGACTCCTGGTCGGCCACGTGGCAGCGAAGACTGACTGGCGCGCACACCCCCTGTGCGGGCCGCGCGACACGTATCCCGACCGGTACTGGGGCCCGGACCGCCTCGATCCCGAGACCTGGCGCCGGTTCGCCGCGCTGCTCGATCCGACCGCCGAGATCGCCGCGATCCTCGCGGCGCTCGGTGACGTGACCGACGTGGTCGACGTCGGCGGCGGGACCGGAACCCTCGCCGAGGCGATCGCCGCCCGCGTCCCGCTGATCGTCATCGAGCCGGACCCCGAGCAACGCGCTCACGCGCCCGCTCACCTCACGGTCCGCGCCGGGCGCGCCGAGGCCGTTCCGATCGCGGACGGCGGGGCCGATGCCGCGATCGCCACGTGGGTCCTCCAGTACACCGACGATCCGGATCTCGCCGTCGCCGAGCTCGCGCGGATCGCGCGCCGGCGGGTCGTGATCGTGCAGCCCGCACCGAACAACGACCTCGTCGAGGTCTACAACCGCGAGGCCGTCGCCGCGGGGATGCTGGTCTCGCACCATGGCTGGCTCCTGGCCCGCGCGGCGGCGGACCTCGAGGCGCACGGGTTCGCGGTCACGCTGGAGCACGTCGCGATCCCGCTCCGCACGCCGCCGGGCGGCGCGCCGGAGCTCGCGGACATCCTGTCGCGGATGCACACGCGCGATCCGGTGAAGCGTGCCGCCATGGTCGCGGCGACCACCGACTTCATCGCCGAGCGCCTGGAGCACGGCCCGCTCGCCGACGACGGCGTCGTGCTGTGCGCGCGGCGCGATCAGGTGTCTTCGAGCGTGTAGAGCTCGATCGGCTCGGCGCGGCCACGGATCGCGACGCTGCCCTCGATCCGCCGCAGCTTGAACGCCGCCGGGTCGCGGAGGCGGGCGACGACGTCTCCCGTGAGGAGCACGTCGAGCTTCATGTCCTTGGTGATGCCCTCGACGCGGGACGCGACGTTGACGGCGTCGCCGATCACGGTGGACTCGATCTTCGACGCGAAGCCGATCGTCCCCATCACGACCGAGCCGCAGTGCGCGCCGATCCCCGACACGATCGGAGGGGCACCGCGGGCGGCACGCTCCTCGTTGAGCTTCTTGAGTGCGCGCCGCATCGCGACGATCGCGGTGACGATGCCGTCGGTGTGCTCGTCGTCGAACAGCGCCATGATCGCGTCGCCGATGTACTTGTCGACGAAGCCGCCGGCCGTGTCGATCGCCTCGCCCATCCGCGCGAGGTACTCGTTGAGGAGCTCGAAGACCTGCATGGGCGTGAGGCCCTCGCAGAGCGTCGTGAAGCCGCGGAGGTCGGTGAACAGGACCGAGATCTGGCGCGGGGCCGCGGTGCCGACGACGATGTTCTCGATCCCCTCGGGCGCGACGACGTTCAGGAACGTGCGGGGGACGAAGCGTTCGAAGGACGCGAGGGTGAGGTGGAGCTTGCCGAAGCTGTTCTCGAGATCGCGGGACATCTCGTTGAAGCCCTTCGCGAGCGACCCGATCTCGTCCTCGCGATCGACGGTCGCCCGATGGCCGAGGTCGCCACCGGCGATCTTCGCCGCATCGGCGGCGAGCCGCTGGATCGGGCGCGACAGCGTGCGGGCGACGAGGAAGCCACCCAGGAGCGCGAGCACGAGCGCGACCACACCGAGCAGGATCGCGTTCCTCATCGCCGCCCGGACCTCCTCGGCGACGCGCGCGAGCGAGATGCCGATGCGAACGGTGCCGATCCGTTCTCGCGACACGTTGTACACGGGCGCCGCGACCTCGAGCACTCGATCGCCGCGATGCGCCCGGACGGTGTCGAGGAAGCTGACGTCCGTGAGCACGGGGACCTCGGTCTCGCGGCGCTCGGTGGTCGAGAGCGCGGCCTTGGTCGCGGACAGCGGCACGGCGTCGGGGACGAACCGCTCGCCGAGCTCCTTGGGCTCCGCGGCCGAGATCCGGTTCTGGTTCCGCGCGTCGTGCACCATGACGTACACGAGCTCGGTGTTGTCCCGCATGAGCAGATCGACGTTGAGGCGGATCGAGGCCCAGTTGGAGTCCTCGACCTGGTTCAGCACGGAGAACGACAGCGTCTGCGCCGTGGCGATCGCCTCGTCGCGCTTCGAGTCGTGAACGTTCGTGCGGACCGAGGACGTCCACTGCCAGACGAGGACGGCGACGGTGGCCGCGATGAGCAGCGAGGTCAGGAGGACGATGCGCGACCCGATGGTCCGGAGCCGGAGCTTCATGGCGCCGCCTTGATCTCGATGCCCTCGACGAACGTCACCCAGTGGCGCGACCCGTACTGATCTCCGCACGGGGTGAACGCGAGGACGATGGGGCCGCCGAACCGCGCGGTGATCGGCTTCTCGTCGAGACCCATCTGCAGCGCGAGGAGCGGCTTGCAGCGCGCCAGATCATCGACGGCGAACGCGATCGGGCTGGCGGGATCGCTGTGGATCGGCGATTTGCCGCGAATGACGACGGCGCCGTGCGGAGGCAGTGGGACGCCGGCCGCGGCGATCGCATCGACCAGCGACACCCCGCGGAGATGGATCGAATCCGACGTCCACTCGACCTTGAAGCCGTGCGGTCCGTCGAACGACGCCTGGGGCATCGCCTCGATCGCCGCGCGATCGAAGGTCTTGCCCTGGATCGTCAGCTTCGGTGCCTCGGTCCCGACGACGAGGTGGGTGACGTAGAACGCCCAGAACCGATCCGGGTAGAGCTCGCGCGTCTTCGGCGACTCGGTGAACGGATGGATCAGAAAGATCGGGCCGCCGCTCGAGCGCGGGATCGCGGCGCCGTTCGCCTTGATGGCGAGCAACATCCGGTACTCGCGCGCATGGGCCGTCTGCACCGTCGCGCGGAAGCCATCGATCGAGACGACCGTGGCCTCGGTCGCGTCGGGCGCCGCGCCGTGTCGGTCGAGGAGGTCTCGGACGAGGATGCCCTCGAAGTCCGTCTCCTTGCTCGCGGCTGAATCCTGCGCGCTCGCGGTGACCACGTGGGTCTTGCCGAGGGTCTCGAGCTCGGACCACGAGAGCGTCGCGGGCGTTGCGACCTGACCGGTCACGGTCAGGCTGAAGCCCGTGACCTTGTCTTCCTTGAACTGCTTGGCCGCCGCTTCGTTCGCGGCGTTCGCCTCGGCGCGAAGCCGATCGAGCTCTTCGTCGCTCGGCCTGGTCTCGCAAGCGTTCGAGAATGCGACAACGAGAGCCATCACCCGACGCACGTCGTGGTTATATACCGATCGAAGTGGGCTGGACGGTCGAGATCCAGATCGTGCGCGACCGTCCGCTGTCGCCCGCCGAGCGCAAGACGCTCGGGAGCCACGTGCGCAGCTTCAAGCTGTCGCGGAGCAGCGAGGGATATGCGTTCGCGGTGGCGCCGTCCGACGCCGCCGGTGGCGTGGTCGCGCGGTGCTCGGGCAAGCTGGCGCGCACGGCCGACCCCGATGGCGATCCCGATGCCGCACGGCTGTACGAGGCATTGACGGCGCTCCGGGCGCTGATCCCCGGCGCTACGGTGGAAGTCGCCGACGACCTTCACCTCGTCGGGTGGGATGGCGAGCGCTGCACGCTCGTCGAGAATCCCGATCAGGAGCTCACACCCGCGCCGAAGGACCAGTCGAGCTGGACAGCGGTGCCGCCCGCGCGAGCGCGTTCCGCGCCGGAGAAACCCACACAGGCGGCGAAGCCGAAGCGCGGTGCGCTGCCGGAACCGTACGAAGCAGCACTGGCCGAGCTGGCCGAACAGCGCACGCCGGTGTTGCCGCCTGTCACCGATGACGAGGCTCGCACGCTCGTACCGCTTCTGTTCGCGGCGATGATCCGCGCCGACAAGGCCCGCGACGGTCGGCGCCGGGCGGACCTCTCGGCGCTGCTCGAGCAGATGCCGGCCGAGGTCGTCGTCGATCACGGCCTCGAGCCGGGCCGGCTGACCGGTCCGGCCTCGTACTCCGTCGCGAAGGCGCTCGCGCGGCTCGCGGACCCGAGCCCGTACTCCGAGCGGCTGCTCTCGATCTGGTTCGCGCGCGAGCCGGGCAAAGGAGCTCACGAGTTCTGGTCGCAGGTGGAGCCAGCGCTCGCCGCCGCGTCTCGCGATCCGCGCGTCGTCGCGCGCCTCGGCACCTCGCTGCTCGAGGCCGATCTCGATGACCTCGATCTCGCCCGCCGGAACGGCGTGACGATGGGCGTGCTCGCCGAGGCGCCGGGTGGTTGGCCATGGCTGGTCCGCAAGCGCCGCACCGAACGCTCGGCAAAGACCAAGAACATGACCGGCGTGTTGCTCGACCAGATCGCCCGGCCGCAGCGACCGGCGGCAATCCCGACGTTGCTCCTCGAGCTGTCGCGGCGCGGTGCGGATCGCGACGAGCTGCTGATCCAGCTGTCGCGCATCGACGATCCGAGGTCTCTGCCGATCCTCGAACGCGCGCTCGCCACCGACCAGTACACGCGCACGGTTGTCAGTGGGCTCGGCAACGTCGGGGGCGACCGCGCAGAGGCACTGATCGACGGGCTCGGCGCCAGCGCCGATCCGCTGGTTCGCATCCGAGCGGCGCAGATCCTCGTGGCGCGGCGGGGCCGCGATGCGATCCCGCGTCTGCTCGGTGCGGTGGCCGATGCGGCGGCGGCAGGCGCCTGGCGCGGGGAGTGCGGCATCGGCGGCTGGGGCAATCAACAGCTCGGCAAGCGTGAGGATGCACTCGCGGAGCCGTACGGGCTCCGGGGCATCACACGGTGGCCCGAGGAGCTCGCGTCGATGCCAGTGCCGGAGGCGAGCGGCCCGGTCGAGGCGATCGACGCATGGGCGCGCATGCGCTCGCCGAATCCCGATGTACGCCGCGACGCGATCGAGGCGGCGCACGCCGCGGCGTTGGCCGCGAAGGACCCGTCGGTGATCTTGGCGCTCGTGGCCGCGGAGCGCTTTCACGCCGCGATGCTCGAGCGCGCGGATGTCTCGCAGTACACGGTGCGCGGCAGCTGCTCGCGCGTCAGCATCACCAACTACTGGTCGTCGTGGCGCAAGCTCGCGCGTCTCCCGTTCGACCCGATGTACAAGTACACGTACGTGACGTGGAACTACCTCGTGACCCACGCCGCCGAGATCGGGGCACAGCAGATCCCGCCGGAGCTGGCCGACCTCACCACCGTCGAGCACGTCGCCACTGCGGTCGCCGCCATGCCCGATCAGCGGCTGCGCTTCGAACCCGACGAGCTGACGCTGTGGGACGCCGCCGAACAGGCGCTCGTTGCGTAGCGGTGTGCGCGGTGCAGGACGCGCGGGGAGCGGACTGCAACCTCGGGAAATCACCGGGGCGATCGATCGGGCCTGACCGATCCGTTCCGGGCCACGTATTCCGGACGGGGGGCCGATTTGCTCGGTGTTGCCATGGCCACGTTGGACCTGGGTAGAACTGTCGGGGACGCGCATCCCCCGTTCGTGATCGCGGCGGTGGATGCGGCGAAGCTGGGAACGATCGATCACGCGATCGCGGCGATCGACGTGGCGGCTGCCTCCGGTTGCGATGCCGTGAAGCTGACGTCGCTGCCGTGGACGTGGTGCGCGCGCGTGTACGACCACGCCGATCCGCGTGGCATCAAGCTGCTCACCACGGTGTCGGACGAGCGCAGCATCGAGCGCCTCGACTGGTTCGGCGCGCCCGCGTTCGAGATCTTCTTCGACTGGTCGGATCTCGATCTGGTCGCGGCGGCCGCGCGGACGGGCAAGCCGATCGTGCTCTCGGTCGCGAACGCGAGTGACGCCGATGTCGCCGAGGTCGTGCAGGTCGCGCGCGGGGAAGGCGCCCGTGGGATCGCCCTCGTCCAGCGCGTGATCGACGGCTCGCGCCCGAGCCTCGAGGCGCTCCGCCGGCACCAGGTCGTCGTCGGGATCTCGGATCGCTCGACGGAGCCGGGCACGCTGCGCACGGCGATCCTCGCGGGAGCGCGGATCATCGAGAAACGGCTCACGCCGAAGCTACTCGGGGACCTGCCGGGGATGGTGAGGGAGTGCCAGCTCGCCTGGTCCCTCCTCGGCCACCCCTACGAGTGGACGACCAGCTGAGCCATCCGCGATACTGTCGCTCGGTGCACAGCGAGGTCGAGCGGCTACGGACGGGGATGCGCCTGCTGTCGGAAGCGATCGCCGCGTTCGGCGAGGCGCAGGCCGACTCGACCAAGCTCCTCGACGTGGTCGCGCGCCGCGTCGCCGGCGTCGTGCGCGACACCGCCGTCGTCATGCTCTCCACGCAGAGCGGCGATCTCGGCGTGGCCGCCGCGTACGACGAGGACGACGCGGTGATCGAAGACCTGCTGGCGTCCCTCGCCGACGCACCGTCGAGCCTCGCGCGCGAGGAGTTCCTCGCCAGCGGCAAGCCGCTCCTGTTGCCGCAGCTCGACCTCGACGCGCTCGCGGCGAACATGTCTCCGGCCCTGCACGCGTGCTTCCGGCGCCGCGGGGTGTACGGGATGATCGTCGCGCCGATGCGCGTGCGCGGGCAGTCGGTGGGCCTCATCGCCGTGCTGCGCCACCGCGCGTTCGATCGCGCGCTCGAACAGCTCGACGCGGATCTCGTGCAGGACCTCGCGACGCACGCCGGCCTCGCGATCGCGAATGCACGCCTCACCGAGCGCGTGCGCGACGGCGACGCGGTCCGCGCCGCGCGCGAAGAGGTGATGCGCGCGAACCGGTTCCTCGACGCCGTGATCGAGAACCTGCCCGACATGGTGTTCGTGAAGGACGCGACGCGCCTCGCGTTCACCCGCTTCAACCGGGCGGGCGAGCAGCTGCTCGGGATCCCGCGGTCGCAGCTGCTCGGCAAGACCGACTACGACTTCTTCCCCGAGAGCGAGGCCGAGTTCTTCCAGAAGAAGGACCGCGAGACGCTGAAGTCCAGGACGCTGGTCGACATCCCCGAGGAGCCGATCCAGACCGTGCACGGCCAGCGCTGGCTGCGCACGAAGAAGGTGCCGATCCTCGACGAGCACGGCGAGCCGCTCTACCTCCTCGGCATCTCCGAGGACATCACGGACCGCAAGCGCACCGATGCCGAGCTGCGCCGCGCCAAGGAGCAGGCCGAGCGCGTGAGCAAGGAGCTCGAGGCGTTCAGCTACTCGGTCGCTCACGACCTGCGCGCCCCGCTGCGCGGCATCGACGGGTTCTCGCAGGCGCTGCTCGACGACTACGGCGATCAGCTCGACGCCCGCGCCAAGCGCTACCTCGGGCTCGTGCGCGAGGGTGCCCAGCGGATGGCCGTGCTGATCGACGACCTGCTCGCGCTCTCCCGCGTCACGCGGCAGGAGCTCGTGATGCGCACCGTCGATCTGAGCGCCCTGGCCCAGACCGCGGTCGCCAACCTCCAGCGGCTCGATCCGTCGCGCAAGGTCGAGGTGGTGATCGAGCCCGATCTGACGGCTCGCGGTGATGCGCGCATGCTGGCGATCGCACTCGACAACCTGTTCGGCAACGCGTGGAAGTTCACCTCGAAGGTGCCCGACGCGAAGATCGAGCTGTTCGCGACCGATCGCGAGGGGCAGCGCGCGTTCGCCGTGCGCGACAACGGCGCCGGCTTCGACATGCAGTACGTCAACAAGCTGTTCGGCGTGTTCCAGCGCTTGCACACCGAGACCGAGTTTCCGGGCACGGGCATCGGACTCGCGACCGTCGCGCGGATCATCTACCGTCACGAAGGGCAGGTGGCCGCGGAGGGGGCTCCGGGCAAGGGAGCGACGTTCTACTTCACCCTGGGAGCCGAGTCGTCATGAGCGAACGCGTCATCCTTCTGGTCGAGGACAATCCGAGCGACGAGGAGCTCACCCTCCGGGCGCTCAAGAAGAGCAACATCCTGAATCGCGTCGTCGTGGTGCGCGACGGCGCCGAGGCGCTCGACTGGCTCTTCCGCCAGAACGCGTACGCGGAGCGTTCGCAGGACGAGGTCGCCCAGGTCGTGCTGCTGGATCTGAAGCTGCCGAAGATCGACGGGCTCGGGGTGCTGCGCGCGATCCGCGCCGATCCGCGAACGAAGCTGATGCCGGTGGTCGTGCTGACGTCGTCGATCCAGGAGCAGGACGTCGTGGCGAGCTACGGCTTCGGCGCGAACAGCTACGTGCGCAAGCCGGTCGACTTCACCCAGTTCGTCGATGCGGTGCGCCAGCTCGGGCTCTACTGGCTCGTGATCAACCAGCCCGTGCCGACGTGAGAGCGCTCGCCGCGATCGTGGCCGTCCTCGCCGCGACGACCTCGCGCGCGGACGCGGCGTGCGCGGAGCAGGCGGCCGAGCTGCGCGCCTTCCTCGACAAGGAGGTCGCACACGCCGACACGTGGGACCTCGCCTGGGGGATCGCGTTCGGGACCGTGTCGACGCTGCAGACCGCCGCGGCGGTCACGAAGTTCAAGCCCGGCGGCGCGCTGTCCGACGACGAAGAGGCGACGCTCTACGTCGGCGCGGCGAAGTCGTTCATCGGCTTCGCCGCGCACGTCGTGACCAACATCCGCGGTCCGCTGCCGGCGCGGCACGCCGATCCGTGCGTCGATCTCGCGCAGCTGCGCAAGGCGCTCGCGAAGCTCGGCAAGGCGGAGCGCCAGACGTTCTGGATGACCCACCTCGGCGGCTGGGCCGTGAACCTCGCCGGCGGCGCGATCCTGTGGCACGAGCGCTCGTTCAAGGTCGGCCTGATCTCGATCCTGGTGTCGCTCCCGATCGGCCCGCTCAGCGCCTACACGATGCCGCGCAAGGCGTGGAAGCGCTGGCGGAGCGAGCGGGCGAGCTGGACGGTCAACGTCGGGCGCGCCGCGGCCACGGGCGACGGTGTCGTGTTCTCGCTCGCCGGCGAGCTCTGAGACCAAGCGTTCACCCGGGCGAAATCGGGTCGAAACACGGTGATGAGACGCTCGATGTCGATGTTTGACAAGGCGCTTCGGATCCACGTGCACGACGACGGTCGCGCGCTCGATGGCATGTTCCGGCTGGTCGAGCTCGCGAAGGAGCAACGACCGCTCGAGGACACGCTGTCGGCGATGTGTCGCCTGATCTCCGAGATGGCGGGGGTCGAGGTCGTCAGCGTGTACCTGCGCGAGCGTCACGTCGAGCGCGACGTGCTCGTGATGCGGGGCAACGTCGGCTTTCCCGCCGATGCCGTTGGCCGCGTGCAGCTCGGCCTCGACGAGGGGCTCACCGGCGTCGTGGCCAAGCGCTGCCGGCCGGTCAGTGTCGCGGTCGCGCAAGAGGATGCCCGCTACAAGCACGTCGACGGCATCGGCGACGAGAAGTTCGCCGCGTACCTCGGCGTGCCGCTGCTGGTCCGCGGGGAGGTCGCCGGCGTGCTGGTGTTGCAGCGGCGGAAGCCGGGCATGTTCACGGAGGGCGATGTCGCGCTCGCGTCGTCGGTGACCGCGCCGCTGATCTTCGCGATCGAGAAGACGGCCGCCGCCCGCGGCGGCGCCGTCCACCGCTCCTTCGCCGGGGCGTCGGTGGTGCGCGGGCGCGCGGTCGGTCGCGCCGTCGTGCTGCCCCCGGCCTCGCCGGCGCCGGCGTCCGAGATCGCGGCGCTGCACGCGCTCGAGTTCGACGTGGTGACCGCCGCACAGCGGCTCGGTCACCCGCAGGCGTCGGTCGCGCGGGCGCTCGACAACCTCGCGCTCGTGGCGATCGCGCTGCGCGACCAGGTCGCGGCACCGAGCGGCGACGTGCTCGCGCGGCTCCAGCGCGCCCCGTATCGCTCGAGCTCGCAGGACCGCGACCTGACCGCGCTCGTCGACGAGCGCTGCCGCGAGGTCACGGATCTGTGGTCGTTCCTCGTCGTCGACATGCAGCACCGGCTACCGATCTGCGGTGCGGTGCTCGTCGTTCCCTGCCTCGGCACGTTCCTCGCGCTCGAGGCCGTCGCGCGGGGCGCGATCGCCGTGGTGGTCGCCGGGACGGCAGAGCCCGGCGCGCGCGACGTGCTCGAGGCCGCCATGCTGCCGGCGGTCGCGGGCGTCCCGGAGCTGGTGGCGCGGGTCAGGAGCGGCGACGTGCTGGAGGTCGATGGCACCCGCGGCGCGGTGCTCGGCCCGCGCTGAGGCCGGTCACGGCGTGACGAGCGTCAGTGTCACCTTGTCGGGCCGCGCGTTCACCGCGTGCGCTTTGAAGTTGATGCCGGTCTTGCTCGCGTTGACCGTCACGGATCCGGCCGGCACGTTCATCGCGTAGGCGATGCCGTCCATCGCGGTGCTCGTCGCCTGCGCCTGCGGCACGCCCGCGCTGCCGTTGTACTTGATCTCGCCGCCCGGCATGGCCGAGATCGTCGCGCCCATCACCGGGTTCGCCCCCGTCGTCGGACCGTCGACGACGAGCAGCGCGATCCAGCCCTTCGTCGGGTCGGGTGCGGCCGCACCGGCGAGCTGGTTCGCGAGGTTCTGCGTGCTCTGCTTCAGCATCAGCGTGGTCGCGCCGGAGAAGTCGCTCGACAGCGCGAACGGCGGGTAGAGATACGTGTCCTTGAGACCCGTGAGCGTGGCCTTGAGGTATCCGTCCACCGGCGCGCCATTGGTCGCGACCATGATCGAGTACGCGCCAGCCGCGTCGGTCGTCGCCATGCCCTGCACGGAGTCATCGGAGGCCCTGTAGACGGTGACCGTGACGCCCGCCTGCGGCGTGCGACCGCCGGCGGTGATCTCCGAGGCGATGCCCGAGATCGTGATCATCGCCGGGATGTTCGAGGGAGCGTCCGGCATCGCCATCATTCCCCCGCCGTCGTCACCGCATGCGACGAGGCCGAGCGTGGAGGCGAGAGCGAACAAGGGAAGGGTCTTCATGCGGGGTACGGTATCCCAACCTGGCGACGATCTTGCTGTGCACACCTCACATGCGCCGGGCCCTGCGATCTGCACTTGTTACCGGAGTGATCCTGGGGGCGTGGTCATCGGTGGTGACAGCAAGCCCCAAGCTCACCGTGTCGTTTCGCACGGCCGCTGTAGGTGGAGCGTACACACCGAAGAACGTCGTCGCCGCGTGGATCGAAGGGCCGACCGTCGGCCAGAACCCGGGTCCCTTCGTGAAGACCATCGGTCGCTGGGCGAACGTCGAGCGCGACCGCCTGGTCGCGTGGCAGGCGAAGGCCGGCATCGCCGACGCCGACGCGATCAGCGGCGCGACTCGTGCGGATCACCAGATGCTGCTCTCCCTCGAGTGGGACCTGAAGGACAAGCAGGGCAACCTCATCCCCGACGGCAGGTACACGATCCGGTTCGAGACCGCGGACTCGAACAACACCTCGGCCGCGCAGAACAACCAGGGCTCGTTCACGTTCGTGAAGGGCCTGCAGCCACAGGTCCAGACCAACCTCACCGGCGGCAGCGTCGTGCCGTACACCGAGGTCACGATCGACTTCAACCCGACGGCCGGCGAGTGCAACAACAACGTCGTCGACCCGGGCGAGACCTGCGATCCGCCCGGCAGCTGCCCGGTGTCCTGCGATCAGAGCGCGACCACCGCGTGCGCGCCCGCGCTGCTCGTCGGCAACGCGGCGACCTGCACCGCGTCGTGCGTGATCACCGCGATCACCCAGTGCACCTCGGGCGATGAATGCTGTCCCGAGGGCTGCACGCTCGCCGACGACAGTGATTGCGGCACCGACGACAACCAGGTGAGCGGCGGCTGCGCCGCGAGCGATTCCAACGGCGGCGCGCTCGCCGGCTTCGCGCTGTTCGGCGCCGCGGTGCTCGCCGGCGGGCGCCGGCGCCGCCGGTAGAACTTCGTCCGGCTGCTCGCGGCCGAGAACATCTCAGTCCACACCGCCAGCGCGGTTTGGGGTCACCACGGGCCGGTGAGCTCGACGTCGAGCAGCGTCGCGGGCTGATCCGGATCGTCGGGATCGAGGGCGATCCACGCGTGGCCGGGGCGCGCCGGGTCGAGCGCGAGCCCTTCCGCCTTCACCGCCTCGCCGTCGGGACCCGCGAGCGGCGCCGCGCGCACGCCGTCGCGGCCGATCACGCCGAGCTGCGAGCCGAGGATCGCGCCGTCGTCGATCGCGTTCGCGGTGGCCTCGGCGGTGGCGACGTAGAGCACACGGTCGGCGAACGCGACCGCGTCGGTGAAGCCGAGCGCGCGGCCGCCGACCGCGCCGAGGTCGTAGGAATCGACGTCCTCGATCGGCGGCATGCCGCCGCGGCCCTCGAGCCACGCGCGCAGGCCGTCGACCGGCACCACGATCACCGCGGGCCCGACGTCGGCGAGGCCCGTGTTGCCGCGGTGGAACAGCCAGAGGCGATCGCGCACGCAGGCCGCACCTTCGATGTTGAGCGCGCTGCCGAGCGCCTCGCGCATGCGCGCGTAAAACGGCGCGGCGTCGATCACGCGCGGGATCGACTGGTGGACGCGGCAGATCTTCTCGCGGATCGGGAGCGAGCCCGAACCGAACGCCCACAGCTCGTCGCCGATCGTCACGGCGGACTCGAGGTCGAGCTTGTCGAGCTTGTTGCCGAGCGCGACCTCGAACCGACGGCGGCCCTGGAGCCCGCGCGGCAGCTTCAGCGCCCCGACGCCGTCGTCACCGAGCACCGCGAAGAACGAGGCATCGTCCTGAACGATGACGAGCTGCCCCGAGTGCACCGCGAGCCCCGACGCCGCGCGCACGTGATCCGGGCGATCGTCGTGGGCCTCCGCGGGGCGGTCGTAGCGCAGCGCGCGCGCGCTGACCACGCGAACTCCCAGCTCCGGATCCAGCCGCGCACGCCGCACCCGTTCACCATATCACCGCCGCTCCTTCTTCTCGGTGCGCGATGACTCCCACACGCGCTGGGCGGCGAGCCGGTCACGATGCTCGTCGTCCGCCTCGTGTACCCCCTCCGCGAATGCCTTCTTCACGACCGCCTCGCGCAGCTTCAGGTTGGCGACCGCGCGCACGGGCCGGCCTTCGGGATCGAACATCGTGTACTTCACGGAGAGCGACTCGATCACGCAGCGCATCGCCGGGATGTACTCCGCCTCGGCGCTTCCGCCCCACACGATCACGCACTGATGCGGGCGCCGAAACTCGGACTCGAATCCGGCCCTGCCTCGGCGCTGCCGCACGCACGCCATCTGGTCCAGCAGCGAGATCTCGAGCGCGACGCTCCGCTTCTCCTCGAAACCATCGAACAGCAGCTCGAGCGACATCGAGCGACCCTCGCCGCCCGTGAACTCGACGTCGTTGACCTGCTTGATCGGCTCGTTCTTCTTCCCCCGGTTGTTGGCGTCGATCGGTTTCCACGGCACGTTGCGCGCGAGGTCGAGGTCCTTCGGGTTGTACTGAGCGCTGACGGTCAGGTCGATGTCGTCGAGGCTACCGATGGTCAGGCGCGAGAGCTTCTGGGTGAACGGTGGGGACATGCCGGCCTCTATCGACCAGCCGTCGCCCGGGTTGCG
>JAEUJX010000707.1 GCA_016794545.1 Myxococcales bacterium
TCGACGCCGACGGTGCGACCAGGCTCGCGCGCGAGTGGCGCGATCGCGCTCGCGCGCTGCGCAAGAGCGCGGCGGGCCGCCGGGGCGCGGAGGCGAAGGAGCTGTGGCAGGAGGCACGCGCGCTCGACCGCGATGCGGCGCGCGAGGTCATGAACGCGGAGCGCGCGATCCTCGAGCGCGCCGACGTCGTCCTCGCGACGTGCGTCGGCTGCGATCATCCGCTGCTCGGCGAGCGCGTGTTCGACTGCGCGGTGGTCGACGAGGCGACGCAGGCGCCCGATCCCCTGCTGCTCATCCCGCTCGCGCGCGCGAAGGTCGCCGTGCTCGCCGGAGACCAGCACCAGCTCGGCCCGGTCGTGATGGGCGGTCCGGCCGTCGAGGCCACGCTCGGCACCACGGTGTTCGAGCGCCTGGCCTCGGAGGCCGGGTCGGGACGGACTGTCGAGATGCTCGAGCAGCAGCACCGGATGCACGAGCAGATCATGACGTTCCCGTCGCGCTCGGTGTACGATGGCCGGTTGCGCGCGTCGCCGTCCGTCGCGCGTCACACGCTCGACGATCTGGGCGTCACGCCCGACCCGCTGCGGCCCCGACCGCTGTGGCTCCTCGACACCGCGGGCAAGGACTGGCTCGAGGAGCGCACCGACTTCGAACCGGGCGGCTCTCTCAACAACATCCCGACGTTCCAGTTCGATCCGAGCACGTTCAACAGCGGCAACGCGGAGCGCGTCGCCGCGGAGGCGCGGCGCCTCCTGTCGCGCGGGCTTCGTCCGACCGACATCGCGATCATCGCCGCGTACTCGGCGCAGGCGCGTCGGCTGCGCGAGCTCCTGAAGGACGAGCGCGCCGCCGGGCTCGAGATCGGAACCGTCGACGGCTTCCAGGGCCGCGAGAAGGAGGCGGTGATCGTCGACCTCGTGCGCTCGAACGAACACGGCGAGATCGGGTTCCTCGCGAACACGCGCCGGATGAACGTCGCGCTGACCCGGGCGAAGCGGTTCCTGCTGGTGGTCGCGGATTCGGCGACGCTCGGCGACCACCCGTACTACGCGCAGTTCCTCGTCTACATCGCGGAGATCGATGCGCACGGGAGCGCCTGGAGCGACGAGGCGCCGCCGCTGCCTTGATGCCGGGCGGCAGTTCTGGGACAACCGCCCTGCCGTGACTACCAGAAAGCGCCTCCTGTCATCCGTCCTGTTGTTCGCGCTCGCCGCTGCCGGCTGCGAGAAGTCCGCCGATCTCGGCCGCATCCAGGAGGAGACGCTCTCGATCGTGAAGCTGCACGGCGTCGAGGTCGATCGACTGCTGCACCGCGCCGATGCACTGCAGAGGCGCGGCAGCGCCGTCGCGAGAGAGGCCGTGGGCGTCGCCGACGCGAGCCGCCTGCTCACCGAGGCGCGCGCCGGCATCGATCAGCTGCGCGCGCTCGTCGCGACCGCGCCGGGCACGCTCGGCGACGCCGTGAAGTCGAACGACCTGGCCGAGGTCCAGCGCTCGAGCGACGACGTGCTCCAGAAGCTCGACGCCGGGGCGATCCGCGTCCGCGCGAACCTCGCCGCGGTCGAGAACTGGCTGTCCAACGTCGAGAACCGCCCGGCCCAGGCACCTCCGCCGCCGGCGGCCAAGACCGACGAGGCGCCGCCGGCGGCCCCGCCGGGCACGCCGCCCGCCGCTCCCGAGACCGGCGGCGGCGCTGGTTCCGGTTCAGCGGCTGGCGCCGGTTCAGCGGCGCCGGCGACACCGCCGCCCGCGGCGGGATCGGGCTCGGCCCAGCCGAAGTAGCGCTATGCTGGGATCATGAAGATCCCGGCCGAGCCGAAGGTCATCCTCCGCAGCTGCCGCGACTACGACCCGGAGCGGATCCGCACGATCATCCGCGAGGGACTCGAGGAGCTCGGGCTGCGTCCGTTCGGACGCACGCTCGTCAAGCCGAACCTCGTCGCCGCCGGACCGCTGTTCCCCTACGCGTACACGCGGCCGGAGTTCGGCGAGGGCGTGCTGCGCGCGCTGCAGGATGTCGGCGGCTCGTCGATGACGGAGCTCGCCGCCGGCGAGCGCTGCGGCATCACGGTGCCGACGCGCGTCGCGTTCCGCGAGAGCGGTTGGGACGCGATGCTGAAGAAGATCGACGTCAAGAAGTACCACTTCGAGGAGGAGCAGCAGGTCGAGATCCCGCTGTCCCACAAGGACCGGCTGCGCGACTACCTGTTCACGCCCGAGCCCGTCGCGCGCGCCGACTTCTTCGTGAACTGCCCCAAGTTCAAGGCGCACCCGTGGACGACGGTGACGTTCTCGCTGAAGGCGTACATCGGCATCCAGGACGATCGGCACCGGCTGATCGACCACGATCACAAGCTCAACGAGAAGATCGCGGACCTCCAGCACATCATCCAGCCGTCGTTCATCGCGATCGATGCGATCACGGCGGGCGAGGGCCGCATGCTGACGCCGACGCCGTTCCCGCTCGGCATGATCATCATGGGCAACAGCCAGGTCGCGTTCGATGCGGTGTGCTGCTCGATCATCGGCGTCGATCCGATGACCGTCGACCACATCCGGCTCGCCGCACAGCACGGCTTCGGCTCGACGGATCTCTCGAAGATCAAGATCACCGGCGACGTCTCGCTCGAGGAGGCGAAGCAGCGCGCGAAGGGCTTCAAGGTCGGCCTCATCCGCGTCGAGAAGTACTTCGAGGGCACGAACATCTCGGCCTACGCCGGCCCGCCGCCCGACTCCGAGGCCGGCGACTACTGCTGGGGCGGCTGCCCGGGCGCGATCGAGGAGGCCATCGAGATCCTCCGCGTGTTCGACAAGGAGACCGACAAGAAGCTCACGCGCATGCACGTCGTGTTCGGCAAGTACGAGGGCGGCATCGACGCGAAGCCCGGCGAGAAGGTGATCTTCATCGGCGACTGCGCCGACTGGAAGGGCCAGCTCCACGGCAAGCCGGTCGCCATCGAGAGCCTCTACAAGGATCGCTCGTCGCTCGATCCGCACGTCGCGACGAGCCAGGACATCTTCGCGAAGCTCGCCTCCGCGAAGGCGAAGCTCGCGGGCGACGTCGTTCGCCTCGAGGGCTGCCCGGTGTCGGTCGCCGAGCAGGTGCTCGCGCTCGTCGCCGTCGCACCCGGCGTCAAGAACCCGTACCTCGATCGCTCGAACATGCTGACGTTCACGCGCGCGTACCTCGGCTGGAAGGCGCGCGTCACGCTCAACAAGCTCCAGCGCCGGCGCTACCAGCAGAACGGGTCCTTCGGGAGCCGCGGCCAGGCGGCGCCGGAGCTCGCGTGATCGCTCCGGGCTGGATGCCCTCGCGTCCTCGCCCGATCAAGCGAGCCGCGCGCACGTGCACCTACACGCGCTCTCGGCGCCGTGTACTGGCGCGGCCGGCGCGGCCGGTGAATCATCAAGGCATGCTGTTCGACGCCCCTCGCGAGCTCCC
>JAEUJX010000741.1 GCA_016794545.1 Myxococcales bacterium
CGCGAGCTCGCGCACGGCGCTCTGCTCCTCCCGCCTCGCCTCGCCGCGCGCCGCGCTCGGGATCGATGTGGCGGATCGCGCGCGCGCCGCGAGCTGGTGCAACGGCGCTCTGCTCCTCGCGCTTCGCCTCGCGCGCGCCGCGCTCGGGATCGATGTGGCGGATCGTGCGCGCGCCGCGAGCTGGTGCATGGCGCTCTGCTCCTCCCGCCTCGGCAGGTGCCTCGTGCTTCAGGCGCTCGCCGCGAGCTCGCGCACGGCGCTCTGCTGCTCGAGCCTCGTCAGGTGCTTCGCGGCCCAGCGCGCGAGGGCCGGCCGTTCGATCTTGGAGTTGTGGCGCGGGTCCACCGGCAGTCGCACGTGGAACAGCACGGCGCGGATCGCGCGCGTCGTCGGGTGCGCGGCTGCGAGCCGGAGCAGCTGGTCGCGGATCATGTCGACCTTCGGTCCGCGCGTCGAACCGTCGAGAAGCTCGATGCAGATGACCGGCACCACCGTGTCGCCGAGCGGCACGCCAACGAGGCCGCTGCGCTTCACGTCGGGATGCGCGTCGAAGATCGGCTCGCACATCAGCGGGAACATGGGCCCATCGGAGAGCGCCAGCCGGTGGCCGACGCGCCCGCAGACCCACAGACGGCCGGAGCGATCGAGGTACCCGGCATCGCCGAGGCGGTGCCACACGCCATCGACATCCGCGATCTTGTTCGCGAGCGTCGACGTCGCGTCGTCCGCGTAGCACGTGCTGACGTGCGGCCCGCGGACGACGATCTCTCCGATCTCACCGGTCGCCAGCTCGCGCACTCGCTCGAGCGACCGGATCGGACCGTCGGTGAGCTCGACGATCTTCACCTCGACGCGGTCGAACGGCCGCCCCACGCAGAGCCCCTCGCCGCGCGCGGTCGCGCTGTACGTCTCGATCATCGCCTCCTCCCCCGCCATCTCCGTGGCGGGCAGCGCCTCCGTCGCGCCGTAGTCTGCGTGGACCTCGCCGTTCTCGGCGATCATCTGCCGCAGCGGCCCGATCACGCGCGCGTACAGGGGCGCTCCGCCGCCGACCACCGTGTGCAGCGTGCGCGCCGTCGCGCCCTCGTCCCGTCCGAGCCGCGCCAGGTTTTCGAGGATCACCGGCGACGCGAACAGCGTCTCGACCTTGCAGTCACCGATCACCTCGAGCAACGCCCGCGGATCCACCTTCTCCGGCGTCTGCCGCACGTAGTTGATCGGCGGGATGACGATCGTACCGCCCGCCGACAGGCCAACCGTGAAGAACGCCGGGAACACCGGCATGTCGACCGGCGGCGTCGCGCGCCGATCGAACCGCCACGTCTGGTGCACGAGCCGGTGGATCGCGCACAGGTTCCGCTGCTCGTACAGCGTCGGCTTCGCCGGGCCCGTGGAGCCCGTCGTGTACATGATGGCCGCCGGGTCCTGCGGCTTCACGTTCGCGCGCACGATGCCGTGCGCCGGCACGGGCCGCCGCAGCGACTGCCACGACCGCGTCCCCGGCACGAGCGCCGGTCCGATCGAGATGCCCTTCATGCGGAGTCGAGAGCCCCAGCCGAACGTCATCCGCCCCAGGTGCGCGAGGGGAATGCCGACGAACGCGTCGGGCCTGAGCCGGTTCAGACGCTCCGCGACGTTCAGATATCCGACCGACGGATCGATCCACACCGTCGTGGCCCCCACGCGCGTGAGCGCGAGCCCGACCACGCACCCGCCATAGCTCGGCGGCGTCATGAACACGGTGCGCGTACGCTCGGCGATCCCGAGCTCGCGCAACCCGATCGCGACGGACTCGACGTCCGTCGACAGCTGCCGGTACGTGTACTGCCGGTACTTCCGCGTCCCGTCCGCGTTGCGCCCGTCGGGCTCGATCACCGCGACGCGCCCCGGATCACTCTGGGCGACCTCGAGCGCGATGTCCGCGAGGTTGAAGATGTCGTCGGGAAACAGCTTCACGGTGTCTTCCTTTCCACGTGCTTCGCGAGCAGCCGCAGCACGATGACGCGCCGGTAGTTGCCTCGCTCCCAGCGCCCCGGCGTCGGCGCGCCGCGCAGCACGAGCAGCGTCCGCGAGATCCTCGGCATCATCAGCGCACCCTCCTGTCCGGGCCGGACACGCCCGCTTGCACAGTTCGCGCATTAATTAGGTCGGACCTAATTACTACGCTGGCGACGTGCTCCGGCGCCTCCATCATCGGCAGGTGGCCGCAGCCGCGCAGCCACTCGGTGCGCGTGGCCTTCCAGGTCTCGGCGAGCACGCGGCCCGCGTCGGGCGAGAGGATCTTGTTGTCGAGGCCCCAGATCGTGGTGATCGGCGGGAAGCCGCGCGGCGGCGCGAAGGTGTCGAGCGCGCGGTAGCTGTCCAGGTCGTCGAGGACGCCGAGCAGCGAACGCAGCTGGTCCGGCGAGTCGTAGCAGGCGCAGAGCTCGGCCTCGCGAGCCGCGAGGGAGCTCTGGCCGAGGGCGCCATACTGCATGCGCACGAACGGGCGGGCCACGAAGCGCGGGAGCCTCAGCTTCTTCAGCGCCGCGACGACCGGCGTCGAGATCCTCGGCAGCGCGCGGCGAAGCCGGAGCGTCGAGCCCAGCGCGCCGGCGAGGAAGGTGGCCTCGGTCAGCGGATTGCAGAGGACGAGCGACGAGACGAGCGCCGGGCGCCGCCGCGCGAGAGACATCGCGATCGCACTGCCCATGCAGTTGCCGACGAGCACCGCGGGCGTCATGCCGAGCGTGGTGAGGAAGCCCTCGAGGATCTCGGTGTAACGCGCGAGCGTGTAGCCGGTGCCCGGCCGCGCCGACTCGCCGTAGCCGAGCAGATCGAGGGCGGCGACGTCGTGGTCGATGGCGAGGTGCGCCATGACATCCCGCCAGATCGCGTGACTCGTGCCGCCGTTGTGGAGCAGCACGATCGGTCGCCCGCGGCCCTGGCGGACATACGCGATTCCGAGCCCGTGGTGGTCGTAGGTCTGCATCACTCTCCTCATTGGTAAACAACGTGTATACCCTTGGTCAAGCGAAAACTGCTGCCAGCGCCTGTTATCGCGACGGTGATTCATCATGGTCAACACTGTGTATACCTGGTGTCCATGAGGGTCAGCTTCGTGGCGTTCGTGGCAGTGGGCGCGGTCGGGTGCTCCGAGGCACCCGCGGCCGATCCGGGCATCGAGCCCGGCGTGGTCTTCACCTACCCGCGCGATCAGCAGCGCGACGTGCCGCTCGGCGCGAAGCTGATCGTGTCGTTCACCGATGCCGATGCGGTGCCGGTGACGAGCGCGGTGATCGGGCCCGAGGGCGCGGTGCCTTCGCTCGTCACGTTCGTCGGCGAGGGCAAGACGCTGTCGATCGAGCCCGAGGCGCTGCGGCCCGGCACCGAGTACGCGATCGAGGTCGGCGGCGAGACGATCGTTCGCTTCACGACGCGCAACGATCGGCCGCTCGCCGGCGCGCCGGCGCTGATCGCGATCAATGGATCGGCGCCCTCCGAGATCGGCGCGTTCCGGCCGATCCTCGACACCTCGACGATCCAGCTGGTGTTCTCCGAGCCGCTCGATCCGCGCAGCGTCGCGATCGAGCCCGGATCGATCGAGCTCCTCGACGCGACCGGTGCAGCAGTGCCGGTCACGCTCCTCGCGCGCGGCATCCACGTCACGCTCGATCCGAAGGACACGCTCGTGCCCGGCGCCTCGTACGAGCTGCGCGTCGGCGACAAGCTCGTCGATCTCGGCGGCGAGCCGTCGGTCGCGGCCTCGTTCGCGCTCGCTCCGGCCGACAGCACGGGCCGCGGCACGATCCGGCAGACGTTCCGCACGCGCGTCGATGGTGACCCGGTCGCCGCGATCGCTCGCACCGACCTCACGAACACCATGGAGGTCGTCCACCCGATGATCGGCAGCGTCTCGGCGGCGATGTTCCCCGCCGTCATCGAGACCGAGCTCGGCGACGCGATGGCGCTCGGCGGTCCGATCGCGTTCGCGATCCCGCGCGGCCAGCGGTTCACCTCGGCCGGTCTCGACATCCGGCTCGCCGGCGCCGTGCCGAGCGCGCTCGCCACCGGCATCGTGCAGATCGAGCTGCTCGCCGACGCGGGCGGCCGCATCCACCGCGGCGAGCGCGAGACGCTGCTCGTCGATCTCGGCCTGGACCTGGCGGTCTACGCCAGCGACCCCACCGGCAACGCCGTGCTCGCGCAGACCATCCTCGGCGTCCAGCTCACGGGCCTCGCCGTCATCGACGAGGGCGCGCTCGCGATCGAGTCGCTCGGCGCGCTCGACATCAACCTCCTCGGCCTCGCCACCGCGCCGACGAACCTCGTCCTCGATCTGATCTCGGCGCCCGGCGAGCGCGCGGCGCCCGATGCGCAGCCGCCCGCCCTGATCTCGACGCTGCCCGCCCCCGACAGCGCCGACGCGGTGCCCGACGAGGGCCTCGAGCTGATCTTCGACGAGCCGATCGATCTCGACCGCGCGCGCGCCGGCGGCATCACGCTCCGCGATGGCGCCGGGGCTGTCGTCGCCGCATCGCTCGAGTCGCACGGCTCGGTCGTGGTGGTCCGCCCGCGCGCGGGCATGGCGCACGCGCAGGGCTATCGCGTCGAGCTCTCCGACATCGCCGACAACGCCGGCAACGAGATGGCGGACCGCGCGTTCGCCATCGGCACGCAGCTGCTCGTGGCGACCGACGTGCCGCCGGCCGTCGTCGCGGTGTACCCGGGCGCGCCGTGCTCGCTCGTCGACGGCAGCACGAGCATGGCGGGTCGCTGCGTCGGCGGCGCCGCGGCCGACGATCCGTATCGCGCGTTCACGCTCGCCGGCGACGAGCGCGTGGGCGTCGTCTTCGATCAGCCGCTCCGCGCGGCGTCGATCCAGCTCGGCACGACGTGCGCCGCCGGCAGCGTGCGCGTCGAGGCGCTCGACGCCGCGGGTCGGTGCACCGGCGTCGTCGCCGGCACGCTGGTGCGCCGCCACCGCGACCTCTCGTTCATCCCCGACCAGCCGTGGCAGGTCGGCCGACGCTACCGCCTGCGCCTGGTCGCCGGCGCGAACGCGACCTGCGAGGCCGGCGAGCTGTGCGGCACCAACGGCAAGCCCGCGAACTTCGATCCGCTCGCCGGCACGGCCGCCGCGGGTGGTCCCGATCTGATCGTCGACTTCATCGGCGCCGAGCCCGCGGGCCGCGCCACGCTGTTCGCCGCCGCGAGCCCGGCGACCGATCTCAACGGCTCCGGCAAGCTCGAGGCCGGCGAGCAGCGCCGCGACACCAACCGCGTCGCGCTGAAGATCGCCGGCACCTCGGGCTTGATCGGCTTCGCCCGCTTCACCGAGCCCGACTGCATCCCGGGCACGCCGGAGATCGAGGGCTGCATGTACGTGCTCGGCGCGATCCCCGCGCAGCTCGGCGAGCGGCGCGACCACTGCGCGCTGCCCGACGGCACGATCGCCCCGACCTGCGTCCCCGTCACGATGACGCCGCAGGCGATGTACTCGACCGACCTCCCGATGACCGCCGGCGCGCTCGGCATCGGCATCCCGGCATCGACCGGCAAGAGCGTCATGCGCATGCGCGATCCCGAGGAGGGCCCGCTCGAGGGCTACATCATCGAGCGCGAGGGCAGGCCGTGGATGGTCACCGCGCTCGACCTCTACATGGACGCGCCCGACATGAGCCTGCCGCTCGCGCAGCACGACCTGCACAGCAAACGCCTGCACGTCGCGCTCGAGGGCCCCGTCGTGTTCCGCGCCGATGGGCGGCTCGCCCTCGAGCTGTCGAACACCGCCGAGGTCCCGATCTCCGTCGGGATCGATGCACCGCTCGGGATCACCGGCGCGGTCGACCTCGTCGTCCCGACGGGACAGATGAAGCTGCAGCTCCTCACCCCGGCGCCGCGTGGGAGGCTCCCGTGAAGCTCGCGATCGCGATCCTGCTGCTCGCCTGCACCTCCGCCCGCGCCGAGCGCGCCGAGCCCGACGAGCCGACCATCAGCTACAAGCGGCTCTACGTCCGTGCGGGCGTCCTTCACATGCGCGCGTTCTCGGACTCGCGCGAGCTCGTGCTCTCCGATGTTCACGGCCCCGCGAGTGTGGCGGTGATGGACGGGCCGATCGCCGGCTCGGGTGCGGCGATCGATGCGCTCACCGTGCCCGCCGTGATCGCGGGCTACACGCTGCCGATCCTCGACGACCGCCTGTCGCTCGAGACCGTGCTGTCGACGCCGATCCACATCAAGTTCCGCGCGACCGGCACGCTGAAGGACATGTCGATCGCCCCCGAGGCGCTCGGCATCCCGACCGGCGTTCCCGCGCTCGGCTCCGAGCTCGGCGAGGCCGATGCCGCTCCGCCGATCGTCACCGCGGTCTACAAGCACTTCGAAGGTCCGGTCCAGCCCTACGTGGGCGCCGGGCTCACCGTGCTCGTCACCTACAACGCGCGCGCGACGAACCCGGTGCTCACCTCGGCGGGAGCCCCGCGGTTCACGATCGATCCGGCGCCCGGGCTCGTGCTGCAGTCCGGGATCGACGTGAAGCTGTGGAAGGGCGTCCACGCGCGCCTCGACGTGAAGTACATCGCGTTCCTGAAGGCGCGCGCGACCGTCGAGGACATCGAGGTCGCGACACCCGAGATCCCGTTGCTCGAGAAGGCCGAGGTCGGCAAGGCCTGGACGAGCATGTGGGTCAATCCGCTGATCGTGCACCTCGGCATCGGAGTCGACCTATGACGCGCCTCCTCGCCGCGGTGCTCGCGCTCTGCGCGTGCGACGCCGCGCTCGAAGCGATGCCGGACGCCGGCGCTCCCCCGATCTCCGACGGTGAGGATCCGCCGCCCGTGCGCCCCGCGCGGTTTCGCAACCCGATCAACGCGGGCGCCGATCCGTTCCTCACCTACCACGCGGGCCACTACTACCTGATGACCACGCAGGGCGACGCGCTGCGGATGTGGAAGGCGCGCTCGCTGCCCGAGCTCGCGGTCGCCGCGCCCGCGACGATCTGGCAGGACACCGACCCCTCGCGTGACCGCGACGTCTGGGCCCCGGCGCTCCACCTGTTCGACGGCCGCTGGTACGTCTACTACACCGCCGACGACGGCCTCGACGATCACCACCGCCTCCACGTGCTCGAGTCCGACGGCGCCGATCCGCTCGGCCCCTACCACTACAAGGCGAAGCTCGAGCCGTTCAACGGCCTCGGCCTGTGGGCGATCGATCCCGAGGTGTTCGAGCAGAACGGTAAGCGCTACATCGTGTGGAGCGGCGAGAACGCGCAGGCCCGCAACCGTCTGTACATCGCACAGCTCGCGAACCCGTGGACGATCGGCGGCCCCCGCGTGTACCTCCCCGCGGCCGGCGGCTGCCCCGAGGTCCGCGAGGCGCCCTCGATCCTGCAGCGCGACGGCACCACGCACCTCGTGTACTCGAGCTGCGACACCGGCAAGCCCGACTACCAGCTGTGGATGCTGACGGCGCCGATGAGCGCCGATCCGATGCTCGCGTCGAGCTGGACACAGCACCCCGTCCCGGTGCTGCGCGCCGCACCCGAGCTCGGCGTGTTCGGCCCCGGCTCGAACGGCTTCTTCAAGAGCCCCGATGGCACCGAGGACTGGATCGTCTACCACGCGAAGAACACCGGCTCGTTCACCTACGACGGCCGCACCACGCGCGTGCAGAAGCTCGCTCCGGGCAGCCCGCTCGACCTCGGCCCGCCCGTCCCGGTCAACGAACCGCAGCTCGCGCCCTCCGGCGATCCGGGCCCCGGCACGTACAGCCTCGACGACGGCGACGCCACGTTCGCCGGCGACTGGACGCTCTACACGACCTGCGCGCAGTGCATGGGCAACACCGACCACGGCTCGGCGCAAACCGGCGCGACCGCCACGTACACCTTCACCGGCACGCAGATCGCACTCTACGCGGTGAAGGACGCCGGCAACGGCATCGCCGCGTTCTCGATCGACGACGGCCCCGAGACGACGCGCGACACGTACGCCCCGATCCGCCAGGGCGCGCAGCCGATCTACGTCTCGCCGAGGCTCGCGCCCGGCGTGCACACGCTCGCGGTCCGCGTCACCGGCACGAAGTCCCCGGCCTCCGCCGGCGTCGCCATCGGCATCGACCGCGCGGATGTCTTCGGACCCTGACGTCCGCCCTGGACCGTTCGGATCGCACGGGCGATCGACGCTCGGTTCCGTGGATCCTCAAAAGCCTCTCGACCGACGAGGCGCGTTCGGCTATCGCTCCCGCCATGAGAACGCTTCTCCTCGCCCTGGCGCTCGCGAGCGCATGCAAGAAGGCAGACGACGGCAAGCAGGCCGACCAGGCGGCGCAGCCGCGGACGGCCGAGGGTGCCACGGCGAAGTCCGAGCCTCCGAAGGTCGAGCCCGCGAAGACCGAACCTGCGAAGCCGGCACCTGCGGCGGCGCCGATCAACGTGGCGAAGCTCGCCACCGGCGAGCCACGGCAGGGCTGCTTCGCGTGGTCGGCGTCGAACAGAGCGGCGGCGTGCGTGGTCGGCTTTCAGGGCACGCAGGATCGCGAGCTGTTCCTCGCGTACGTCGGAACCGATGTCCGTTCGCCGCTCGCCGACCTGGTCGCCGACGGGACGGCGAGGACGGAGAACGAGGTGCTCGCGCGCGAGGGCTACGTCGCGTTCGCGGACAAGCCCGTCGATGTTCCGCCGAACGCGAAGATCGACGCGGGCGGCTCGCTGTCGCTCTCGTGGTCGATCACGCAGACGACGAAGGGCGGCAACAACGTCGCGCCGTCGCGCAAGGGCAAGGTCACCGCGACATGCAACGGCAAGAGCTCGGTGATCTACGAGCAGGACGAGGAAGAGGGGAAGACGTTCTCGGTCACGCTCCGCACGCTGACGTCGCACGCGCTCGTCGAGATCAAGAGCGAGCTCGGCCGCGAGGGCGAATACGGGCACGGCACGCACGCGATCCTCATCGACCACGCGACGTGCGCGGTCAGCACGACGAACTAGATCGGACGCGATCCAGGCGATCGAGCGACGATCAACGCGAGCGTCGCGCGACGACCGGCACGTGAAGGTCGTTTCGCCTGTCCGCGAAAGCAGATTTTTTTCTTGTCCGAAAACCGGACCGATTCCGCGAGATTGGCTCCGAGGCACACATGTGGGCCCGCTAACGCGAAGCATCATCATGCTTGACGCATCGCGTCTCGTCCCTTAGCGTCAGTCTCGATGGTGGAGATTGCGAAGCTCGACGTTGCTGCTTCGCGGTCCCTCGTAGTGCGTCTCGTAGCTGATCTGGGCGAGGTGGGCGTGGTTGCGCCCTCGATCCTCGGCCTCGACGCGCTTCTCCTTATTTTGGGCCGCGGGCCACCGATCTGAAGGACGTCTGTCCCGCAAATCGGCCCCCGCCCTGGAAACGGAGCGGGGGCTTTTTCGTTCTAGCCCCTCGAGGAAACAACGGTCGACGATGCGCAGTGACAAGATCAAGAAAGGCCCTTCGCGAGCACCCGCGCGAGCGATGCTCAAGGGGGCCGGTTTCACCGACGAGGACCTCGAGCGTCCGCTCGTCGGCATCGCGAACACGTGGACCGAGGTCACGCCGTGCAACGTTCACCTGCGCGCTCTCGCCGAGAGCGTGAAGGCGGGCGTTCGTGCGGCCGGCGGCACGCCGATCGAGTTCAACACGATCGCGGTCTCCGATGGCATCACGATGGGCACCGAGGGCATGCGCGGCTCGCTCGTCTCGCGCGAGGTGATCGCGGACTCGATCGAGCTGTTCGCCGAGTCGCACCTCCTCGACGGCGTGATCGCGCTGTCGGGCTGCGACAAGACCATCCCCGCGACGGTGATGGCGCTCGCGCGCATGGATCTCCCCGGCCTCGTGCTGTACGGCGGTCCGATCGCGCCGGGCACGTTCGAGGGCAACGACGTCACGATCCAGGACGTGTTCGAGGCGGTCGGCGCGCACGCCGCCGGCAAGCTGTCGTCGGAGCGCCTGCGCGTGCTCGAGGACAGCGCGTGCCCCGGTGCGGGTGCGTGCGGCGGCCAGTTCACCGCGAACACGATGAGCGTCGCGATCACGCTGCTCGGCATGTCGCCGATGGGCATGAACGAGGTCGCCGCCGCGGATCCCGCGAAGCACGACGTCGCGCGCGAGTGCGGCGCGATGGTGATGGACCTCATCAAGCGCGACGTGCGGCCGCGCGCGCTGCTCACGCGCACCGCGTTCGAAAACGCGATCGCGTCGGTCGCCGCGACCGCGGGCTCGACGAACGCCGTGCTCCATCTGCTCGCGATCGCGTACGAGGCCGGCGTGTCGCTCGCGATCGACGACTTCGACGCGATCGCCGCGCGCACGCCGGTGCTCGCCGATCTCAAGCCCGGCGGTCGCTACTCCGCCGTCGACATGACCCGCGCCGGTGGAGTTCGCCTGCTCGTGAAACGCATGCTGGACGCCGGCCTGCTCGCCGACGCGCCGACCTGTACCGGGCGGACGCTGCGCGAGGAGGCAGCGTCCGCACGCGGAGAAGGCGCTCCGGTCCTCAGGGCCGTCGCCGATCCTCTCAAGCCCCGCGGTGGATTCGCGATCCTGCGTGGCTCTCTCGCCCCCGCCGGCTGCGTCGTGAAGCTCGCCGGCCACGATCGCCAGACGCACACCGGCCCCGCCCGCGTGTTCGACGGCGAGGAGGCCGCCTTCGCCGCGGTCCAGCAGAACGCGATCAAGCCGGGCGACGTCGTCGTGATCCGCCACGAGGGTCCGCGCGGCGGCCCGGGCATGCGCGAGATGCTCGGCGTCACCGCGGCGCTGATCGGCCAGGGCCTCGGCGATTCGATCGCGCTCGTCACCGACGGCCGGTTCTCCGGTGCGACGCACGGCCTGATGGCCGGCCACGTGTCGCCCGAGGCCGCCGACGGCGGACCGATCGCGTACCTCCGCGACGGCGACGTGATCACGTTCGACGTCGCGAACCGCCGGCTCGACGTCGATGCCGATCTGTCGACGCGCACGCCCTCGGTGCGCGAGCACGCCTACCGGCGCGGCGTGATCGCGAAGTTCGCCGCCCTCGTCAGCTCTGCCTCCGAGGGCGCCGTCACGCGCCCACCGTCCGCGCAAGCAGCCTCGCAAGCTCAGCCGCTTGCGGCTTCGCAAGCTCAGCCAACCACCCGCAAGGAGCCATCATGACCGCGCTCGATCCCGACGCTCTGCTCGGTACGTTCATTCTCGAAGGCGCTCGAGTCGTGGTGCTCGGATATGTCCCGGAGGCGCGCGACCACGCGCTCGCTCTCCGCCGCGCGGGCAACAGCGTCGTCGTGATCGCGCTGCGCGACACCCCGGCCTGGGAGAAGGCGCGCGGCGATGGCTTCGAGGTCGACCACACCGGCTCGGCGAT
>JAEUJX010000126.1 GCA_016794545.1 Myxococcales bacterium
TGACGATCGGCCCGCCGAGCTCCGCGCCGAGGTCGTACCGGTAGTCGAGATCGGTCTTGCTGTCGATCGACCCGCCCTCGCGCTGGATCAGCTTGGCCTCGGAGATCAGTGCGCCCGGCTGTACGTAGCCGAACACCGAGCCGTGAAACTCGTCGGAGCCCTGCTTGGTGACGACGTTGACGATGCCGCCGGTGGCGCGGCCGAACTCGGCGTTGTAGCCGCCGGTGATCACCTCGGTCTCGGAGATGAACTCGTTCGGCAGGTTCGTCGCGAGGCCGCCGAAGCCCGTGTCGGTCGTGTTGACGCCCTCGACGATGTACGTGTTCTCGAGGGAGGTCGCGCCGGCGAACGAGATGCCGTAGTTGTCGGTCTGCGCGCCCGCGGCCTGGCCCACGACGCCGCCGAACGTGCGCGCGGTCGGCACGTTGCGCGTGAAGTCCTCGGTGATCGTCAGGCCGGTCTTCGTCGAGCCCTGATCGACGATCGGCGCGGTGCCGGTCAGCACGATGACCTCGCCCTTCGGCGTGCCGCCGGAGGTCCGCGTGTCGACGGTGACGTTGACGACCGCCTCCTTGCCGACCTGGATCAGCACGTTGCCGCGCGAGAACTCGGCATCGGCGTAGAACACGGTGAGCACGTAGAGGCCGGGGGGCAGCGAGGTGAGGAAGTACTGCCCGCCGTCCTCGGTGATCGTGATCTGCTCGCCGATCAGCGACGGTGACGTCGCGACGATCGTCGCACCGACGGCGGGCTCGCCCGTCGCCTTGTCGCGGACCACGCCGCGCAGGGTCCCGACGGTCGCGCTCGACTGCGCGTGGACGTCGGCGGGAAGCAGGAGCGCGCCCGCACCGGTAGCGAGCACGCACGACGCGATGATCCTCTTCATCGCGGATCATTCAACCGAAGTCGATCGTGCTCGTCATCGTGCGACGCCGGCGCGACGCGAGACGGGACTGCGCTTTGTCGCGCCTTGCGTGCGACAGACAGCGTGTCGCTGTCGCGCTGTCGCAGCGCTCAGGGCGCGGCGTCGTCCGGCGCGCGCTCGTCGTCGATGACGAGCCGCAGGCCGGCGGGCAGGGTGTCGCCGAGCGCGACGCGCTCCTCGCGCGCCTCGAGCGCGACGACCTGCTCGACGAGCACGGCCGCGCGATCGCCGCCGGGCATGCCGCGCACGAGCGTGGCGAGCTTCTCGCGCGTGGCGTCGTCGAGATCGCGCGAGCGATCGCCGGTGCGGCGGCCGAGCTGCGCGAGCGGGAACGCCGCCTTGTCGGGCTCGGGCCAGTCCCACGCGGAGAGCTGCGTGACCCAGTCCTTGACCTTCGAGGCCGGCACCACGAGGTTGAGCGGACCGTAGAACGGCACGCGCGCGCCCACGCGCGACAGCGCCCACAGGTGCACCGCGTCCTCGCGGCCCTTGCGGCGCTCCATGCGGCGGACCAGCTCGTCGCCGAGCTTGATCTTGTGGCCGACCGCGAGGCGCTCGAGCGACGCGACGACGCGCCAGATCTCGGCCAGCTCCTGCTTGCTGGCCTTCGCATCGGCGAGCTTCTTGGCCTGCAGCGGGTTCGGCAGCAGCAGCTTCGCGAGGCGGTCGTAGAACTGGTCCTGCTGGCCCTTCGCGAGGCCGCCCGCGATGCGGCGCCACGTGATCCACCACGCGAGCTTGCCGGGCTCGCTCTTGGGGTGCGCGAGGCCCTCGTTGAATACGCCCCACATCATCCGCGCGCGCCACGTGTCGAGCGGGGCGCCGGTGCCCGGGCGCAGGAGGAACCCGGCGAGGTTCAACCAGCGCTGCTCGTGATCGGCCGTCTTCTTGCGCGCGGGCGCGACCTCGAGGAGCGCGTCGAACAGCGCGCGCGCCGTCATCATCGACCACTCGTCGCGCCGCGTCTCGAACAAGGTCTCGAGGTCGCGCGTCAGCGTGTCGAGGCCGGCGCCGGTCTCGAACGCCTTGGTCAGGCGCGCCTTCGCGACGTCGATCGCCGGGTGCGGCGCGGCATCCGCGGCGTCCTCCTGCGCGGGCGCGGTGCCGCCGGAGCGCATGTCGAACGCGAGCTTCCACGTCTCGTTCGGTGGGTCGAGATCGACGCAGTAGATCTCGAGCGCGCCGAGCTCGGTGATGTGGATCTCGAGGCGAACCGTGACCTCGCCGCGGCCGCGCGCGCGCAGCACCGTGACGATCGGCGGCAGCTCGAGCAGGTCGGAGCCGTCGTCGGTGGTGTCGGCCTTCCCGTCGCCGATCGGGACGAGCGCGCCGGGCTGATCCTCGCGCGTGCTCGACGAGTACAGCCGGAACGAGACCGGCCGGTTCGTGACGAGCTTGAAGTCGCGTGCGAGCTGCACGCGCTGGCCCTCCTCGAGGCCCGGCGGCGCGAGGCACACGGCGTACCGTGCGGGCTCGGCGGCCGCGCCGGTCGCGGCGGCCTCGGTGGTCGGAACGCGCCGGCGGGCGCCGCTCGCGTCGACGCCGACGTAGTAGGCGCGCGGTGTGCCGCCCTTGATGCGCGTCGCGAGCCCGCGGCGCACGAGGCCGTAGTACGCGGCGCCCTGCGCGACCGCCATCTCCGGCATCGTCGACGGCAGCTCGCGCGGCGGGCCGTCCTGCCACTGGCCGAGCTGCTCGATCACGCGCTCGCGCAGCGACGTCGGGGTCATCGCACCGCCGTTGAACAGCACGGCGTCGACGCGCGGCGTCTCGTGGCGCGACAGGAACGCCGCGAGGTGACGCGTCACGGCGGGGTCCGCCGCGTACGGCAGCCCGAACTCCTGGAGACCGCCGCGGCCGCGCGCGAGCGGCGCGGTCTTCGCGACGAGGGGGAAGAACCCGTCGAACAACACCTTGTGGAGCTCGTCGCGCGTGACCTCGTCGCGCAGCGTGCCGCCGATCAGCTTCGCGCCGCGGCTCGTGACGACGATCGGCGCCGACTCCGGCGGTTCGTCGCCGAGCAGCGTCTCCTTCGCGAGGCGGCAGGCGTGGACGAGACCGTGCCACTGGAGCGCGTCGAGCTTCTTGCCGGTGCGCGCGACGATCCGCTGCTCGACGATCTTCGCGAGCGTCAGGTCGAGGTTGTCGCCGCCGAGCAGCAGGTGATCGCCGACCGCGGTGCGCGTGAAGCCCGCGCCCGACGCGTCGACCTCGATCAGCGTGAAGTCGGTGGTGCCGCCGCCGACGTCGAACACGAGCACGCGCTCGCCGGGACCGAGCCCCTTCCCGCCCTTCATCGCGTCGATCCACGCGTAGAACGCGGCCTGCGGCTCCTCGAGGAGCACGACCGGCGGATAGCCCGCCTTCGCGGCCGCCTGCAGCGTCAGCTCGCGCGCGGCCTCGTCGAACGACGCGGGGACGGTGACGAGCACCTCCTGCTCCGCGAACGGCGCGTTGGGGTGCGCGTGGTCCCACGCGTCCGTGATGTGGCCGAGCACGAGCGCCTGCGCGGTGACCGGCGACAGCTTGGGCCCGTCGCTGTCACCCCACGGCAGGATCGGCGCGTGGCGATCGACGCCCGGGTGACACAGCCACGACTTCGCGCTCGCGATCATCCGCGAGGCCATGCGCGCGCCCTGGTTGCGCGCGAGCTCGCCGACCACCGGCCGCATGCCCGCCGCGTCCGGGGTGGGCCACGGGAGCACGGTCTCGTGCGGCGCCAGATCGATGTCGCCGGCGAGGTAGACGAACGACGGCAGCTGGCGCCGGGACACGACCTCGCCGGGCGCCACGAGCTGCTCGACCTCGAACACGCGGACCCGCGGATCGGCCGCGCCGGTGTCGACGTACGCGACCGCGGAGTTCGTGGTTCCGAGGTCGATGCCGATCAGGTAGCGCGCGGGCACGGAGGGCCCGTTCGTACCATCAGCCGCGGTCGGGAGCGAACGTCCCGTGGAACGTGATCGGGACGTGGTGGTCGATCCAGACCTTGGCGACCGGACCGTCGGGGATCCTCGCGGCGTCGTACACGCCGACGTACGCGGCGTCGCGCGCGTGGGTGAGGGTCAGGAGATACCCGTCGGCGAACAGCGGCTCGGTCGCGCGCTCACCCTCCGGCAGCGCGTGCTCGACGACGCGGCCGGCGCCGTCGATCGCGCCGATGCCGCCGAGGTCTCCGAACACCGCGTACGCGAGGCGATGCTCGCGACCCTCGTCGCCCGGTGCGACGGTCGGGAACTCGCAGGCGCGGTCCGACAGCTGCTCGCTCGTCAGCGTGCGGGCGGCGAGGTCGACCACCGCGCGGTGGTAGCGACCCTCCCCCAGCAGCTCGCGCCCACCGCCCGCGCCGATCTGTCCGATGCCGCGGAACGATCCGAAATCGGCGTACCGCACGTAGTCGATCACGAGCTCGTTCGCGCGCGTCCACGCGTTCGCGAAGTGCCACTGGTAGAACGCGTCGGTCGTGAACCGCAGCACCTCGGCCGGGCGATCGATCGGAACGCACAGGACCTCGGTGCCGTGCTCGGGCTTCCACTGGAACAGCTGCTCGAACGTGCCGGTCGCGGTCATCATCCGCGGCACGTTCACGCGCGTCGGCGACACGAGGAACACGAGGTGCGTGTCGGTCGCGATGAAGTCGTGCAGCATCGGCGGGTAACCGAGATCGACGGTGCCGATCCGGCGCGCCGCGCCGACGTCGGGTAGCTCGTAGAGGTGCAGCTTCGTGTTCCGGCCGTACTCGAGGCCGAAGTTGTACAGCGCGTTGCGGGACGCGACGCGGTGCGGGTGCGCGCTGAACATCTCGCCGACCACGCCGCCGAGGTCGGTCTCGCCGAGTGTCGAGAGATCCCGCGGATCGATCTCGGTCGGCCGGCCCGCCTCCATCAGCGCGAACACCCGGCCCTGCCAGACGATGATGTTGGTGTTCGCGGTGTTCTTGTTCCGCCCGCGCCACATGTTCGCGAGCCGCGTCGGCCACGGCGCCGACAGGCCGTACTTGATCTTCCCGGCGGCGCGCTCCTCGACGAGGCCAGCGGTCTGGTGGACGCGCGACGCCCCCGTCGCCGCGCCGTCGGCGATCCGGATCGCCTGGGCCGCGCCGTCGGCCTCGAACGGGTGCGAGTAGCGCCGGCCGAACTGGCCGAACTGACCCGGCCCGTTGCGGTACAGCGTGCCGCGGAGCTGCTTTGGCAGCGTGCCCTCGACACGCAGCGGCTCGAAGCCGTGCTCGCGGCCGAGGTCCTGGGTCCAGATCAGGGACTGCACCGGCGGCTCGCCGCCGGAAGCGGTCGGGTTCGGCGCGGGGGTGAGCGTGCTGGCTGCGACCATGTGAACACTGTAAACATGGGGAGGTTGACGGATCAAGCGAAAATGTGAACAATGATAACATTCCTCGCAAGGCTGCGTATCACCACGGGAACCTGAGGGCGGCGCTGATCAAGGCGGCGCTCGTGGAGATCGCCGCCGAGGGGCCGGAGCAGTTCTCGCTGCGCGGCGTCGCGCGGCGCGCGGGGGTGTCGGCGCCGGCGGTGTACCGGCACTTCGCGAGCAAGGACGACCTCCTGGCGGCGGTCGCTGGTGAGTGCGCGGAGCGCATGGGCCACGCGATCGGCGACGCGATCGCGGCCGCGCCGCCCGACGATCCGCTCGAGCAGTTCCGTGCGACGGGAATCGCGATCGTGCAGTTCGCGGTCGCGCACCCCGCGCACTTCCGGGCGATGAACGTCCCCGGGATGTACGACCGCCTGCCGCCCGAGCAGCGCGCGGCCCAGGACGAGTTCGTCCGGCAGCAGCAGGCCGCGCTCGCGAAGGCGCAGCACGACGGCTACGTCGCGAAGATCCCGCTGGACGAGGTGATGCTCGCCGCGAACTCGGCCGTGATGGGCCTCGCCCACGCGATCATCGAGGGGCGCCTCGGCCCCGTCGACGCGGCGCGCGCGACGAAGCTCGCGACCGACGTCACGCACGTGCTCGGCGTCGGTCTCGTGCCGCGCCCCGAGACGATCACCGACCCGCGCACGAAGGCGGTCACGCCGAAGGCGAAGAAGGGCCGCTACACGGCAGACCACTGACCTGCGAGGCCGGGCCGGGTCTCGCGATCACATGCCGGGCATCGGCGGGGCGATGTAACGCCCGCTGCAGATCGCCGAGTTGACCTCGGGGAGGATCTCGAGGCGTGCCTTGATCACGTTGGCGTCGAGCTCGTTCTTGTAGAGGACGAGTCGCAGGAACGCGAGGCCGGTCAGGACGCCGATGATGATCGGGATGAACACGAGCGAGCCCCCGGAGAGGCCGATCGCCGCGCCGCCCACGGCTGCCATGAGGCCGAGCTTGGCCTTCGCCATGAGGCCGCCGAACTTCGCGCTCATGCCCTGCGCCATCGCATCGTACGTCGGCTGCGTGGAGCTCTGGACCGTCTTGACGTCCCGCGTGCCGCACATGCCGCCCGCCTTCAGCGCGCCCGCGAGCGGCTCGGCGAACGTGCCTTCCATGGACTTCATCATCATCTCGGCCTGGTTCGGATTCGTCCGGAGGAGATTGACCAGGTTCAGCTTGGCCTGCGCGTAGGACAGGCTCGACGAGAACGTCTTCAGCGCCGGGATGCCGACCATGCCGAGGCCGACGAGCGCGAGGCCGATCGAGCCGAGCGTCTTCAGCGTGCTCGGCCCCTCCTCCTTCTTCTCCGCCGGCGGTGCATCGGGGTCCGCCTCCTGCGCCTGGACATCCAGCGCGAGCATCATGGAGAACGCGAAGCAGATGGCGGCGAGAGTTGAGCGTTTCACGGTGAGCTCGCGGCTGGGATGTCAGCGGTGATCGCGTCGAGGAGCGCCTCGAGACCCGAGTCCCGCTCCACGAACCGGTGTACCAGGTCGGACGAGCCCCTGCCATGGCCGCGCACGATCCGTCGCGCGCGGGGCTGCAGGGTGCGCATGTCCTCCATGATCGGCGTGACCCGCGGGTCCTCGCCGTCGAGCTCCGCGATCACGGCGTCGAGGTCGACGTTCTCGATCGCCTCGGCGACGCTCGCGCCGTCGGTGGCGAACAGCACGTCCCAGCCGCTCGTCACGTAGAGCGCCATCGCGCCGCGCTGGCGGTGCTCGTCGCCGACGACCAGCACGCGGTACCGCTTGGTCGACGTCGGGAGCCCGGTCGTCGACTGCCGCGCCGCGGACGCGACGATCGCGCTCCACTCGGCCGGGGGCTCGACGAGGAGGATGCCGATCGACCAGGTCGGCGCCGCCGCCTCGCGCACGACGTCGCCGATCACCTCGAGCGCGGTGCCGCTCGATGGATCGACGAGCGAGATCGCGAGCCGCGTGCCGAGCGGGAACCAGGCGGCCGTGTCGAGCGACACCCCGACCTCCGACACGTCGCGCGTGCGGCACACCGCCAGCTCTCCCCCGAGGAGCACCTGAGCCGTGGCCGAGATCTCGATGCGATATCGAGGCGCCCTACGCGACAATGGACCGATCTTGCCACAATTGCCGCCTCGCGAGCTTGGAGCAGGCCCTGCGCGGCGTGTGGGTCGCGGGATGACAGGGGCGTTCAGGCCCCTCCGTGTTGACGGCGTTTCCGCGCCGCGCCACGTTCCGGGCATGGTTCTCTCGCGGCTCACTCCCCTGGCCTGCCTCGTCGCGCTCGCGGCGGCACGGGCGCCCGCGCACGCGGACAAGGACATCGTCGTCGAGATCCCGGGCGAGCGCTCGAAGGAGAACAAGCTGCTGCTCGGGAGCCTCGCCGGTGGGGGGCTCCTCATCGGCTTGCTCGGCGCGTACTGGCACCTCGATTCGCGGTCGGCGTCGGAGGACGTGTCCGCGGACAGCTACACCGGTCACGCGTGGACCACCGAGGATCGCGAGGCGTACGACCGCGCCGAGCGGTCGCGGGGCCGCGCGATCATCGCGTACAGCGCCGGCGGCCTGCTGCTGATCGGCGCCGCGGTCCTCTACATGGTGACCGAGCCGGAGAGCGAGCACGCGGTGATCCGGCCGCACGGCCGCGGCAGCCCGACGGTCACGCCGACCGACGGCGGCGCGCTGCTCGGCGGGACGTGGAGCTTCTGATGCGCGCGCTCCTCGCCATCGCCCTGCTGTCCGCGTGCGCGCCCGAGATCGTGCAGGGCGCGTACCTGTGTGGACCGGAGCAGTCGTGCCCCGAGGGTCAGGCCTGCAATGGCGCCGACAACGTGTGCGTGCTGCCGGGCGGCGTGAAGCCGTTCGAGTGCGGCGACAAGATCACCGAGGTCGAGCCCAACAACGGCGCGAGCGCGGCCCAGACCATCGCGAACCTCGCGTGCGTGTCCCCGCTGATCCAGATCAAGGGCTGCACGCCGGCCACCGACGCGGAGGACTGGTACGCCTTCGACGTCCCGGTGGGGTGCGGCGCGACGGTCGCGACGGTCCGCATCGACTTCCCGCTCGCGTTCGAGCAGCTGTCGATCGAGCTCGCCGGCAAGACGGGCTCGCAAGCCGACTGCGGCGGCACGGCACCGCCCGACGACGGGTCCGACACGGTGTGCCTCTCGACTCCCGTGACGGCGGGTCAGCGCTACACCCTGCGCGTCGCGCGCTCGGGTGTCGGCGACTGCGACGGGGAGTGCGCCTTCAACCGCTACTCTCTCTCCCTCCAGCTCGGCACCCCGTAGTAGCGTCATCCTCGGGTGTCCGAGCTGCGCTGGAACTGGTTGGCCGCGCCATACGTCGCGTGCGTGCTGACGCTCCTCGCGTGCGCGCTGGTGGCGGCGCTGGTGCGCGGCGATCGCGTGATGCGGCTCGGCGTGATCGGCGCGGCGCTCACGACGCTCCCGTGGGCGTTCTGCACGGCGCTCTCGATCTGCGCGCTCGACCGCGAGACCGCGCTGCGCCTCCTGCGGATCGGCTCGGGTCCCGTCGCGCTGATCGGTCCGAATCTCCTGCTCGTCCTGCTCGGCGTCAGCGGTCAGCTCGAGCGGCACCGCTGGCTCGCGCGGATCGCCGGGCTGATCGGCGTCGCGGCGCTCGCGGTCTGCTGGGCCACCGACCTCGTCGTGCCCGACGTCCAGCTCCTCCGCGTCGGCATCTACTACACGACCGCCGGGCCGCTGACGGATCTGCACTGGAGCCAGCTCCTGATCTGGATGGGCGTGGGGATGTGGGTCATGCGCCGCACGCACACCAGCGGCGAGAGGCGCCGGATCTCGCGCCTGCTCGTCGGCATGCTCGCGCTCGGCGCGGTCGGCTCGGTCGATACGCTGCTGATCCACGGCGTGTGGGACTTCTATCCGCTCGCGTGGCTCTCGGCGCTCGCCGGCTGCCTGATCGCGCTGTACCTCGTGCTCTACACGGATCTGCTCCGCCCGCAGGGCTTCGACCGCGACGTGCTGAAGGAGACCATCGCGTTCGTCACCGCCGGCGCGGTCGTCGGGGTGCTCGCGTGGGTTCTGCACGGTGCCGCGCCGCTCGCGATGGCGATCGCCGCCAGCACGGTGTGGGTGCTGGCGCTCGGCGGCGTCTGGGTGTTGTCCCAGCAGCCGCTCGTACGCGTCGCCGGCTCCCTCGCGCTCGAGAAGTTCGTGGCGGCGCTCGCCGATGTCGACGACGAGCGCGTGATCGTCGACCGGCTCGCCGCCCTGTGGCAACCGAAGGGCATCGAGCTCCGAGCCGCGTGGCGCGTCGACGCCGGTGCGCTCGTCGATCTCGTCGCCGGCACGCGGTGGCCGCTCGACAAGCAGGTCGCCGCCTGGCTGGTCGAGCACGCCCAGGCGGTGTCGCCGTCCGATCTCGCGACGATGCGGCTCGGCGAGCTCCGGCCGCAGCTCGAGGCGCTGGCCGCCGCCCACGGCGCGACGCTGCTGGTCCCGCTGATCGATCGCGGCGAGCTGGTCGGCCTCGTCGAGGGTGACCACGGTGATGCACTGCGGGAGGACGAGCGCGCGCTCGTGGCCGAGTCGGCGCGTGCCGTCGCCCGCGCGCTCACGTACGCCGCGCTCGCGCGCACCGCCGCGAAGGAGCGCGCGACCGCCCGCGAGGTCGAGGTCGCCGAGGCGATGCGGCTCCAGGCGGTCGCGAGCCGCGATGACGAGCTCGGCCGGTGGACGGTCGCGGCGGAATACCGCTCCGCACCGAAGACCACGGGCGCCAGCTGGGCGGCGGCGCTGCTCGCCGATGGTCGGCTCGCGCTGATGGTGACCGAGACGAAGGCCGACGGTGTTCCAGCGGCGCTCGCGACCGCGGCGCTGACCGGTGCGTTTCACGCGGCGACCACCGGTGAGAGACCGATCGAGCTCGACGATCTGCTCTCCAGCCTCGAGGCGACCGACCAGGGCATCATGCGCGGCGGCGAGGCGATCCGCGCGTTCGTCGCGGTGCTCGACGCCGACGCGCAACGGCTCGCGTGGGCGTGCGCGGGCCACGCCGGCGCGTTCACCGTCGGCCCGGTGGCGGACCTCGCGATGTTCCCGATGGGGTCGATATCGGGGCCGCGCCCCAAGCCCGAGCAGCTCGGCAACTCGGCCCGCGGCGAGGCGCAGCTCCCGCACGACTACCTGCTCGTGGTCGCTTCGCGCGCGGTCCGCGGCGACGACGAGGAGAGCTGGCGCACCGCTCTCGTCGACCAGGCCACCGCGGGGCCGCGGCTCGCCCAGGTGCTCGTCGATCAGGCGCAGAAGCGCGGGGACCTGCACGAGGACTTCCTGGCCGTCGTCGTGCGGCTGCGTCCGGACCGCACGAGCAAGCCGGTGCTCTCGCCGATCAGGTAACCTCGGCGCGGGGGTGCGCATGTCCGAGTCGTCGTCGCCATTGAAGAAGGTATTCGGGTTCCTGAAAGGAACCGAAGGAGAGACCTCGCGATTGTGGATCGCGGCCGCGCTCATCGTGATCGTCATGGTGCTGTTCCGGTCGTTCACATCGCTCGAAGCCGGTCAGGTCGCGGTGCGGATCAACAACATCACCGGCTCGACCGAGGTGATCACCCAGCCCGGGGTGATCCTCAGGCTGCCGTTCGGCATCCACAACGTCTACCTGCTCGACGTCAGTCCGCAGACGTTCCACCTGCGCGGCCCGGAGAACAAGGGGCCGCTCGAGGGCACGGAGCTGACGGTGCGCGCCGCCGACGGATCGAGCTTCGCGTTCAACGACACGACGCTGCTGTTCCGCGCGATCCCGAGCAAGGCCGACGACACGCTGCGCGACAGCGGGCTCGGTCACGCGTACTACGAGTGGATGCTGCCGTACGCGCGCTCGATCCTGCGCGACGAGTTCGGCCGCGAGTCGACGATCAGCGTGTCGAACCCGACGAGCTTCGCGGCCGCCGAGCAGCGCGCGAAGTCGCGGCTCAACAAGCTTCTCGGCGAATACGGTATCGAGGTCACGAGCATCGTGACGCCACGGCCCCGGTTCTCGCCGGAGTACGAGAACCTGATCGAGGCGCGCAACCAGACCGAGAACCAGCTCGCGGTGATCGACTCCGAGCTCGCGCGCGCGAAGACCGAGCGCGACCGCAAGCTCGCCGAGGTCGAGCGCGATCAGAACAAGGTGATCCAGACCAAGCGCGCCGAGCACGAGGCGCAGCTCGCGACGGCGGTGACGCAGCAGGTGCAGACCCACCGAGAGGTCGACACCTACAAGATCGAGAAGACCGCGGCCGGTCAGGCGGCGCGCTCCGCGGCGAAGAGCAGCTCCGAGCAGCTGAAGGGCCAGCTCGAGGCCGAGTACCAGTCGCGCAAGGCCGAGATCGACGCATTCCGGAACCAGCCCGTCGAGCGCGTGATGGAACGCCTCGGCGAGCGGCTGAAGGGCGTGACGATCGACATCCAGCCGTACCGCAACGACGGCAACCCGCAGCGCGTGCAGCTCGAGAACGTGGGAGGTGCGCGATGAGCGCGCTCGCGAAGATCTCCAAGGTCATCGTGATCGCCGCGGCCCTGCTGCTCGTGTTGCCGATCCTGTTCACCATGCGCGTCGAGCCGAGCGAGATCGGCGTGCGGCAGAGCGCGGTCAGCGGCGTCCACGGTTCGGACCTCGGTCCGGGCCGGCACTGGCGCATCCCGGGCCTGCACAAGCTGATCGTGCTGCCGTCGAGCTACTTCCTGCTCGACTACAGCACCGACCACAAGGGCCCGCAGAAGACGCTCGTGATCCGCACGAAGGACAACAACACCGTCGAGCTCGACGTCAGCGTGCCGATGCGGATCAAGCCGGGCGAGGCGCACCTGCTCGTCGAGGCCGGTAACCACATGATGGACTCCGACGGCCGGTTCCGTTACATGCGGCTCGCCGAGGAGACCGCGACCAGCGTGCTCCGCGAGGAGATGGCGGCACTTGACTCGGTCGGGTTCTACTCGACCGACCGGCGGCTCAAGGCGAGCGAGAAGGCGCTCGAGATGCTCAACAAGCAGCTCGCGCCGATGCACGTCGAGGCGGCATCCGTGCTCGTGCGCGCGGTGACGTTCCGCGCCGAGTACGAGAAGCAGCTGCAGCAGATCCAGCTCAACGAGCAGAACAAGCTGCTCGACGCCGCGGCGCAGAAGCTCGCGGGCGTGCAGCAGACGCTCGACAACTACGAGCAGGGCACGAGCGCCCAGCTCTCGGCGCGCACGCAGGACTGGATCAAGAAGCAGGCGGAGCTCGAGCGCGCGTACCAGGTCGGCCTGCTCGCCGTCGAGGACGCGACGCCGGGCGCGACCCGCGCGAAGCTCGCGACCATGGCGCCGGCCGAGGTCACGACGCTGCGCGAGAGCGCCGCGAAGATCTTCGGGCTCGATCCGGCCTCGGTGTCCGATGCGTACCTGATCGGGATCAAGAACGTGCAGGCCGAGACGCTCGAGTACAAGAACCGCGTCACGGCCGAGGCCGACGCGCTCGAGGCGCGCCTGTCGGCCGAAGGCGACGCGATGATCGCGAAGGTCCAGGGCGAGTTCGAGATCAAGCTCAACGTGCTGCTCGGCTCGCCGGCCGGACGGGCGTACGTCGCCTACAAGACCGCCGAGAACGTCGAGTTCGCGAAGACGCTGACGTTCTCGTCGTCCGAGGGCATCCCGAGCGTGCTCCGGCTCCGCTCGTTCGCGGAGCAGTTCATGGGCGCCAGGTAGCGACCAGGCGCGCGAACACGGGCGCCACGCCGCCGCACAGCGCGGACACCATGCCGGCCTCGTGGCCCTGGTAGGTGCCGGGCCGGCGCAGCGCGAGCACGGCACGCGCGGGCGCCGCTCCGATCGGCACGACGAGCGCGTTGCCGATCACCGTGGTCTTGCCGCCGCCCGCGACGTCGGCGACGAGGTCGATCACCGCCGGGTTCTCGATCTCCCCGCCGGCGCTCCACGCGCGGCGGCGCGCCCAGTCGATCGCCACGCACATCGCCTCGGTCGAGCGGGTGAGACGCGCGGACTCGTGCTCGAGCCGGCGCGCCGCGTCGGCGAACGTGACCTCGGCTGCGACAGCGCGCGACACGTTCGAGAGCTCGTGCATCGAGGGCAGCGGCGGGAGCGGCGTGGCCATCACACCGGCGCGCGCGCGCGGCAGGGGCGGCGGCAGGGGTCGAGGCGGCGGAGGCATCGCCCACACGAGCTCGACCGACGTCACGGCGGTCGGCCGCGATCGCTTGACGGGGCTGGGCGACGGCGCGCGCACGCGCCGAGGAGCTGCCATCGCCGTGCCATCGCGGTTCGGCCCACGATCCCGGGTTTCGCGCGCGAGTCGTGCAACACGTTGCGCGCTCCGGCTCCGTAACTGCTCGACTCTGCTCCACCGCGTGGGCAGCGTCTCGGTCAAACAGGGGGTGTGAGCCCCATGCGGCTTGCGCCGCGGCCCCATCCCCGGAAAGCTGTGCCCGATGTGGAAGTTGGTGATCGCCGTGCCCGTGCTCGTGCTCGGCGCCTGCGGCGACAACCTCGAGGGCAACGACCCGCCCGACACGCCGATCCCCGCGGTGACTCCCGCGTGCGACGACCGTCCCGGCGACCTGCAAGCCTTCCTGGCGGCCGATGATTTCGGACCCGCCGTGGAGGGGACGCTCGCGGGCTGGGACCCGAGCGGCCGCTGGTTTCTGACGGGCACGCGCGTCGGCGGGGTGTCGAGCTACCACTTCGAGGTCCGCGGCGAGCAGCTGATCGTCGATCGCGACGAGGACAATCCCGGCACGGCGGACGAGACGGCGCTGTTCCAGCGCGGTGTGTACGCGACCTCGGAGGGCGAGCCGTTCGTGATCGCGAAGCGCGTCTCGAACCTGCGGGACGACGGGACCGCGCGCGCCGATCGCGCCGTGTGCAATGCCGAGGGCTGCACCGTCTGCCGGGCCGTGCTCGTGCGCGCCGAGCACAACGCGGGCGAGGGCGAAGGCGAGCGGCTGTCGCTCGCAGGCGAGCTGTTCGGCGCGGACTGGGACCGGCTCGCGTTCACCTTCAACGTGCGCGTCGCCGGCACGATCGCCTATCTGATCCGCCAGGACGGCCTGCACATCATCGAGACCGCCGACCCGGCGCGCCCGGTCGAGCTGAAGCACTGGCGGCGCAACGGCCCGGGCTACTCGAACGACGTGAAGCTCGTGGAGGCCAACGGCAAGCGCTACGCGATCATCGCCGACATTCCGAGCGACGTCGTCGACGTCACCGTGCCCGCCGACGCGCACCTCGTCGCGCAGATCCCGGTCGAGGCTCACACGCTGTTCACCGAGACGCGCGGCGGTAAGCACTACGTCTACTTCGGCGCGTACGACGGCACCACGCCGGTGTTCGACGTGACGAATCCCGAGGCGCCGCAGCGCGTGGGCGCCTACGACGCACGCGCCTCGGTCGTCCACGACCTGATGATCGACAACGGCATCGCGTACCTGAACGCGTGGGAGGAGGGCCTCCACGTCGTCGACTACACGAACCCGGCGCAGCCGGTGGTGATCGGCAAGTGGAAGCAGACCCCGACGAAGACCAGCCACTCGAGCTGGGCGATGCACCTCGGCGGCCGCACGATCGCGCTGCACGGCGAGGAGACCTACGGCGCACACCTCGACGTCGTCGACGTCGACCGGGCCTCGCCGACGTTCCTCACGTCGATCGGCAGCTTCAAGACACGCGACTGGGTGTCGATCCACAACGTGATGGCCTCGGGCACGCGCGCGTACATCGCGTACTACCAGGACGGCATCCGCGTGCTCGACATGGCCGACCCGGCGCAGCCGAAGCAGCTCGGCTACTTCAACACGTGGGACCCGCAGGGGCCGCTCACCTCGAGCCGGTTCTTCGAGGGTGCGGTGGGCATCGACGTCGACCCGGCGCGCAAGCTGGTGTTCGTCGCGGACTCGCCCCGCGGCCTCGTGATCCTGCGTGACGCGACGTTCTAAGAGGGCTGCTTCTCGACGAAGCTGACCAAGTCGCTGTCCGCGGCGTCGATCAGCGTGTCGTCGGAGCCGGCACCCTCGCCCCGATCGCGCGCGAACACGAGGATCGGGATGCTGTCGAGCTCCTTCGCGGACCGCAGGTCGCGCACGACGTCGTTGACGCCATCGGAGCGGAGGTCGAGCAGGATCGCCCGCGGCCGCAGCGCGCGCGCGAGCCGCGAGATCTGGACGAGCGCGCGGGTCATCGAGACGACGGTGTAGCCGCGCTCGGACAGCAGCATGTCGAGCTGCTGGAGCCGGCTGCGATCGTGCTCCACGATCAACACCACGCCGCGCTCGGGCTCCTGTGCCGGCTGCTTCGGCACCGAGATCACCGGCAGCGGCTGCGTGCTCGACTTCTCGGACTCGCGCGCACGGTAGACCGCGAGCGCGACCTTGTTGAGCAGCTCGTCGACGTTGAACGGCTTCTCGACCACCTCGCTCGCGCCGACCGTCTGGAGGTTCACGTTGAGCCCGTGCACCGCGGTCATGATCAGCACCGGCACGTTCGAGTACATCGGGTTCTCGCGAAGTGCCGCGAGGAACTGCCGGCCGTTCATGCCCGGCATCATGAGATCGAGCAGGATCGCGTCGGGGCGCGCGGCGCGGACGCGGTCGAGCGCGGTCTCGCCATCGACCGCGAGATCGACGACGTACCCTTCGTCGGCGAGCACCTGTCCCAGGGTCTCCCGCACCATCGGCTCGTCGTCGACGACGAGCACCCGCCCCTCCTTCACTTGTGGAGACATTCGGTTCGTGCCGAGCGTACCACCCGCGTGGAGCGGGGTGTACCATCGCAGCGATGGCGTCGACGTCACCGCCGCTGGCCGCTGGCTACGAGGCGATACGTCCCAAGATCCTGCAACGGCTCCTCGAGCTGCGAGCCACGCTCGATCCGTCGCTGGGCCGGCTCGACGACGCCACCGCGCGCGCTCAGATCGGGGCGGTGCTCGACCACATCGGCAACTTCATCGCGACCGGCGACCTCGGTCTGCACCGCGCGTTCCTCCACACGTTCCTCGCGATGCGCGCCGCGGAGGCCCAGAGCCCGGCGTCGGTGCTCGGGATGCTCGTGGCGATCGGCGACACCGCCGCGCAGGTCGCGCAGGACGAGAGCGGCGGGACGCCCGTCGGCTCGGAGCTCACGCTGCTCCTCACGCGGGTGACCGCGAGCACCGCGCGCGCGGTCAACGATCTGATCGCCGACGAGCTCGCGCGCCGGATGGGCCAGTGGAACGAGCTCGCGAAGAAGGAGCGGGAGGGCAAGCGGCGGTGAAGACGCCCGTGCCCGCACCGCCGGTGAAGGTCGCCGGCGACACCAACGTCGGCAAGGTCCGCACGACGAACGAGGACTCGATGATCGTCGACGTCCAGCGCGGCCTGTTCGTCGTGCTCGACGGCATGGGCGGCGCGAACGCCGGCGACGTGGCCTCGCAGATGGCCCGCGACGTGATCGCCGAGTTCGTGATGCACCGCCGGTCGACGATGCCGCCCCGCGCGCTGCTCGACGGGGCGATCCAGGCGGCGACGCAGGCCGTGTTCAACGCCGCCCAGGCGCAGCGCGAGCGCCACGGTATGGGCACCACGTGCGTCGCGTGCATGGTCCTCGATGCGACACACGTGCTGGTCGGTCATGTCGGCGACAGCCGCGCGTACTTGCTGCGCGGCGGCCGGCTCCAGACGCTGACGCGCGACCACACCATCGTCGAGGAGCTCGTCGATCGCGGCCTGCTCTCGCCCGACGAGGCCGACCGCCACCAGTACAAGAACGTGCTGTCGCGCAACATCGGCGCGCGGCCGGAGACGCGGGTCGACATGGTCGAGCTCGAGCTGAAGGCGGGCGATCGGCTGCTGCTGTGCTCCGACGGACTCTACGGCTACGCCTCGGCCGAGGCCATGCAGTACCTGCTCGGCTCCGGCGATGCCCCCGACCAGGTCGCGCGCGACCTGATCGAGCTCGCGCTGCGCGGCGGCGGCGGCGACAACGTCACGGCGATCGTGCTCGAGGCGTCGCAGCCCGCGCCGAGCGGCACCCAGCTCGTGCGCACCAACGGCGCCGTCGCGTGGTGGCAGCGCCGGCAGCGGTTCCTGCACGTCGCGAAGGAGCGCGGACTCCCGAAGAACGCGATGGTGCGCGGCCTCGACGCGAACGAGGCCCTGGAGCTGGTCGCGCTGAACCTCTGCCAGGCGATCTTCCACGACCTCGAGAAGTCGACCGGCGTGAACGTGTGGACGTTCGCGCAGACGCTCGCGGGCGGCTGGTTCGAGCGCGGCGGCGACTGGTCCGCGCTGCGCGGGATGATGGACATCCTCGGCGAGGCGACGCGCGTCGTCGTCGACGAGATCCGCACGCTCGACGCGCAGCTCGGCTTCCTCCTCGATATCGCGGTCAGTCGCGCGCTGGTCGTGGCGGAGCTCGCCCTCGGTGGGCTGCTCGCCGAACGGCTGCGCCAGGTCGACACGGAGCTGATCCAGCTGCACACCGCCGCCCAGGAGACGATCGACGTGGAGTCGCTGGACGAGACCGGCGATCGGTTCATCGATCGCCCGACGATCCCGTTCTTGCGCGCGGAGCGCGTGATCACCGCCGTCGGCGTCCCCGACGAGGTCGCCGGCGCGATCGAGAAGACGCTGACGATCGCGCGAGCCCGCACGTCGCCGCGCGCCGAGCTGGTCAAGCAGGTGCTGACGTCGCTCGAGGCGATCGCGACCGACGGCGGCAGCAACTTCGCGACCGCGGTGCTGGCCGCGCGCGACCTGTACGGCGTCCGCACCGTCGACGACGCCGGCATCATGCCGCTGTTCGACGCGCTCGATCAGGCGCGCATCCTCACGGCCGCGGCGGTGCACCAGATCCAGGTGCCGGAGCCCATCCGCGCGAAGGCCCTGCGCGCGATCAGCACCGCCCACCAGCGCCTCGTCGGCGCCGCGACCGGGCTCGTGCTCGAGGCCGCGGCGCCGTACACCGATCGGCTGCGCGAGGCGCAGCAGGTCACGAGCGACCTGCGCGACAGGGTCGCCGCGGCGGAGAAGCGGCGGGCCGAGCTCGAGCGCCGGTTCGCGACCAACGTGGACGTCAGCCAGCCGTGGGGATCCCGCGGCAACACGGAGTGGTGACATGAGCGATCGCGACATGGCCGCCGCCGTCTCCGTCCTCCGCGACGAGGTGCTCGACACCGTCGAGCACGGCGACCGCGATCCGCCGGGCGCCGAGGTGTTCGACGCGCTCCTCCGCACGCTCTCGATCGGTGGCGAGTCGGTCCCCGGCCTCGATCTGACGCTGCACGACTCGGTCGCGCGCCGGCTCGCCTGGGGCGACAGCGAGGAGGCGGTGCTCCAGGACGCCGAGCTGGTGTTCGACCGCCTGCTCGTCGCGGTCGATCGCGCGTTCCGCGATCCCGCGGACCAGATGGTCGTGATCGAGGCGGCCACGCAGGTCGCCGTGACCGTCGCCCGCGTGGTCTCGCTCGCCGCGGTCTCGCGCGCCACGCGCGACCGGGCCGATCGGCTGCGCGAGGAGATGTCGCAGCGGCAGCTGAAGGAAGTGCTCGAGAAGCAGAAGGCGAACATCGCCCGCCTCGAGGACGACCTGCGCTCGGGCTTCCGCGACTAGCGGCCGACCGTGCGATCGCGGCCGAGGCGCTTGGCCTCGTAGAGGCGCACGTCCGCCCGCGCCAGGAGCTCGGTCGCGTCGGCGCCGTCCATCCCGAGCTCGGCGACGCCGACCGAGAACGTGTAGCGCGGCAGCTCCCCGTATTCGCGCGTGCGGAACCCGGTGCGGAGCTCCTCGAAGATCCGGAGCGCGGCGGCGGTGTTCGCGCCGCGCAGGACGACGAGGAACTCCTCGCCGCCGTACCGGCCGACGTGGTCGCTCGCGCGGAACCGCGCCGACAGCTGCTGGCCGAAGTCGCGCAGCACCGCATCGCCGACGAGGTGGCCGAGCTCGTCGTTGATCTTCTTGAAGTGGTCGAGGTCGACGAGGCCGACCGAGACCCGCTCGCCGACCACCAGCGCGCGCGCGATCGCGTCGTCGAGCAGCTCGAGCACGTGGCGCCGGTTGAACAGCCCCGTCAGCCCGTCGCGGATCGCGAGGTCGCGCATCTTCGCCTCGCTCGCGCGCAGCGCGGCCTCCGCGCGCCGCTGGGCGGTGATGTCGCGGAACGACCACACGCGTCCGACGACCTGCTTGCCCATCAGCTGCGGGCGACTCGACCGCTCGAACACGCGCCCGTCATCGAGCTCGAGGACGTCGATGGTCTCGCCGGCCTCGCCCGCGAACGCCTCGTTCGCCTGGCTGACCAGGCCCGACAGCGACGTCCGGGCCGCGATGTAGCTGCGCACGCCCTCGAACGACCGCATCGACTTCGCGTCGAGCTTCCACATGTCGAGGAACCGCTGGTTGAACGCGAGCACGCGCGTATCGTCCGACGCGAGGATCCCCTCCCCCGTCGACTCGAGCGTCGCCGCGAGCAGCGCCTCGCGCATCGCCCGGTTCTTGAGCTCGAGCGTCAGCGACGCGAGGCTCGCCAGGAACGCGGCGTCCTTGCGCTCGCCGAGGCCCCACACGCGCGGCCCACCGATGTGCTCGTGGCAGAGCACGCCCACCAGGCGCAAGCCCGTGCGGATCGGCGCGTCGAGCATCGAGCCGATGCCGAGCGGCGTCAGGTACGACGCGGAGAACTCGCTCGTGCGCGCGTCCGTGTGTGCGTCCTCCGCCGCGATCGTCTCCTCCTCGAGCATCGCCGCGAAGTACGCCGGAAAGTCGACCGCCTTCAGCACCACGCCCGACGAGTGCCGCTGCTCCCCCGCGTCGTACAGATCGACGCACGTCATCTCGCTCGCGTCCTCGGCGAGCAGCCACACGCTCGCCCGCGCGGTCTTCAGCGCCTTCGAGGCCGTCTCGGTGATCGCGCGGACCGCGCCCTCGGGATCGCCCTCGTAGCGCTTCCAGATGCGCGCGAGCTCCGCGATCGCGTCGACGGACTGCATCTGCGTCGAGGCGGTCATCGCCGTTCGATCACGGCCTTGTGGGGATACAGCACGATCTCGATGCGGCGGTTCGCCGCCTTGTTCGAGCGCGAGACGGGGCGGTACTGGCCGAACGCGAGCGCGGCGAGGCGCGAGGGGTCGAGCTTCGCCGTGTCCTGCAGGTAGTGGACGACGGTGAGCGCGCGCGCGGCCGACAGCTCCCAGTTGGTCGCGAAGCGCGGCGGCGCGGGGGGCGGCGCGCCCTTGGGGAGCTTCTTCGGGGGAGGCGGGACGTAGATCGGCTGGTCGTCGGTGTGGCCCTGCACCCAGATCTGCTTGTCGGGCATGTCCTTCAGCGCGGCGGCCACCCGGGCGAGCACCGCCTTGCCGCGATCGGTGAGCTGGTCGTCGCCGATCTTGAACAGCACCTTGTCGACGAGCTGCAGCCGGATCTCGTCGCCGTCCTGCGAGACCTCGCCGGACGACTTGTCGATCGCGGCCTTGAGCTTGGCCTGGACGGCATCGGCGTCTTTCGCCTTCTTCTCGGCGTCCTTCGCCTTCCCCGCGAGCTCGGTCTGCGCCTTCGTCGCGGCCGCGAGCTTCTTCTCGAGGTCCTTCTGCACCGCGGCGGCCTTCGAGGCCTTCTGCTCGAGCTCGTCGGCGCGGGTCTCGAGCGCATCGGCCGCCGCTGCCGCCTCCGCTGCCCTGGTCTCGGCCGCCGCGACGCGCTTGTCGGGCGCGACCACGGGACGCAGGACGAAGCCGAGGGCGAGGCCGGCGACGGCGGCGACGGCGCCGACGATCGCGAGGGCACGCCGGGAGGCCGAGCGATTCCTCGGCCCGCGCGGCTCGCTGCGCGCGCGTTGCTCCGGGACGGGCAGCTTCGGGTACACGAGCACACCGCTCTCGGTGGGATCGTTCTTCGAGCCGCGGGGCATCGCGGATCATCCTAGCGCATCAATCGCCCATCGCGGCACCACCTCCGCGCGGGTCGGCGGCGCCTTCCCAGCCGGTGGGCGTGCGGACGATCGCGTTCGAGGCCCCGAACTGGCGCGGCGCGTTCGAGAAGTCGGTCGCGTACCCCATCGACCTCAGGGTGTCGTCCGCCGCCTTGGAGATCGAGTCCTCCTCGACGAACAGCTTGTCGGGCAGGTGCTGGTGGTGGACGCGCGGGAGTGCGACCGCGGCGTCGGCGTGCTTGCCGAAGTCGAGGACGTTCGACAGCGTCTGCCAGACCGCGGTGATGATGCGCGGCCCGCCCTGCGCGCCGACCACCATCACGAGCTCGCCCTGGTCGTCCTCCACGATGGTCGGCGACATCGACGAGAGCATGCGCTTCCCCGGCTCGATCTTGTTCGCGGTGCCCTGGACGAGCCCGAACACGTTCGGCGAGCCCGGCTTCGCCGTGAAGTCGTCCATCTCGTTGTTCATGAGGAAGCCGTGCACCGTGACGCCGCTGCCCCACGCGGTGTTGAGCGTGGTGGTCAGGGCGACGGCCATGCCCTGCCCGTCGACCGTGACGAGGTTCGTGGTGTGGTTGCCCTCGAGCAGCGCCGCGACGTCCTTGCTCGGGGTCGCGGTCGGGCCGATCGTGGCGGCGAGCTTGTCGAGGTACGCCTGGTCCATGAGGCGCTCCACGGGCATGTCCTTCACGAACGCCGGATCGCCGAGCAGCTCGTTGCGCGCGGCGAACGCGCGCCGCCAGACCTCCGCGAGGAGGTGCACGTGGTCCGCGCCGTGCCACTCGAGCCTGGACAGCTCCTTGCTCTTCAGCATACCCGCGGTCATCGCGAGCACGATGCCGCCCGACGACGGCGGCGGCATCGACGCGACCGCGCGGCCGCGATAGGTGAAGCGCAGCGGCTCGCGCCACACCGCCTCGTACTTCGCGAGGTCCTCCATCGTGATCAGGCCGCCGCCGGCCTTCATCTCGTCCGCGATCGCCTTCGCGGTCTCGCCCTTGTAGAAGCCGTCGGCGCCGCTGTCGCGGATCCGCTCGAGCGCGACCGCGAGCTGCGGAATGGCGACGGTCGAGCCGCTGGCCTTCGGCACGCGGCCCGGCGCCCAGATCTCGCCGGTCTTCGGGTGCTCGAGCAGGTCCTTCGCGCGCAGCACGATCGACTGGTGCGTGTGCTCGTCGATCACGAAGCCGTCGCGCGCGAGCTGGATCGCCGGCTCGACGAGCTCCTTCCACGGCTTCTTGCCGAGCTTCTGGTGCAGCCTCCACAGGCCCATCACCGAGCCGGGCACGCCCGAGGCCTTGTGGCCGCGCAGCGACTCCCGCGTCGGCTTGCCGTCCTTGCCGAGGAACATGTCCGCGGTCGCCGCGCCCGGCGCGACCTCGCGGAAGTCGAGCGCGACGAACTTGCCGCTGGCGACTCGCACGACCGCGAAGCCGCCACCGCCGAGGTTCCCGGCGGTCGGGTGCACGACCGCGAGCGCGAACGCCGTCGCGATGGCGGCGTCGACCGCGTTGCCGCCGCCCGCGAGGATCTGCTTGCCGACCTTCGTCGCCTGCTCGGCCTCGGAGACCACCATGAACGTCTTGCCGGTGCCCGCGACCGTGGCGTCGATGTGCTCGGTCGACTCCGGCGTGCGGTAGCTCGGCTGCATCGGCGCGTCGATCGGCGGCGCCGGTGGCATCCAGGCCGAGCCCTTGCCGTCGCCCTCCTTCGGCGGCGGAGGCGCGCTGCGCTGGCACGCGGTGACGAGCGCGAGAACGATGACGAGCGCGGTCCTCATGACCGTCTACGTATACACTCGCCGCGCGGTGACGCCCCACGCACTCCTGCTGATCGGCCTCGTCGCTCTCGGCGCCGCCGCGTGCCGCAAGCACACCACCGGCGTCGCCGCGTGCGACGACCACCTCGCGGCGCGGCGCGCGTGCGCGGCGCAGCTCGGCGGCACCCTCGGCGAGGCCCAGCGCCGCGAGGCCGATCGGCTCGAGCGCCTGTGGCTCGAGGCCGGCGCGAGGAGCATCGTGGACTGGAAGACGACGTACGCACCGAAGTGGTGCCGGGCCGCGACCGAGGACGCCCGGACCGCGTTCCCGGAGTGCCGCTGGTAGGACATCGATGTCCTGCCTTCGGGGATCGCGGGGAAACCGGCGATCGCCGCGACGATCCCCCGTTCGGCGGCTAACTGTCCGCACCATCACGCGAATCCGCCGATCGCCGCGCCTGGCACCGAAGCTGCTGAGAGGAGCTGCATGCGCTCCTACCTCCTCCTCTTCCTCGTGACCGCAGCCTGCGCCGGCCAGGCCGACAGCGGCGGTGCTCCCGCCGGCGATGACGACGCCGGCGGCGGCAACGTCAGCTTCGGCGGCGCGCAGGACCTCGGCGCGTTCCGTGCCGCGCTCGACCGCGGCGAGCTGCCGGCCGCGAACCTGCTCGACGCGAACGGCTTCTTCAACGAGCACTACAACGACACGCCTGCGCCGACCTGCGGTGGCACGCTGTGCCTGACGCCGGGCCTCTCGGTCGGCCGCGACTGGCTCACCGGCGCGCACCAGGCGACGCTCCAGATCGCGGTCTCGACCAACGTCGATCCGGCGAGCTACACGCGGCTCCCGCTGAACCTGGTCGTCGTCGTCGATCACTCGGGCTCGATGTCGCAAGACAATCGCCTCGAGAAGGTCAAGGTCGGCCTCCACGCGCTGGTCGACAACCTGAAGCCCGAGGATCGGCTCGCGCTGATCTCGTTCGACGACGTCGTCACGACCGACGTGCCGTTCACCGCGGAGCTCGATCGCACGCGGCTCCACAGCGCGATCAGCGCGCTCACGCCGCGCGGCGCCACGAACCTGTATTCGGGCCTCGAGACCGGCTTCAAGATGATCGGCGAGTACCCGAAGAACGAGACGCAGAACCGCGTCATCTTCCTGTCCGACGGTCTCGCGACCGCCGGAAACACGTCGCGCCCCGCGATCATGGACATGGCGCGGGGCTGGATCACCCGCGGCATCGGGCTCACCACGATCGGCGTCGGCGACAACTTCGACGTCGAGCTGATGCGCGGGCTCGCCGAGAACGGCGCCGGCAACTACTACTTCCTCGAGGACGGCAGCGCCGCGACCGAGGTGTTCACCGAGGAGCTCGACTTCTTCATGTCGCCGCTCGCGCTCGACATCAAGATCGAGGCGACGTCGGGCTCGGGCTGGACGTTCTCCGAGGTCGTCGGGAGCCGGCTGTTCACGGCGTATGGCAACAAGGGCTCGATGTCGATCCCCGCGGTGTTCCTCGCGAGCCGCACCTCGCAGGAGCCGACCGGCGGCCGCCGCGGCGGTGGCTCGATGATCTTCATCCACCTCGAGCCGACGCACGACGCGACGAGCAAGGTCGCCGATCTGAAGATCAGCTATCGCCTGCCCGGGTCGACCGAGCGCATCACCGACACCGTCTCGCTCGACTACGCCGCCGATCCGGTCGAGACGCCCGCCGATCCGTACCTCTCGGGCACGGAGATGGCCGAGCGCTACGCGATGTACAACCTGTTCCTCGGCCTGCGCCAGGCGACGAAGAGCTACGACGTCAACTGCGCCGCGCAGGCGCTGCTCGCGACCCGCGCGAGCGCGGTCGCCTGGAACGAGCGCCACGCGGATCCCGACACCGCCGAGGACCTGAAGCTCGTCGACCAGTACCTCGCGAACCTCCGCACGCACGGTGCGACGGCCGAGACGCCTGCGACGCTCGCGCGCTGCCCGCAGGCCGAGGATCCGTACTATCCGGAGCCGGGCTACGGCTACGACTACGGCGACGACACCGCGGAGCCGGTGATGATCTGCTCGAGCGGCGGCAAGGCCGGTGCGAGCTGGGTCGTCGTGCTCGGCGCGGCCGTGTTCGCGCTGCGCCGCCGCCGGCGCTGAGCTAAGGTCGCGGGATGTTCGATCCCGCGGTCTTCGCCGCTCGTCGCGATGCGTACATGCAAGCGATCGGTCCGGCCGGCGTGGCGGTGGTGCGGTCGCTCCCCGAGCGCCTGCGAAACGGCGATGCGATGCACCCGTTCCGCCAGCACTCCGATGTCCTCTACCTCACGGGCTTCGTGGAGCCCGACACCACGCTGATCCTCCGGCCCGGCGCCGAGACGGAGCGCGTGGTGATGTTCGTTCGCCCGCGCGATCCGGAGCTGGAGGTGTGGGACGGCAAGCGCGCCGGCCTCGAGGGCGCGAAGGAGCGCTACGGCGCCGACGCCGCGTATCCGGCGGTCGAGCTCGGCGGCAAGCTCGCCGAGCTGATCGCGAACACCGAGGAGCTGCACTACGCGGTCGGCCTCGACGACGCGATGGATGCGATGGTGATGCACGCGATCGCGCGGCTCCGGAAGCTCGAGAAGAAGGGCCGCCGCCCGCCGCGCGCGATCGTCGATCCCCGCGCGCACCTCCACGAGCTGCGCCTGAAGAAGCGGCCCGAGGAGCTCCACGCGCTGCGCAAGGCCGCCGCGATCACCGCCGAGGCCCACACCGCGGCGATGAGGCTCGGCAAGCCCGGCGCGTTCGAGCACGAGCTCGAGGCGGTGATCAACTACACGTTCCGCAAGGCCGGCGGCAGCGGGCCCGGTTACGCCACGATCGTCGGCGCCGGCGAGAACGCGACGATCCTGCACTACATCGAGAACCGCTGCGCGATCGCCGACGGCGACCTCGTCCTCGTCGACGCGGGCTGCGAGTACGATCACTACACGGCCGACATCACGCGCACGTGGCCGGCGAACGGGCGGTTCTCCGCGCCCCAGAAGAAGGTCTACGACCTCGTGCTCGCGACGCAGAAGTCGGCGGTCGCGCTGGCGAAGCCCGGCGCCACCATCGACGAGCTCCACCAGCACTGCGTGCGCGCGCTCACCGAGGGCATGCTCTCGCTCGGCCTGCTCACCGGATCGCTCGAGGACCGCATCACCGATCTCTCGTACAAGAAGTTCTTCATGCACGGCACCTCGCACTGGCTCGGCCTCGACGTGCACGACGTCGGCGCGTACACGGTGGGCGGCAAGGCGCGCCCGCTCGAGCCCGGCATGGTGCTCACGGTCGAGCCGGGCCTCTACATCGCCGCCGACGCGACGGACGTCCCGCCCGAGTACCGCGGGATCGGCGTGCGCATCGAGGACGACGTCGCGATCACCGCGGACGGCAACGAGGTGCTCACCGCGGCGTGCCCGAAGGAGCTCGAGGAGCTCGAGGCGATCTGTCGGGCGCAGGTCTGAGGCGCGGCCCCTCTGGGAGTCGGGGCTCCGCTCCCCGTGATCCATCCCCATGGCGACTCGCCTAACTCCGCGAATGCGCGAGTCGTGCAAAGCGCTTCCAGATCGAGCTAACTCGTGGATGTGACAGAGGAAACCGGGGATCTGGGGACATCCGACCCTAGCTGGCACGTTCCGTGGATTTCCCGAGCCCCAACATGCGAAGCAGTCTCCTGGTGGGCGCACTCCTTCTCGTTCCGGCGATCGGCAGCGCGGAGTCCAACGCACTGCGTTCGCTCAAGGCTCCGGGCACCGCGTCGTACGGCGACGTCGTGGCCGGTCCCGCGACGGTCAACGACCTCCAGTTCGCGCGCCAGGTGCTCCCCGCCGTGGGGCCGACGGCGTCCGCGCTCGCGCAGAGCCGCGTGGTCTACCTCAACAAGAACGGCGTCACGCTCTCCCCGGGCAACAACGACGCGCGCACGAACCGCTCGACGCTCGCGCAGCAGACCACGACGATCGGCGCGTGGAACGTCAGCGCGACGACGTGGACGGCGACCGTCAACTGCATGAAGGAGCTGTTCGCGCCGTTCGACGTCACGATCACCGAGACCGACCCCGGCAACGTGCCGCACATGGAGGCGGTGTTCGGTGGCTCCCCCGGTCAGCTCGGCCTCCCGCAGGGCGTCGCCGGCGTCTCGCCGTTCACGACCGACTGCGCGGTGATCGAGAACTCGATCGTCTACACGTTCACCAACGTCATCCCCGCCGATGCTCGTCTCGCGTGCGAGATCATGGCGCAGGAGGTCGCGCACAGCTACGGCCTCGACCACGAGCTGCTCGCCTCGGATCCGATGACGTACCTCGACTACAACGGCAACCGGTCGTTCAAGAACCAGGTCGCCTCGTGCGGCGAGGACACGCAGCGCCCGTGCGGCATCAACGGCTCGGTGTGCCGCAATAACCAGAACTCGGTCGCGCTGCTCACCGAGCGCCTCGGCGCGAAGAACGGTGACACGACGCCGCCGACCGGCACGATCGCCTCGCCGTCCACCGGCGCGACCGTCCCACCGGGCTTCAACATCTACGTCAACGCCGCGGACAACACGATGGTCGCGAGCGCGAAGCTGTCGATCGACGGCACGCTGACCGAGACCAAGACCGGCGGCGGCCCGTTCACGTTCACCGCGCCGACCACGCTGTCGCAGACCACGCACCGCCTGAAGGTCGAGATCGCGGACACCGCCGGCAACGTCGTCCAGACGCAGGAGGTCACCGTCACGATCAAGGCCGGCGCCACGCCGCCGCCGCCGCCGCCGGGCATGGGCACCGACCCGACGAACCCGCAGAGCCCGGGCGGTGATGACTCCGCCGAGATCACGGGTGGCTGCGCGGCCGGCGGCTCGGGTGGCTCGCTCCTCCTCGGCCTCGCGCTGGTCGGCCTGGTGGTCCGCCGCCGCACGTAAGTCTTCCAGGGTCTCCTCCCCCCAGAACGCACGCAGCGAGTACCCCGCTGCGTGCGTTCGCCTTTTCGGGTATAGAGCCCCCTTCGTGTTGACCGGAAAGCAGCGTCGTCATCTCCGCGGACTCGGCCACAAGCTCACCGTCGTGGTGCAGGTCGGCAAGGGCGGGCTCGACGAGGGCCTGATCGCCGCCGTGAACCAGGCGCTCGCCGATCACGAGCTGGTGAAGATCAAGGTCGGCGAGAACGCCGAGCTCGATCGTCACGACGCGGCCGAGCAGATCGCGAAGCAGACGAAGAGCCAGGTCGCGCAGGTGCTCGGCAACACGGTGCTCCTGTACCGCGCGGATCCCGACGATCCGCAGATCCTGTTGCCGTAGTCTGACTGGCCCCCGCCGAGCCCGGCGGATCTCGCCGGTCGTTGCCGGGCCTCCTGCGAGACGTCACACCCCCGTCACACAGGGCGTGCTAAGGCTTGGCTCATGCTCGTGCTTGTCATCGAGGATGAAGTCGACCTCGCGACGACTGTCGAGTACAACCTGCGCGCCGAGGGGTTCCAGGTCCGGCTCGCGCACAGCGGCCGCCAGGGCCTCGCGATGGCGAGCGCGGATCCGCTGCCCGACCTGATCGTCCTCGATCTCATGCTGCCCGATCTGTCGGGCACCGAGATCTGCCGCCGGCTCCGCGATCAGGAGCGCACGCGCGACATCCCCGTCATCATGTGCACCGCCAAGGGCGAGGAGATCGATCGCGTGGTCGGCTTCGAGGTCGGCGCCGATGACTACGTCGTCAAGCCGTTCTCGGTGCGCGAGCTCGTGCTGCGCATCCGCTCGCTGCTCCGGCGCGCGAACCGCGTCGAGGGCGAGCCCTCGCTGATCCGGTTCGGACGGCTCAAGATCGATCGCGACGCGCACCGCGCGTGGGTCGACGACGCCGAGATCGGCCTGACCGCGCTCGAGTTCCGCCTCCTCCACGCCTTCGTCTCCCGGCGCGGGCGCGTGCAGACGCGCGACGCGCTGCTCTCCGACGTGTGGGGCATCGAGGCCGATGTCACCACGCGCACCGTGGATACCCACGTGAAGCGGCTCCGTGAGAAGCTCGGCGACGCTGGCATGTACATCGAGACGCTCCGCGGGGTCGGCTATCGCTTCAAGGACCAGCCCGAAGAGGCCACGGCTTGATCCAGCGCGTCCGCTCCCGGCTGTACCTCCTCTCCCTCGCGCTCGCCGCTGTTGCCACGCTCACCGCGGCGGTGGTCTCGACGCACGGCCTCGACGTGGACTCGCTCTCCGGGTTCGCCTGGGTCGGCCTGCTCGTGCTCGCCGTCGCGCTGGTGAGCGGGCTCGTGACGCTCACTCTCGTGCGCCGGTCGATGCGCGAGGTCGCCGATCAGACGCGCAACGTCGTCCGCGACACGAGCCGGCGCGTCTCGCTCCTCGATGTCGAGGCCGGCGACGAGCTGCGGCAGCTCGCCGAGTGGGTGAACTTCCTCGCCGAGGACGCGGATCGCAGCCACACGGCGCTCGCGCGCGAGCGCGTCCTGCTGTCGTCGGTCGCCGAGGGCATCACGCAGGGCGTGATCGCGGTCGACGGCGAGCACCGGATCGAGCTGCTGAACGACGCCGCGCGGCGGATGCTCGGCGTCCAGAGCACGCCGGTCGGCGAGCTGCTGATCGAGTTCGTGCGTGTCCCGGCGGTGTTCGAGCTGATCGAGGGCAACGACGCCGCGACCGTCGAGATCCAGCTCCCGACCGGGCGGCGCGCGCTGCTGCGGGTCGCGAACCGCTGGGGCGGCCAGGGCCGCGTGCTCCTCCTCGAGGACGTCACGACGGTGCGCAAGCTCGAGAACGTGCGCCGCGACTTCGTCGCGAACGTCTCGCACGAGCTGCGCACGCCCGTCGCCGTGATCCGCGCGAACGCCGAGACGCTGCTCGCGGGCGCCGCCGCGGATCCGGTCATGGGGCCGAAGCTGATCGACGGCCTGCACCGCAACGCCGAGCGCCTCGCGCGCATCATCGCCGACCTGCTCGACCTCTCGCGCCTGGACGCCGGTCAGTACCGGCTCGAGCTCGCGCGCGTGCCCGTGAAGGCGATCACCGAGCAGGCGCTCACCGGCGTCGAGCCACAGGCCACGGCGCGCGGCGTGACGATCGACGTCCAGGTCCCCGACGAGCTCGCGGTCATGGCGGATCCGAAGGCGCTCGATCAGATCCTCGTGAACCTGCTCGACAACGCGGTGAAGTACACGAAGGCCACCGGCCACGTGTGGGTCGCCACGAAGGACGAGGGCTCGCACGTCCGGATCGAGGTCCGCGACGACGGGCCGGGGATCGCCGACAAGCACCGCGAGCGCGTGTTCGAGCGGTTCTATCGCGCGGACTCGAGCCGCTCGCGCGAGGCCGGCGGGACCGGTCTCGGGCTGTCGATCGTGAAGCACCTGACGGAGAGCATGGGCGGCTCCGTCGGAGTCGAGCCCGGATCGCCGAGCGGGACCACGTTCTGGCTGAAGCTACCGAGGAGTCACACATGACGTCGTTGACCAGCAAGGAGTTCGATCAGGAGCTGCGCACCCTGCGCGAGAAGCTCGCCACGATGGGATCGCGCGCCGAGGAGCAGATCGCGCTCGCGATGCGCGCGCTCGGCGAACGCGACGACGAGCTCGCGCGCCACGTCATCAACGCCGACAAGGCGATCGACCGCGACGAGAACGACATCGACGAGCTCGCGCTCCAGATCCTGGCGACCCGCCAGCCGGTCGCGAGCGACCTCCGGTTCATCACGATGTCGCTCAAGTTCGTGGTCGACGTCGAGCGCATCGGCGACCTCGCCGCGGGCATCGCGAAGCGCGCGCTGGAGCTGAACCGGTTGCCTCCACTGGACAGCAAGGTCGACCTCAACCGGCTCGCCACGCTCGCTCAGAAGAACCTGCACGCCGCGCTGGACGCCTTCGTCAAGAAGGACGCGGATGCCGCGACGGGCGTGATCTCTGCAGACGTGGAGATCGATCGGCTCAACGCGAGCCTGTTCGCGGAGCTGATCGCCCATGTCGCGACCGACCCCGCCACCGTCACCCGCGTCCTGCCGCTCACCAGCGTCTGCAGGTACCTGGAACGTATCGGGGATCACGTCAAGAACCTGGCCGAAGAGGTGGTGTACATGGTGCGCGCGACCGACGTGCGCCACCGCCCACTTCCGAAGCCGCCGAACTAGCCGATCTGTGCCCGGGTCGGTCACCGTCCCGTCACATTCGATACGCGGGTCCGTCACGCAGGGTTCCTATGGTCCGGGCATGACCAAGATGCTCGTGATCGGGGCGCTTTCGGCGCTCGGCCTCGTCGCCGGATGCGGCGGCAAGAAGGACCCGGATGGAGGCGGCGGAGGCGGCGCGAGCGGCGCCGGCGGCACCAGCGGAACGCCTGCGAGCGACAAGGCCACGCTCAACGCCAGCGGCGCGACGTTCCAGAAGCCGTACCAGGAGGTCGCGATCGAGGCGTTCACGAAGGCGAACCCCAAGATCACGATCAACTACGGCGCGGGCGGCTCCGGCAAGGGCCGGCAGGACTTCGCCGACCAGGTCGCGGACTTCGCGTGCACCGACGCGCCGTACAAGGACGCCGACCTCGGCAAGGTCAAGGGCGGCGAGTTCTTCTACTTCCCGAACGTGCTCGGCGCGATCACGGTCAGCTTCAACGTCGCCGGCGTCGACAAGCTGAACCTCTCCGCGCCGACGATCGCGAAGATCTTCCAGCGCGAGATCAAGAAGTGGAACGACGCGGCGATCGCCGCCGACAACCCCGGCGTGACGCTGCCCGACGCCGATATCGTCGTCGCGCACCGCAGCGACGGCTCGGGCACCACGGAGAACTTCACGAAGTACCTCGACAAGGCCTCGGGGGGCGCGTGGAAGCTCAAGTCGGGCTCCACGGTCGAGTGGCCCGCCGACACCCAGGCCGGCAACGGCAACAGCGGCGTCGCGCAGATCGTGAAGTCGACGAAGGGCGCGATCGGCTACGTCGACCTCTCCGACGCGAAGGCCTCGGGCCTCAAGTACGCCTCGATCAAGAACCAGGCGGGCAAGTTCGTCGATCCGACTCCCGAGGCGGTGTCCGCGTCCGGCGACGGCATCGAGGTCGACGCCAAGCTGCTGTTCAGCGCGCTCGATGCCAAGGGTGATGTCGCGTACCCGATCACCGCGCAGTCGTGGTGCATGCTGTACGCGAAGGCCAAGGACCCGTCGAAGGCCGCGGCGCTGAAGAGCTACTTCCGGTACATGCTCACCGACGGGCAGAAGCTGCTGCCCGAGATCGACTTCGCCCCGATTCCCAAGAGCCTCGCCGACAAGGCGCTGGCGCAGCTGGACAAGGTGCAGTGATTGCTGGACCTGCGCGGCAAGAGTGACACCGCTGACCGGGCGTTCCGCTGGATCGCCATCGGTGCGGCGGGGCTCGTGCTGCTGATCCTCGGGATGATCGCGCTGTCGATGGGCGACCGCGCGCGCCCGGTGATCGCCGAGATGGGGTTCGACTTCTTCTCGTCGACGCGCTGGTCTCCACCCGACACGCTGTACGGGGCGCTGCCGTTCATCTGGGGCACGCTGTACACCGCGCTGATCGCACTCGCGCTCGCGGTGCCGGTCAGCCTCGGCGTCGCGCTGTTCATCACGCAGGTCGCGCCGCGCTGGCTGAAGAAGCCGCTGATCTACATGATCGACCTCGTCGCGGTCGTGCCGAGCGTCGTGTTCGGCCTGTGGGGCGTGCTCGTGCTGTCGCAGCACTTCGGCCTCGGCCGCTCGTTCCTCACCGCCGGCATCATCCTGGCCGTGATGATCACGCCGATCATCACGTCGCTCGCGCGCGAGGTCATCGAGACCACGCCGGTCGCCGAGAAGGAGGCCGCGCTCGCGCTCGGGGCCACGCGCTGGGAGATGATCCGGGCCTCGGTATTGCCGCACAGCAAGGGCGGTCTGGTCGGCGCCGTGATGCTCGGCCTCGGGCGCGCGCTCGGCGAGACGATCGCGGCCGCGCTCGTCATCGGCTCCGCACTCGGCCAGATCACGCCGAACCCGTTCGCACCCGGAAACTCCATGCCCGCCGTGATCGCGAACGAGTGGGGCGAGGCCGACGACATGCACAAGTCCGCGCTGATCGCGCTCGCGGTGACGCTGTTCGTCATCACGATCGTCGTGAACCTGATCGCGACGGCGATCGTCCAGCGTTCGATGAGGAAGAGCCGGGGGAAGGCCACGTGAGCGAGCTCCGCCCCGCCCTCGACCTCCGGCGTAAGCGCACCTGGCGCTCGACCAAGAGCACCCTCATGACGGTGCTGATGGGCGCCGCCGTCGCGGTCGTGCTGATCCCGCTCGTCGCCGTGATGTGGTCCGTGATCTCGCGCGGCGCCGGCGTGATGCTCCAGAGCTTCCCGGACTTCTTCACGGCCGAGATCCCGCTGGTCTCCCGCCGTCCCGGCCCCGGCATGGGCCCGGCGATCGTCGGCACGCTGCTCGCGACCGGTGGGGCGACGCTGCTCGCGGTGCCGCTCGGCGTCCTCGGCGCGGTCTACCTCCACGAGTACGGCGCCGGCTCGAAGTTCGCCGGTGCCGTGCGGTTCATGACCACGGTGATGACCGGCGTCCCCTCCATCGTGATGGGCCTGTTCGTCTACCTGATGTGGACGATGCGCTTCGGCTACTCGGCGTTCGGCGGCGCGCTCGCCCTCGCCTGTCTGATGCTCCCGGTCGTGATCAGCTCGACCGAGCAGATGCTGAAGCTCGTGCCGAACAACCTGCGCGAGGCGTCGTACGCGCTCGGCACGACGAAGAGCCGCACCATCCTGACCGTCGTGCTGCCGGCGGCGCTCCCCGGCATCGTCTCCGGCGCGCTGCTCGCGATCGCCCGCGCCGCCGGGGAGACCGCGCCGCTCCTGTTCGCGGTCGGGGCCGCGAGCACCTACAACCCGCACCTCTTCACCGAGGCGAACACGTCGCTGTCGCTGCAGATCTTCAGCAACGCGACGTCGTCGTTCGTCGCCGCGCAGGACCGCGCCTGGGGCGCGGCGCTGACGCTCGTGATGCTGACGTTCGCCCTCACGCTCACCGCCCGCATCTTCACCGCGAGGTTCGCGCTCAAGCGCTAGCTGTATGCCCGAGGAGGATCCCATGGCCACCCCCGCCACCGTTCAGACCCACCGGGCCGCCGGCACGCCGCTCGACAGCCGCATCCACGTCGAGCGGCGCTCCGCGCCGTCGCTCGAGACCTCGGAGATCGTGTTCGACGTCGAGAACGCCGAGGTGTTCTACGGCGCGTTCCGGGCGGTCCGCGGCGTGTCGATGAAGATCGGCAAGCACCAGATCACCGCGTTCATCGGCCCGTCGGGCTGCGGCAAGACCACGATGCTGCGCGCGTTCAACCGCATGCACGACACCACGCCCGGCGCGCGCGTCGCCGGCAAGATCGCCTACCACGGCGTGGACCTCTACGGCCCGGAGGTCTCGGCGACCGAGGTCCGCCGCCGGATCGGCATGGTGTTCCAGAAGCCGAACCCGTTCCCGAAGAGCATCTACGACAACATCGCGTTCGGCCCGCGGGTCAACGGCGTGCGGTCGAAGGCCGAGCTCGACGCCATCGTCGAGAAGTCGCTGCGCGCCGCCGCGCTGTGGGACGAGGTCAAGGATCGCCTCCGCAACTCCGCGCTCGGCCTCTCCGGCGGCCAGCAGCAGCGCCTGTGCATCGCGCGGACGATCGCGGTCGAGCCCGACGTGGTGCTGATGGACGAGCCGTGCAGCGCCCTCGACCCGATCGCGACGGCGCGCATCGAGGAGCTCATGCGCGAGCTGAAGACGCGCTACACGATCGTCATCGTCACGCACAACATGCAGCAGGCCGCGCGCACGAGCGACCGCACCGCGTTCTTCACCGCCGAGCTCGACTCGACCACCGACCAGCGCACCGGCGTGCTCGTCGAGTACGACTCGACGGCAAAGATGTTCTCGAACCCGAGCGACGAGCGGACCGAGAACTACATCACCGGCCGCTTCGGCTGAGAGCCCCCAACGCGCACCGGCCGTCCGGCTTACACCGTAAGGACGGCGGCGCTCCGGCCGTTCCACGGGCGGAGGACCGAGATGCGCCACGTACGGATGCTCGCACTGTGCCTGTTGACCGCCTGCGGGATGGGAGGGAACAAGCGCGCCTACATCGCCGCCCCGCCGAACGCCGGCTACCCCGGGGGAGCCGCCATCGCGACCGATGGCACGAGCGGCGAGGACTACACCGACTACGGGAAGAACCCGTGGGTCGATGCGGCGAAGGACCACCTCTCGACGTTCGCCGCCGACGTGGACACCGCGTCGTACACGATCTCGCGCCGCAAGCTGAACGAGGGCACGCTGCCGCCCACCGCCGCGGTGCGCGTCGAGGAGTTCGTCAACTACTTCAAGTACAGCTCGCCACCGCCGGCCGCGGGCTCGCCGTTCAGTGTCGTGATGGACGCCGCGCCCTCGCCGCTCGCTCCCGATCACCACGTGCTCCGGGTCAGCGTCGCGACGCGGGCGAAGTCGCAGGCGGAGCGCAAGCCGGCGAACCTCGTGTTCCTGGTCGACGTCTCCGGCTCGATGGGCTCGGCCGACAAGCTCGGCCTCGCGCAGCAGTCCCTGCGGATCCTGACGAGCAACCTCGGCCCGCGCGACTCGGTGTCGCTCGTGACCTACGCCGGCAACACGCGCGTCGTGCTGCCGCCGACCGGAATGGAGCACAGGGACCGGATCCTCGCGGCGATCGACGACCTGAGCTCTGGCGGCTCCACCGCGATGGGATCGGGCCTCGACCTCGCGTACGAGCAGGCGATGAAGGGCCTGTTGCCCGGCGCGATCTCTCGCGTGATCGTGCTGTCCGACGGCGACGCGAACGTCGGTGCGGTCGGCCACCACCAGCTGCTGTCGATCATCGAGAGCCGCGCGAAGGCCGGCGTGTTCCTGTCCACGGTCGGCTTCGGCCGGGGCAACTACAAGGACACCGCGATGGAGCAGCTCGCCGACAAGGGCAACGGCCAGGCGTTCTACATCGACTCGCCGTCGGCGGCGAAGCGCGTGTTCGCCGAGCAGCTCGGCTCGACGCTCGAGGTCGTCGCGAAGGACGTGAAGCTGCAGGTCGACTTCGACGCCTCGCTCGTCGCGAAGTACCGCCTCGTCGGCTACGAGAACCGCGACATCAAGGACGAGCAGTTCCGCGACGACCAGGTCGACGCCGGCGAGATCGGTGCCGGCCACCAGGTCACCGCGCTCTACGAGCTCCAGCTGACGCCGTCGGGCAAGCTGTCGCCGGCACCGCTCGCGATGGTGCGCGTCCGCCACAAGGCTCCCGACGGCGACAAGGCGATCGAGTCGACGTACGCGATGACGAGCGCGCCCGCGGGCAGCTTCGACGCCGCGCCGGCGGACTTCCGGTTCGCGTTCGCGGTGTCGGCGTTCGCCGACGTGCTCCGCGGCGCCGACGAGGCGAAGGGCTGGTCGCTCGACCGGATCGCGGACGTCGCGCGCGACGCGGCGGGCAACGATCCCGATCGCGCCGAGCTGGTCACCCTCATCGGCAAGGCCCGCGCGCTGCGCGGCGAGCCGGCGAAGGTCGCCCGCTAGCGTCGGGGCTCCGGCGCCGGCCGCTCGATCCACGGGGCGGTCTTGATCTGCGAGAGATCCGGCTTCGAGCAGTCCTTGTACGTGGGCCGGATCGACCCCATCGCCCACGGCCCGGAGCCACGGCACGGCACGTAGTGGTCGCGGCGGCGCGGCGGAAACCCGACGACCGCGGGCATCTTCGAGCGCGTGCCCTCGAACGTGGAGAGCCAGTAGGCCGACGGCCACTCGATCTCCCACACGAGGGCCGAGCGCATCGGCTGCTTCGCGCCGTCGAGCGCCGGGGTGAACTTCAGCTTGAACGCCTCGGCGATCGCGATCTGCTCGAGGTCGTACCCCGGCTTGTTGAGGAACTTGATCCGCGTGACCGCGCCGGTCTCGTCGAGCTCGAGGAGGAGCCAGGCCTTGGTCCACGCGTCCGACAGGATCGCGCGCTCGCTGTACGGCGGCGCCTTCGTCTTCACGAAGTTCGTCGGCTTCGGCGGTGTCGTCGACGGAGCGCGGCCCTCGATCTGGATCACCTCGCCGGGGACGTCGCGGATCGGCGGCGTGTCATCGGCGGACGCGACGGCTGACGCGGCGAACAGCGCCATCAGGGCGAGTCGGCTCATGCACCACGATAGGCAGCGGAGCGCCGCCCGGGCCACTCACACCCGCTCGCGGCGCCGCGACCGCCGCCACGCTCGGTGTCGCAGGAGCGCCAGCACCACGAGCGTCATCGCGATCGGCGAGCCGGGAGCGGCCTGCGCGCCGCAGCAGCCGGAGCGCGGGGAGCGCGTCTTCGCCGGCGGCGGAGCCGATTGGTGCGGGCCCGACGCCGCGACGGCTCCCTCGGCGTCGACGGTGACCGCGCACGACGCGTCGAGGCTCACCACGGCGGGACGCGCGTCGATCGAGCCGCCGCTCGCGACCTCGACGTCGCAGGCCTCGCCGGTCCGCTTCGCCGTGATGCCGGAGCTTGCCGGGGCATCGAGCACGACGTGCGTGCCGGGCTTTGCCTGGTAGCGAAAGGCCGCACCGAGCGCGAGGGGCCACACCACGGCGGCGTCGCGCACGCCGCCGATCTGCACGCCGGCCCAGCCGTCGCCGCCGATCGCCGTGGCGGTGGCCGAGTGGGCCGGATCGGTGACCGCGATCGCGTGCACCGCGCGCGGTTCGGGCCCGGGGATCTCGATGCGGAAGTCGGTCGCGTCGAACCGCGCGGCGTCGCAGCGCCCCTTCGCTCCCGTGTCCTTGAAGCAGTCCTTCAGGCCGGTGCGGCCGATCGCGGGACCACGGCCGCCGCTCTTCGCGACGGTCGCGATCGCGAGCTTGGTCGAGCCGACCTGCTTCTCCGCGCGGCCGGCCTTCGGATCGATCGACAGGCCGCCGGCGACGCGGAACCGCAGGTTCATCGGCCGCGTGTCCGCGTCGGTCGAGGCGCGGTCGACGACGAGCAGCACGGCGTCGGTGCCGGGCGTCGAGGGGACCAGCACCAGATCGCGGATCGCATCGGGCACGTCGCTCCTGCGCTCCTGGAACTTGTACGCATCCGAGTAGTCGCAGCGCAGCGCGACGATGCCGGACCGCGTCTGCTGGGCCCAGTCCCATCCGACCTTCTCGCCCCACGCGCCCTGGCTCGGGATGTAGTCCTTCGGCAGGTGCGCCGACGCGACGGTCGGCGCGTTGCTCGTGAGCGTCGACACCGAGCCGTACGGCGACGGATCGACGATCGCGTCGTCCTTGCCGCGGGACAGCACGAAGTTGCCCGCCTTCGGCTGGCGATGATCGACGTCGAGCGCGTGGTTGCACTCGGCGACCAGCCACACCGCCCTGGCGTCCCACCGCGTGCGCGCGAACACCGTCTGCGTCGCCGGCGTCGCGTACCACGTCGGCCAGGTCTCGCGCGGCGGGATCGCCGGCTTGCCGGGCGCCGCCGCCGCGAGCGCGTCGTAGAGCAGGAAGTCCTTGTCGACGAGCCCGAGCCGGTTGAGCTCGCCCTTCGCCCACGCGCGGTCCTCGGGGCTCGCCTCGCCGAGCGCGACCGCGTCGAGCGTCAGCACGTGCGGCGCGAGGTTCGGCTGCTCGTCCTCGGTGTCCTGCGCGGCGTACACGCGATCGCCCGGGGACATGCCGTGCACGTGGCGGCGAAGCACCGCGCCGAGCCACGCGTCGATGCCCTTGACCTCGATGCCGGCGGACCTCGCGATCCGCGCCGCGAGTGCGTAGTGCGCGACCGCGAGGGGGCCGTACTGCCAGCCCTCGGGCCAGTCGCCGCCGTCGAGGATGCCGCCGGCGGCGAGCGCGGCGGCCATGTCCTTGCCCCACAGCTCGTCGGCGACGAACGCCCAGCGCTTCGGGCCGTTCTCCTCCGCGGCCTCGCCGCCCTGGGCGATCGCGATCAGCGTGGCCGCGGCGAGGAAGCCCGACTGGTAGTTCGAGCCCGGCACCCGCGCGCGATAGCCCTTCTCGGTGTACCAGTCGAGCCACGCGGCCCAGCGCTCGCGCGCCTTCAGCCGCTGCGTCGGCGTGAGCTTGTCGTGGAGCCAGTCGTACGCGAGCGCGGTGTACGGCCCGAGGTTCCGGATCGCGTAGCCCGAGTCGCGGATCGCCGCCTTGTCCCCGCCCTGCTTGTCGCCGATCTTGTCGAGGTCGTCGAGCAAGGCGTCGAAGAAGCGGATGGCCGTCTTCGCGTGCTCCGGCTTTTCGGTGGCGGCCCACGCGACGAGGCACGCCTGGAGCACCCGCGACCACGCCGAGCCCATGTACACGGCGTGGTCGTGCTCGTCGGTGGTGCGCGCCTCGTTGCACAGGTTCACGGCGCCGACGACGGGCCCCCGCTCGAGCTTCGCCATCGCCCGGAACGCCGCCTTCGTCGGCGCGTCGAGCAACATCCGCGGGTGCGGACCGGCCGGCTCGGGTGGAGCGGCGTGCGCGACGGCCGACGTCAACAGCAGGACCAGGGCAGCTCGCACTGCCCAGACCTTAGCCCAAGACTCAGCGAGACGCCTGACGCCCCTTGAGTGTCATCGCCTTCTCGATCAGTGAGACAAGCTCACGGCGCTCCTCGCTGTCGCCCGCCGCCGCCTTCGCCATGTCGCGGATGTCGGCCAGGTTCCAGTGCTCGGCGTCCTGACCGCCGCGCAGCACGTCGGCGAACGCCGCCGTCGCGAACGCGAACCGGAAGTCGCTCGACGAATTCGCGAACGACTCGGCGGGACCGCCGACCATCGGGAACGCGGCCTCGGTCGCCGTCTCGGCATTCGGCGCCTTGTGCCGGATTCGAACGCCGCCGAGCGGCGCCTTGCTCTGCTTGCCCTGCGGCGTCAGCTCGACCTCGTAGAGCGCGGTGACCTGATGGCCCGCGCCGATCTCGCCGGCGTCGACCTTGTCGTTGCGGAAGTCGTTGTCCGCGATGTCGCGGTTCTCGTAACCGACGAGGCGGTAGCGCGAGACCATCGCCGGATCGAAGTCGACCTGGAACTTCGCATCCTTCGCGACGACCTCGAGCGTCGCCGTCAGGTCGGTCTGGAAGACTTTGGTCGCCTCGTCGAGCGAGTCGATGTAGAAGCTGTTGCCGTTGCCCTTGTCCGCGAGCTGCTCCATCAGCGCGTCCTTGTAGTTGCCCTGACCGAAGCCGACGGTCGTCAGCGTCACGCCCTCCTTCGCACGGCCCGCGATGATCTTCAGGATCTCCTCGTGCGTGTGCGCGCCGACGTTGGCGTCGCCGTCCGACAGCACGATCACGCGGGAGATCGCGCCGGGCCGCAGGCCCTGCATCGCCTGCTTGTACGCGAGGTCGAGCCCCGAGCCCATCGCCGTCGATCCGCCGGCGCGCAGCTCGTCGAGCGCCTCGGTGATGCGCGACTTGTCGCTCGTCGGCTCGAGCACGACGCGCGTCGAGCCCGCGTACGTCACGAGCGACACCGTGTCCTTGTCGGTGAGGTTCGCGACGAGCGTCTTCAGGGACTGCCGCAGCATGTCGAGCTTGTCGCCGGACGACATCGAGCCCGAGACGTCGACGAGGAACACGAGGTTCGCCGGCTTGCGCTCCTGCGCCGTCTTCGCCTTCGTCGCGACGCCGACGCGCACGATGTGGCGGCCCGGAGCCAGCGGCGACGGGGCGGCGTCCATGATCACCGCGAACGGCGAGTCGTTGCCCGGCTGCGGGAAGCTGTAGCGGAAGTAGTTGACGAACTCCTCGACGCGCACGCCCGCCGGCACCGGCAGGTTGCCCTCGGTGAGCTTGCGCCGCGCGAGCGAGTACGACGCGGTGTCGACGTCCGCGGCGAACGTCGACAGGCGGTCCTTCGCCGCCTCGACCCACGGGTTCTTGCCGTGGTCGATGTAGCCCTCGCCGCCCAGCTGGTCGCCCCGGATCGCCTCCGTGGGCGCGGCCGATGCGTAGCCGCCCGGCGCTCCCGAGCCCGCGCCCATCGCAGCCGTGGCTCCACCCGTGTCCCTGGCGGCCTTGTCGGAGATGTAGGGCGCCGCGGTGTTCTCGTGGGCCGCGCCGCGATCCGCCTTCTTGCTACAGGCCGGCACGAGCAGGGAGCTACACAGCAGCAGGGACGACAGGGTCTTGCGCATCATCGAGAGTTCCTCCTGGGCCCTCTCCGACGCGCGGCCTCACGGCGAGGTCTGCAAAGCTTCGTGCTTCATTGTCGTGGCCCGGCGACAACTCTCCACCCAAGGTTTCGCGGTCCTGGAACAACCGCGCCGGGTCGTGCGTTCAGCGCCTGGTGCCCCGGCTCGCCTCCACGCTCACGGCCCTGCCCCTCGTGGTCGTCGCGGCCGGGGTCGGGCTCGTCGCGGCACTCCGGCCGCCCGGTGCAGCGCACGAGCCGCCGCCGATCACCATCACCGTGACGACCGATCCGCCCCGCACCGTGACGATCGCCGAACCGCCGCCGCCCGTCGCGCTCGTGCCGCTCCGCGCGAGCACCGAGCGCGACGTCCCGGCGCCGGACCTCGACGGTGACGGCACACCGGAGCGCTTCGACGCGCAGCCCGACAGCTGCGGCACCGGCGGCTGCGTGTATGACGTCTACCTGTCGACGTCGCCGGCCCGGCGCGCGGGCGAGATCGCCGGCAAGTGGGGCTACTGGACGGTGAGCCCGCGCCGCGGCCGCCCCGCCGACCTCACGACGGCGTGGTTCCTCGGTTGCTGCACGATCGCCGACACGACCTATCGCTTCGCGCGCGGCGCGTATCGCGAGGTCTCGCACGAGACCTACGATCCGCGCACGCGCTGACCTCTCGGCAGCACGACGATCAGGTCACCGAAGCGGTGCGCTGTCACATCACGCGCACCGGAGCCGTGCGCGCGTTGATCAGCCACGGCTTGTCGGGCGCGCGCTTGCGGATCTTGCCGATCCGCACCCAGTAGGTCTGTCCGCGCTTCAGCACCCACCGCTCGTCGGGCTGGCGCATGTCGAGGCCGCCGTAGCTCGCGCGCTCGCCGGGCAGGTTGAGTAGCGCGACGGTGGGATTGCCGAGCTCGTCGGCCACCTGCCAGCCGTCGCCCTCGTTCGCGGGCGGCGGGCCCACGACCTGGAAGTAGACCGCGTCGCCGTCGCGCGCGAGGCTGATCGTGCGCGCGCCCGACGGAAGCTCGCCGCTGGCGATCGCGTGCGAGGGCACCGGGGCCGGTGGATCCTTGAGGTCGCTCGGCGACGGCGGTGGGATTGGCTGCACCGTGTCGGCCTTCCAGTACCACTTCTTCGCGTCGTCGAGCAGCCACGCACCGTCGAGCGCGAGGCGATCGCCCTCCTTGACGTCGGCCTTCTTCGCGTCGGGGATCTGGACGCGGATGCCGAGCGTGCCGTTGCCCTCCGTATCGTCGACCAGCCAGTGGTACGGCGATGCGACGAGCGGCGGCTTCACGCCCGCATCGGGAGCCGCGGCCATCGGGCCGGGCACCATGATCACCGGGCCGAGCCGGCCGTACACCACGCCGCGCTCGCCGCGGCGACCGAGGTACCGCGCGCGATCGATCACCGCCTGCCACGCCGAGAACGCGCCGAGCTCCGCGATCACCTTGCCCGGATCCGGCGGCTCGACCTCGTCCGGCTTCTTCGGCGCGTCCTCGGGCGGCAGGATCATCGCGTCGGCGCGCGGCGCATCGCCGGTGACCGCGGCCGTACCGCTGCCCTCGCCCGCCGGCGGTGGGTCCTCGCCGCGCTTGCCCTGGCACGCCGCGACGGCGAGCGCGAGGAGGACGAGCGTGCGGGTCATCATGACAAAACGCCGCCGCGGCCGACCGTATTCAGCCCGCGGCGAGCGCGCGTGCGGCGTTGAGCGCGCGCGGCAGACCGAACGGCGACGCGCGCAGCTGGAGGATCAGCAGGTCGCCCTCGGTGGAGAGGCCCGACACGTTCACGACCGGCGTCAGCGTGCCGAGGATGCCGCGGACGCGATCGTTCTCGGCGAACTTCGGGTTCTGCATGAGGTCGAGCACGATGATGTCGTCGTGCGCCTCGACGAGCACCGGCGGGCGCTTCGGCATGAACTTGGCGAGGTTGCCCGGCTTCGACAGGTCGAGCGCGCCGCTCTTGATCAGGCCCGCGACCGGCGTGAACGACTCGCCGAGCACCTTCATGGTGACGTCGCTGATCCGCAGCGTGACCTTGAACTGCGTGTCGCTGACCTCGATGCGCTCGACGCGGATCGACGCGCCCGCGCGCACGGTGGTGCCCATCAGATCCACGGTCGCGCCGACGCCGATCGCCGGCGGCCGCGGCGAGATGGTCACGTCCTGCGGCGCCTTCTTCGAGGGCGGCGTGTTCGCGATGAACCAGCGCAGCGCATCGAGAGGCACCGCGATCCGCATCCCCAGCGCATGGCGCGCCATGCTCAGCATGGTGGTGGGGTTCTTGACCATGAAGCGACCTGCGGAACGGAGCGCAGCGCGGAGCGGAAGTGCCATGTCACGATCGTATAGCAGTGGGCCTCACCGCCGTCGCGAGGATCGCTGTCAAAACAGCACGATCCGCAGCGGTGAAGCGAGGACAGCACCGGCGACCGGCGTGCCGTCGACGATCGTCGCGAACACCACACCGCCCGGCGCGTCCTCGGGTAGCGCGACGCGTCGCAACGGATCACCGCTCCGCGGATCGAGCACGAGCACCGAGAGCAGACCGCGGCCGTGGGCGACCACGAGCGGGCTGCCGGCCGGTCCGCGCGCGAGCGGCAGGATCGCCGGCCACTCGATCGCGTAGTCGTTGCGCGCGCGTAGCCCGCCGCCGAGCTCGTACACCGTCAGCTGCCAGCTGTACCCGAGCGGCGGCGGAGGCACGATGGGCACCGACATCGGCGGCGAGCCGGGCTCCTTCGGCGGCGGGCGGCCGTAGATCGGCGAGAGCACGCGCAGCGGCGGCTTCGCCGGGTCCGGCGGGAGCGGCGCCGGGATCGGGCCTCCCTTCACCGCGCCGGTGACGAGCTCGCCGGACGCGCGCCACGTGAGGCCGAGCCCGGGCAGCGCCGCCGCCTCGCCGGTGAGCGCCGCGATCCGCAGCGCGTCTCCATCCTCGAGCTCCACCAGCACGCCGTCCTGCGACGGCGAGATCGCCCGCACGACGCCGTCGATCGCGAGCGACCACAGCGGCAGCATGTCGAGGTCGAGCACGCGCGCGGTGAGCCGGCCGCGCTCCGCGGCGACGATCAGCGTGCGATCGCCGGCGACCACCGCGGTCGCGCGCACGATCGCACCGTCGTCGGACGCGAGCCAGGCGCGGACGCGGCCCGTCTTCGCGTCGAGCACGTACGCGCGATCGGCGGCGTGGACGATCACCGCATCGCCGCGGGCCTGCACGGCATCGAGGCTGTCGCCCTCCCACTCCCAGGCGGGCGTGCCGTCGCGGGAGGTCGCGCGCACCGTCGCCGTGCCCGGCCGGTTGCCGCGCGCTCCGCACACCACGACCTCGCGCGCGACCGCGATGGCGATCGGCTGCCCGGCTCCACATCCGTCGGTGCGCTGCCACTTCCACGCGCGGGTGCGCAGGTCGACCGCCGCGAGGCCGGCGCCCGACGTCTCGCTGGGCTGCTGCTCGAGCGGCACGGTGTAGAGCACCGCGGGCTCCACGGGATCGACGATGACCGCGCCGACGGTGTGCTTGCCGGTGTCGGGCAAGGCGATCGCCGCGCCGACGTCGAGCGGTTTCGGATCCGGCAGGTCGCGCAGCTCCGCCGGAACCGCGACGCCCGGCGTCCGGGCGGGCAGCCGCAAGACGCGCGTGTAGCGCGGCGGGAGACCGACGCGGCGCACCGTCTCGGCCGGCGAGCCGTTCCAGCGCGAGGCGATGATCGCCGTGTCGCCGAGCACCGCGCCCTCGGACGCGAGCGGGAGGTACGCGCGCACGCCGGCGCGATCGAGCACCACCGCGGTCAGCGGCGTCGCGCGCACGAGCCGCGCATCGCCGCGCTTCGCGAGCAGCTCGCCGAGCGCGGGCAGCGCGATCGGCGACGGCGGGCCGACCAGCGAGCGCGGCCAGCTCGCCACCCCGGCGGCCGTCGAGACCTCGAGCCGATCCGGCGCACCGCGCGCCTCCCACCAGCCGCGCACGCCGTCGATCCGCCCGGTGACCTTGCCGGTCGCGCGCTCGAGCGCGAGGAGCGTGCCGCCGCTCTCGACGACGATCGCGTCTCCATCGCACGCCTCGATGGAACCGACGGACCCGATCGGCGTCGCCCACGCCGCCGCGACGCCCTTCGCTCCCTCGATCACGCGCACGAGCCGGCCGTCGCCCCCGAACGAGAACAGCTCGCGCCCCGCGTCGCCGCAGCTCGCGATGATCGACTCGGGGGACATGCCGGCCGGCAGGTCGATCCGCGCGATCTCGTCGCCGGTGCCGGCATCGAGGATGATCGACACGCCCGCATCGGCGGTGACGACGCGGTCGTCGGTCAGCGCGATGTACGGCAGCTCGCTGCGCCACGCGACCTTGCCGTCGAGCGACACGCCGCGCGTGCCGGCCGCGGCCGCGCAGACGATCGCCTGCTCGGTGACGCCGACGATCGGCCCGTCGCACGCGGTCGGATCGCGCCACAGCACGCGGCCCGCGTCGATATCGACGAGCTCGACCGCGGGCCGCTCGCCGAGCGTGCCGTAGATCGCGGCGCGCGCGGGTCCCGGTCCAGGCACCGCCCACGGCGTCGGCAACCGGAGGGGGAACGTCACGTCGCCTGTCAGCCCCGCCGGCAGCGCGGGCTGTGGCGCCTGGCTGCGACCGATGTGCCCCATGACGTCGCCGAGCGGCCACGCCGGCGGAGGCGGTGGATACACCCACCGCGGGGGTGGCGCCTCCGGTGGGGGCGCAGGTGCCTCGCACGCGATCAGCGCGCAGAGCGCCAGCGGGACCGTGCGGTGCACGATCCCGTGAGTATCACACGCGCTCGATGACCGTCGCGATGCCCATACCGCCGCCGATGCACAGCGTGATCAGCGCGGTGGACTTGTTCGCGCGCTCGAGCTCGTCGAGCGCGGTCCCGAGGAGGATCGCGCCGGTCGCGCCGAGCGGGTGGCCGAGCGCGATGGCGCCGCCATTGACGTTGACCCTATCGAGGTCGATGCCGAGCGCGCGCGCCGTCTGCATCGGCACCACGGCGAACGCCTCGTTGATCTCCCACAGGTCGATGTCCTTGACGGACATGCCGGCGCGCTTCAGCGCCTTCTGCGACGCCGGCGCCGGCGCCGTCAGCATGATCACCGGCTCCGCGCCGGCGGTCGCCATCGAGCGGATGCGCGCGCGGGGCGTGAGCCCCGCCTTCTTGCCCCACTCCGCCGATCCCATCAGCACGACGGCGGCGCCGTCGACGATGCCGGACGAGTTGCCGCCGCTGTGGACGTGCTCGATCTGCTTGGTGTCGGGGTAGCGCTGGAGCGCGAGCTGGTCGAGCGTCTCGCCGTTGGGGCCCATCGGCGTCGCACCCATCTGGGCGAACGCCGGCTGCAGGCCACCGAGGCCCTCGAGCGTGGTGTCCGCGCGGGGGTGCTCGTCGCGCTCGAGCGCGACCGAGCCGTCGTCGTTCTTCACCGCGAACAGCGACTTCGCGAACCGCTTCTCCTCGACTGCGCGCGCCGCCTTCTGCTGCGACGCGAGCGCGAACTTGTCGACGTCGGCGCGCGTGAAGCCCTCGCGCGTCGCGATCAGGTCCGCCGAGATGCCCTGCGGCACCAGGTACAGCCGCTTGCGCAGCTTCTCGTTGAGGCCGTCGAGCATCGCGCCGTCCGAGCCCATCGCGACGCGCGACATCGACTCGACGCCGCCGCCGATACCGCTGTCGGAGAACCCGGCGCCGATCTTCGCGGCGATCGAGTTCACGGCCTCGAGGCCGGAGCCGCAGAACCGGTTGATCGTGTAGCCGGTGACATCCTCGGGCCACTGCGCGGCGATCAGCGCGACGCGCGCGATGCACGCGCCCTGCTCCTTCACCTGCGTGACGCAGCCGACCGCGAGGTCGTCGACGAGATTCTTGTCGAGCTTGCTGCGCTCGGCCATGTGGTTCAGGGTCTGCGCGAGCAGCTCCTGCGGGTGGTGATTGGCGAGCCCGCCCTTGCCGGCCTTGCCGCGACCGCGCGGCGTGCGAAGAGCGTCGTAAATGAACACGTCAGCCATGACCAGAACCTCCGATTGTTCGCCGAGCTTGCGAGGCGAAATTGATGCGCGGAGGATGGCCGATCTTTCGCGCGCCGTCCACGGGCGCCATCCAGCTGTTACTCGAAGGGATCCAGCGTCGGCTTCAGGCTGGCGAGCTCCGCCTTCGTCGGGAAGTAGTCCCCGGTCGACCAGCGCGGTGGGCTCCGGCCGTCCGGGCGGAGCCGCGCGCCCAGCAGTTTCATGACTCTGTCCCACGGCACCATGCCGATCATGTTCGGCTTCAGGTCGGGCTCGGTGCCTTCGAGCTCGATGAAGCCGATGAAGTCGGCGTGCGGCATCAGGGTCGGCACCGTCTTGGTCCACGTCGCGTAGCTCGCGACCTGCGTCCCGTCCCGGGTCTGGACCACCGTGTAGCTCGCGACGAACACGTCGTCGCCGAGCCGCTCCTGGAGCGGCTCCTTCTGCTCCGCGTAGAGCGACTGGCGGCCGGTCGTCGCCAGCGCGTGCATCCGCCGCTTCACCTCGGGCGTCGGCCCCGGCTCGCAGTCCTTCCAGGTCCGCGCCGTCAGGCAGAGCGGCACCGTGTGGATCGGGCGCGGCTCCTCGGACGCCTTGTCGGCGAGGTCGGCCATCGCGAGCAGCGCCTTCCCGTCGTCGGCGCTCGCCAGGTACAGCGTGTCGCGGTTCGGGATCACGGCGACGACGGTGCCTCTCAGCTTCAGCTTCGCGATCTCCTCGAACAGGAAGATGCGCGACGAGTCGTAGTTGTCGTGCGCGGGGCTCGTCCACAGCCCGGGCTGGACCTCGCGGAACGGGACGCCCTTCGCGGCGAGGTTCTTCGTCGCGATCTCCATCGCCTGCTCGAGCGTCACGCCCCAGGTCTCGAGCTGCTTCCGGGTCGCGATCATCATGGACGCCTCGCGGTCGACCGCGATCCCCGCGCCCGTGACCTCGCCGATCGGCACGAACACCGCCGAGTCCTTCGGCGGCTCGTCGGTCGCCTTCATCTGCAGCGCGTAGTCGAAGTACATGCCCGCGCGCACGGCGGGCAGCAGCTGGCCGCGCACGGTCTCGAGCTTGTCGGCGCTCTCGTCGTGCGAACCGGAGAACGAGGCGGCCACGCGCGCGATCGCCGTGGCGCGCTCGGCCGGCGGCGTCTTCAGGTACTCCGCGTACAGGTTCGTCGTCGAGATCTGCGCGTTCCCATCGGTGACCAGGGACTTCGCCGCGTCGAACGTGTACGGCGCGGCGCTGCCGCTGCCGCTGCCAGCCGCGATCGCCGGGTGCTTCTCGAGCTCGGCGATCAGGAGCTTCGCGTAGTCGGCCTCGCTGAGGTCCGCGGCCGGCGCCGCCGAGCCGGCGGTCTCGAGGCGCTCGGGCTTCTGATCGTTCTTGCCCTTGCACGCGACGACAGCCAGGACACCCACCGCGAGGACGACCGTGCGCATGCGCGCAGCGGTATCACATGCAGCCGACCGCCGCGACCTGCGTCTGCAGCGCGGCCAGGGACTCGCCGCACGCGCGCCCCATCTTCGCGACCGCGTCGGGCGGCAGGCGGCTCGTGTTCAGCGACCAGAAGTCGATGGTCTCGCTGCCGAGGCCGTGGCGCTGCTCGAGCGAGAGGCCCTCGCACGACATCGCGCGCGACACCGCCGTGACGAAGCCGTCGCACTCGGCGATGCCGACCTTCACGTTCGCGAGCCGCGCGACCACGATCGCGAGCGCCGCGCGGTCGTGATCGACCCCGGCGATCCGCGCGAACAGCGCTTCGCGGGGCTTCGCGGCGACCAGGCCGGCGCACCTGCCGAGGTCGTCGGGGGTCATCGTCGCGAAGCAATCGATCGCGACGGTCGGCCACGCATCCTCGATGCACAGCGCGCGCATCGGGCCGAGGATCGACTCCTCCGGCGGGCGCACGCCGCGCGTCGCGCGCTCGAGCCCCGCCGCGGCCTCGCCGCAGCCGCGCGCCGTGTTCTCGATCGTGACCGGCACCG
>JAEUJX010000091.1 GCA_016794545.1 Myxococcales bacterium
CGGCCGCGATCAGCGACGCCGAGTGGTCGCGGATCATCGCGGTGAACCTCGACGGGACGTTCAAGGTCACGCGGGCCTTCCTGACCGATCTCGCGGCCCGGGGCGGCCGCGTGATCAACATCTCGTCGCGCGCGGGGCGCGAGGGAACACCGCTCCTGGCCGCGTACTGCGCGGCAAAGCATGGCGTCGTGGGCCTGACCCGCGCCCTTGCCGAGGAGCTACGCGCTGCTAAGGTCTCGGTGAATGCGATCTGTCCCGGCAGTGTGGATACGGCGATGCTCCGCGAGGGCCTGCCTGGAGCCGCACCCGATATGAGCCCCGATGACATCGCACGTGCCGCGTTGTTCCTCGCCTCGCCGCCGCCGTTCGGCGCGCCCGATGCGATGACCGGATCCTGCCTCGATATCTTCGGATAACCTGGAGCGGAGCGTGATGCGGACCATGCGCGAGACAGCCTTCGACCCGACCGCGCTGTCTTCGCTGCCGATCTTCCCGCTCCCCAACTGCGTGCTCTTGCCCGGCGGTCTGCTCCCGCTCCACGTGTTCGAGCCGCGCTACCGCGAGCTCACGCGCGACTGTCTCGCCGGCCATCAGCTGATGGGCGTCGCGCGCCTGCGTCCGGGCTACGAGTCCACCTACTACGGCCGTCCGCCGGTGTACGAGCGGTTCGGCGTCGGCAAGATCATCTGCTCCGAGGAGCTGCCCGACGGGCGCTTCGCCCTGCTGCTCCGCGGCGTCGCCCGCGTCGAGCTCGCCCGCGAGCTCCCGGCCGATCGCCAGTACCGCCTGGTCGAGGCGCGCGAGCTGTGCGACGCCGACTGCGATCCGACCGACGCCCGCGACCACCACCACAAGCTCGTCACGCTCTGCGACCGCCTCGCCGAGGTCATCGAGGAAGGCGGCTCCCAGCTCCGCGAGCTCGCCCGCGCGTTCGACTCCCCGGGCGCCTGCGCCGACGCCGTCGCCGCCGCCCTGATCATGGACGCCGACGTCCGGCAGGAGCTGCTCGAGGCGTGCGACCCGATGGTCCGCATCCAGCGCACGCTCGGACACGTCAGCCACTTGCTCTGCGAGCTGGCTCCCTGCTCCGAGTCCGTCAACTAGCGACCCGCCGGACAGGCCTCGCGGCGAGATTCGAATCTCGCGCGAAGTCGCCGTAGACCGGGTCCATTCGCCGATCCTCCGGATCCAACGCGCAAACGCATTGCATCTGGTCCCTAACCTGGGAGGGGACGGACGGGCGGCGCCGGACGTCAGCGCTGGGCGGGCAGACAGCGGTTCGAGCGGTCGGGCATGCCCGCGCAGACGAAGCCCTGGTTGCAGGTGTTGCCGGTCATGCACAGGCCGCCGTGCGTGCCGGGCGTCGGCTCGGGCATGCACTTGTTGGTCTTGTCGGCCTGACCGGCGCACACGAGGCCCGGGTTACAGGTCAGCTGCGCGGTGCACGCGCCGCCGGACGTCCCGACGGCCGGCGCGGCGGGCGCGGTGGGCTGGAGCGGCATGCACTTGTTCGTGCGGTCCGGCATGCCGGCGCACACGAAGCCCTGGTTGCACGTCAGCTGCGGGGTGCACGGGCCGCCGTTCGTCCCGACGGCCGGACCGGCGGGCGCGGCCGGCTGCGCGAGCATGCAGCGGTTCGTGCGATCGGGCATGCCCGCGCACACGAGGCCGACGCCGCACTGGTTCTGCGGCGTGCAGAAGCCGCCCTGCGTGCCGACGGGGGGCTCCTGCGGGTTGTAGCCGCCGCCGTAGCCACCCCGCATACCGCCGGGGTTGGCCGTCAGGAACTGCTCGCGCTTCTCCTTGCAGCTCGAGACGCGCGAGTAGCCGACGTACGCGCCCGCGGCGAACGCGCCGGCCATCAGCACCGCCGAGATCGCGCCTGCGGTGCCGCCGTCCTCGGTGGTATCGGACTCGTCGCGCGTCGAGCCGAGGATGCCGATGCCCGAGAGGATCATCGAGGCGGCGAAGATGCCGTCGACGATCGGCCAGGTCATCGACTCGGTGCACTCGGGATAAGCGACCGGCGGGTTGCCGACCGCCCCCGGGCCGGTCGTCAACACGAACGAGCAGCTCGGGACGGTCAGTGCGAGCACGGCGGCGATGATGCGCTTCATGAGCTCCCTCGGGACCACCACCCAGCGGTCCCACGTGGATCCCGATCGTCTCAGAGAATGGGCGCCGCGTCATGTGACACTCACCTCTCTCTCACCCGGAAAGCTGTGGCACCTACAGGGCGCTACTTGATGACGGCGAGCCGCGGCGAGCGCTTGGGCTTCGACAGCACGCTGCTCGCGATCTTCATCGCGGTCTTCGTCGCGATGTCCATGAAGCGCGCCGTGTGCTCGCTGTCGGGGCTCGACGCGACGATCGGGACGCCCGCATCGCCGCCGAAACGGATGCGCGTGTCGATCGGAATCTCGCCGAAGAACTCGGTCCCGACCTCCTGCGCCAGGCGCTTGCCGCCGCCGTGGCTGAAGATCTCGTCGGTGTGTCCGCACGCCGGACACTTGTAGTAGCTCATGTTCTCGATGATCCCGAGGATCGGGATCTCGACCTTCTCGAACATCGCGATGCCCTTCACGACATCGACGATCGAGACCTCCTGCGGCGTGGTGACCATCACCGCGCCCGCGATCGGGATGAGCTGCGACAGCGAGAGCTGGACGTCGCCGGTGCCGGGCGGCAGATCGCACACGAGGTAATCGAGCTCGCCCCACTCGACGTCGCCGAGGAACTGCTGGAGCAGGCGGTGCACCATCGGCCCGCGCCACACGACCGCCTCGTCCTTGTCGACGAAGAACCCGACCGAGATGACCTTCAGGCCCTGGTGGAGCGCCGGGATGATCTTCGAGTCCTTGCTCGCCGTCGCCGGCGTCTCCGGCGTGCCCAGCATCGTCGGGATCGACGGGCCGAACACGTCGGCGTCGAGCAGGCCGACCTTCGCGCCGTGCTTGGCGAGCGCGAGCGCGAGGTTGACGGCGACCGTCGACTTGCCGACGCCGCCCTTACCCGCGGCGACCGCGATCACGTTCTTCGGCCCCTTCAGCGTCGCCTTGTCGCTCGGAGCCGGAAGGTGCGCCGTGTTCACGTCGGCGATCACGGTGACGCGCTTCGCGCCCACCGCCTCGAGCGCCTTCGTGATCCGGGCCTGCAGCTCCTTGCGCTGCGCGAGCGGATACGCGTGGGTCGGGATATCGAGCCGCACGAGCACGTCGTCGCCCTGCACCTCGACGTTCCGCAGCACGCGGTAGCTGACGATGTCGTGGCCGAGCAGAGGGTCGGTGACCTTGCCGAGGGCTTCCTTGATGCTGGCTTCGTTCATCGTCGTCGCTCCTGGGAAATGGGCCGAGGCCTCAGATGTGTCCGAGCTTCGCCTTCTTCGTCGACAGGTAGCTCTCGGAGTGCTCGGTCGCGCCGACCCAGTGGGACTCCTTGGCCGCGACCGTCATGCCCGCGCGCTCGAGGCCCGAGATCTTGTCGGGGTTGTTCGTCATCAGCCGGACGCTGGTGACGCCGAGGTCGTGCAGGATCCCCGCCGCGAGATCGTAGGACCGGAGGTCGGCCTCGAACCCGAGCGCCACGTTCGCTTCGACGGTGTCCTTGCCGTCGTCCTGTAGCTGATACGCGGCGACCTTGTTGCCGAGGCCGATGCCGCGCCCTTCCTGCACGAGGTAGACGAGCACGCCCCGGCCTTCCTGGCCGATGCGGGCGAGCGCGGCATCGAGCTGCGCGCGGCAGTCGCAGCGCAGCGAGCCGAGCACCTCGCCGGTGAAGCACGACGAGTGCACGCGCGCGAGCACGGCGTCGCCCCGAACATCTCCGAGCACCATCGCGACGTGCTCTTCCTTGCCGAGCCCGAGCGCGGTGCCACCCGCCGTCACGTCCTCACCCGTTCGATAGACGACGACCCGAAACTCGCCGTGCTCCGTCGGCAACCGGGCCTCGGAGTACCGGGTTATCGCGGGGTTTGGCATGGGATGGGCCTGTATGTCCCCGACGGCGCACGTTGTCAATCGTGCTAAGGTGCGAGGGCTATGGCTGTTCGTCCCGTCGTGGTCTGGCCCGACGACCGTCTCCGGCAACCCTCGGTCGCGATCGAGAGGTTCGACGCCGATGTCCGCGCCCTGTACCAGGATCTCGTCGACTCGATGTACGCCGAGAACGGCCTGGGGATCGCGGCGCTGCAGCTCGGCGACAACCGACGGATGTTCATCGTGGAGCCGGAGCTCGCGGGCCGCGCGAAGACCGATCCGCCGGTCGCGTTCTGTAACCCCGAGGTCGTCGAGACCAGCGAGGAGCAGCAGGACAGCGAGGAAGGCTGCCTGTCGTTCCCCGACATCTACATCAAGGTGAAGCGCCCGATGCGCGCCAAGGTCCGCGCGCAGGACCTCGCCGGCAACTGGTTCGAGCTCGAGGGGAGCGCGCTGCTCGCCCGCTGCCTGCTCCACGAGTACGACCACCTGACGGGCAAGCTGCTCGTCGACTTCGTCGGCCCGCTGAAGCGGACGATGATCAAGAAGAAGCTGACCAAGCTGAAGGGCGCCGAAGCGTCGGCCTCCGAGCTCGGCGACGGCTGATCAGGGCGGCGTCAGGATCGACTTCGCCGTGGGCGGCGAGGAACCGCCGTTCGCCTCGCCGAACGGTCGCGGGTTCCAGACCGCGCGCTGGATCGGCACGCCGATCAGCGCCTTGCGCTCGCCGGGCGTGTCGAAGTCGGCCTCGCCCCGGCACGGCACGTCGAAGCCGACCGCGACGTGATCGCCCGCCGCGAAGCACATCGGGTGCGGGCCCCAGCACTCGCAGCCGTCGAGCGGTGCGGCGTTCGTCAGCGGCGCGCCGATGATCCAGTCGGGGTGCTCCTCGATCGCGATCCTGCTGCTCGGGCAGTGGACGTTGAACAGCGCGTTCCCGTCCGTCGCGATCACGTAGAACAGCAGCTCGTCCCCGAGGTACACGTCGATCTGATCGCCATCGACCTTCTTCACCGTATACCGCGCGCCGACCAGCTCCTGGATCGCGTCCTCGGTCGCCATCGTCGAGGGCGTGATCGGGCCCAGCGACTCCGCGCGGATCACGAACAGCGCGCCGCTCGCCGTGCCCGTCCCGGGCACCGCGTTCGAGAGCACGGGCTCGGGTGTCGATGACGTCGTGGCGCACCCCGCGAGCAGGAGCACCACCGACGTACGCATCCCTCGATTGTAGTAGGGTGCCCGCGTGACCGACAGCGTCTTTGTCCGCGGTCTCGAGTTCGAGGGCAACCACGGCTACACCGCGGCCGAGCGCCGCGGGACGCGCCGGTTTCGCGTCAACCTGACGCTGGAGCTGCCGCTCGCCGCCGCCGCCGCCAGCGACAAGATCGCCGACACCGTCGACTACTGGAAGGTCAGCGAGATCTGCGTGTCGATCGGCACCCGGTCGACGTACAAGCTGCTCGAGGCGCTCGCGGGAGCGATCGGCGCGAAGATCCAGGAGCTCTACCCGCGGGCGCGCGTCGCGATCGAGCTCGAGAAGCTCGCCCCGCCCTGCCCCGGCGTGCCCGCGGCATGCGGCGTCAAGCTCGTGCTGGAGCCCGTGGCGTGACGTTCACGTACGCCACGCCGGTCCGGTTCGCGGACGTCGACCACGCGGGCATCGTCTACTACCCGCGGTTCTTTCACCTGTTTCACGTCGCGTTCGAGGAGCTGTGGCGCGCCCGCATGGGGCCGCACGCCTACGTGGATCTGCTCGACAAGGATCGGATCGGGTTTCCCGCGGTGAAGGCGGAGTGCAATTTCACCGCGCCGCTGCGCTTCGGCGACACCGCGGAGATCGAGCTCTCGATCTCGCGCATGGGTGGGAAGTCGATCACGTTTCGCTACCGCATCTATCGGGCTGCTACCCCACAGGTTCCCCGCGTGCTGAGCGCCGAGGGCACGGTGGTGTGCGCGGTCGTCGACCTGGCGCGGTTCGTCGCAGCGCCGGTGCCGGAGCGCGTCGTGGCGATGCTTTCGGATCTGATCGAACATGGTGATGGGACTTGAGTCCGGCGGGAGGTCGTACTACGTGAGGGGCGATGCTCGAGCGTGACCCGAAGACCCTCGCCCGCCTCCAGGCGGTCGTCACCGCGCTGATCGAGCACCGCGTCTCGACGTCGCTCGCCGACGTCGAGCGCGCGCTCACGCGCTGGCGCGCGGGCGATCACAGCGCGCTCGCGGCGCACGGCGCCGTGCTGCGCCACGCGGCGCGCTGCGAGCGCACGGTCGAGCGGGTCACCGCGGCCGCCGGCGATCGCCCCGAGGGCATCCTGCGCGACGCGGTCGAGGCGGGCCTCATGGCCGAGGACGAGTTCGCCGCGCTGGTCGGCAAGCCGTCGTCCGAGGTCCCGGGCATCGGCTCGCTCGGCGACGACGACGACGCGAGCGCGCCCGACAAGCGCCGCACGCTCGAACAGCTGCTCGCGCGCGGCGCCGTGCTCGTCCACGTCGATGCGCGGCGCGCCGAGGTCAGCGTGCCCC
>JAEUJX010000107.1 GCA_016794545.1 Myxococcales bacterium
CGGCCGCGAGCGCCGCTGGCCGCTTCCCGGGGTAACCCCGCGCCGCGCCTCGCGGCGGCGGCCCGCACGCTCCCGCTGCGACTCCTCATGGGCGGCCTCCGTCCGGATCGACAAGAGCGCGTCGACGAGGTGCCGGCGTTCCCCTCTCTCGCCCCGGCCTCGTCGCGCGCCCTGTCCATTCCCCGGGTCCCGCGCGCAACCCGTCGCGCGCGCCGGCCTCTCCGTGTCGGTGGTCACCATGCTCATGACGCGTCCGCGCCTGATCTCGCCCACGCCCGTCGCCGCGATCGCCCTCGCGATCCTCGCGTTCATGGCGCCGTGCTCGCGCGCGGATGCCGAGAGCTACGAACCGACCGACCCGATCGCGAAGGCGCGTCGCCCGCCGCCGCTCGCGGTCGACGATCCGCTGCTCGATGATCCGCCGACCGAGTCGACCTCGTCGATCGCGACGCCCGCGTACGAGCACCCGCCCTACGAGCCCCGGCGCTCGCGCTGGACGCAGCTCCGCCTCTTCGTCGCCGCCGGCGTTCGGTTCGGCAGCTTCACCATCAACGGCGACTCGAGCGGGACGGCGATCCCGTTCCACCTCGACGCCGGCGTGCGCCGCGATCGCTGGCTCGCGTTCGCGTCCTACGACGTGTTCGGCGTCACCGCGCGCGTGCCCGCCGTCCCCGACGGTCCGCTCGGCGCCGCGCGCTCCTCCGAGCTCGCCGGCCTCGGCGACGGCTCGGGTGTCGCGCACCGCGTCGGCGTCGCCGCGCGCTACACGCTGTCGCGGTTCAGCGAGAACGACGGTGGCCTCGACTTCTGGGGCGAGGCCGGCCTCGGCGTCGAGCACCTGCGGTGGGATGCCGGCGGCACGCTGACCCGGCCCGATCTCGCCCTCGGCATCGGCGCCACGTTCGTCTACCTCGGTCGCTCGCGCCACTCCGGCATCACCGCCGGCCTGCGCATCACGATCGCGCCACGCACCGATGACGCCAACGCGCCTCCGGCGTGCGGCGGCCCGTGCGACACCGCCACGCCGCCGGCATCGTTCGATCGCAGCTTCCTGTTCGACCTCACCGTGCCGTTCGGGACCTGATCGCGCCGAGCGGACGCGCAGATCGGCGTTTGCCGGCGAATTCCGGTTGGTCGAACCGCGGCATGGTGTGAGATCAGCGGATGACGAGAGTGGTTCCCCTCGTGACCGCCTCGGCGATCCTCGGCTACGCTGCCTGCGGTGGCGGCAGCGGAGGCGAGGTGCCCGACGCGCTGGTCACGCCGCCGTTCGACGCGACCGACGCCGCGCCGGCCGGTCTCGCGATCCAGGCGGTGGCGCCGGCGGGCGGCCACACGATCGCGATCGACGAGCAGGCGCACTACGCCGTCACGATCGCGAACGCCGGCGTGCAGACCGGGACGATCACGGCCTCGCTCTCGGGCAGCACCGACTTCATGATCGAAAGCACGTCGTGCACCACGCTCGCTCCCAGCGGCACCTGCGAGGTCCGGCTTCGCCTCGTCCCCTCGGTCATCGGAGCGATCGACGCGCAGCTCGCGGTGAGCGCGACGCCGGGCGGCACCGCGACCGGTTCCATCCACGGCACCGGCCTCCAGAAGAACGTGCTCTCCCTCGTCGATCGCATCGACTTCCGCGGCCGCGCGGTTGGCCAGACCTCCGCGCCGATCCCGGTGACCGTCACGAACACCGGCACCGCCACCACCGGGCCGCTGGCCGTCGCGCTCGCCGCCGGCAGGTTCTCGATCCAGTCCGACACCTGCGCGGGGCAGTCCGTCCCGAGCCTCGGTACCTGCACGATCACCCTCGTCTATGCCCCGACCGGCACGGCGCCGCTCGGCAGCGGCGGCGACTTCGCGAACCTCTCGGTCTCCGGCACGCCCGGCGGCATCGCGACCTCGACCGTCGCGGGCTACGGCGCGACGATCCTGATGGACGAGTGGCAGTACCTGTTCCCGAACACCGCGATCGGTTCGACGAGCGCGCCGCGCACGTTCACGCTCACCAACACGCAGGCCTTTTCGATCGGCCCGCTCACCACCGACACGCAGTTCTTCGGCACCTCCTTCGTGCTCCAGCAGGACACCTGCCACGGCACGACGCTCGCCCCATCCGCGACGTGCACGTACGCCGTCGCCTTCCAGCCGACGGCCACCGGCCTCGTCGCGGGCGCCATCTACGTCACGGCCCCCGACGTGGGCTCGCTCCGCGCCTCCGCCTCCGTCCAGTACGGCGGTACCGGTCAGTAGCCGCGTAGCGCGTGCGGACCGGACACGTGCGCGACCTCGAGGACCTCGACGCTGTCGGGCTTGAGACCGAGCGGGCCCCCGGGGAACACGCGGTCCTTCAACGCGAGCATCGACTCCCGATCGGTCCAGAGCTGATCGACAGCACGCCCCGGTCTTCGGGCACGCCCCGGTCTTCGGATCGCGCAGGTGATATCCGCTCGGGAACCCGGGCTGGTCTCCCATCCACTGCCGGAACTGCTCGTGCTTGTCGGGATCGATCGCCGGCTCGGCATGAACTCTCGCGATGCGAGTCACCATGCCCCGCGCATCACCGAAGGTCAGTCCCGCGTGTCGGTGTCGTACCAGGCTTCGTGCAGCGACCACTGGTGGCACCGCAGGCACTGGGTGTCCTTCCACGCCGCGTCGCACTCCGGGCACACGCCGCGCGTGTCGAACGTGTTCCACACGTGCGAGCACGCGCACATCCACCGGTCGTCCTTGCCCGGCCGCCAGCCGCACTTCGGGCAGCGGATGACGTGCTCCCGATCCGCCGCCTTGCCGCCGACGCCCCGGTCGGTCTCGTGAAACAGAAGCACGCGCCCCACGCGGGGAGCCTAGCAGCTCATCGCGCGCGCGTTGCCTGCCAGCTCACCGCGCGCGCGTTGCCTCGATGATGTACTGCTCCGGCAACGCGACCGCCGACACCTTCGCGACCAGCCCCGCCGCCGTCAGATCCGCGATGATCTTCTCCGGCGGCAGCCGCATCTCCGGCGGCGGCCCCTTCGTCGCATCGAGCCGGAAGTCCACGATCACCACGCGCCCACCCGGCCGGAGCGCCGCCGCCAGGTCCCGCGCGTACGCCACCCGATCCTCGATGTGGTGCCACACATCCACGATCAGGACCGCGTCCACGCTCTGCGCCGCCAGCCCCGACGCCGCCGCGCTCGCCTTCACCGCGCGCAGGTTCGCCAACCCCTCCTTCTTCGCCCGCTCCCCCAGGTACGCCACCATGTCGGGCTCGATGTCCGTCGCGATTACCTGCCCCTGCGGCACCGCCCGCGCGAGCCGCACGCTGAAGTACCCCGTCCCCGCGCCCACATCCGCCACCGTCATCGCCGGCCCGAGCTGCATCGCCCGGATCACCTCGTCGGGCTTCTGCCACTCGTCCCGCGCCGGATCATCGAACGTCTGGGCCCACTGCTCCGCATTCTCGAACCGATGATTCCCACCGTGCCCGTGATGCCCGTGATGCCCGTGATGCCCATGCTGCCCCTGCCCGTGCTTCCCGTGCTGTGCGGTCATGTTGCTGCCCGCCCCAGCTTGCTCGGGCCGGGCCGGACTCGACGCACACGCGGCCGCGAAGAGAACCGGCACCGCGAGGCGATAACGATGGAGATGCGTCCGCATGGTTTCATGGAACTTTATAGGTTACGTGAGCCGCGGACGCAAGCTGCGCGCCGGCCGGCCAGAGGCGCCCCTGGGTGCCTGCCCCGTGCGCGCGCGACCACCAACGCGCGTGCTCGCGGTGTACCCGGCGTGTGAGCGAGGCGAGCCAGAGCGAGACCCGGCGCGCGTGCTCGCGGTCTACCCGGCGTGCGAGCGAGGCGAGCCAGAGCGAGACCCGGCGCGCGGGGCGCGATCGGGAGGGTCACTCGCGCGCGAACCGACGGCTCGAGCTCTGCGCGGAGCGGTCGCGCGCCGAGTACGCCGTCGCGGACCGCGCGGCCTCGGCGAGCAGCTCGGCGGCGTGCGCCTTCGCCTTCGACGTGGCGTGACCGCCGAGCATGCGCGCGAGCTCGTCCTTGCGCGCGGCGGCAGAGAGCTTGCGCACGTGGGTCTCGGTGCGGCCCGCGATCTCGGACTTCTCGACGTGGAAATGGTGGTCGGCGTACGCCGCGATCTGCGGCAGGTGCGTCACGCACAGGACCTGACGGCCGGTCTCCGGAGAGGCGACCGCGCGGATCTGCGACGCCACGACCATCGCGGTCGCGCCACCGATGCCGGTGTCGACCTCGTCGAACACGTAGGTCGCGACCTCGTCCGCGCGGCGCAGCGACAGCTTCAGCGCGAGCATGATGCGCGACAGCTCGCCGCCCGAAGCGACCTTGGTCAGCGGCCGCGTGTCCTCGCCCTTGTTGGACGCGAGCATCAGCTCGATCCGATCCGCGCCCGTGGGACCGAGCGCGCGTGCCTCGACGACGACGGTCAGGCGAGCCGAACCCATGCCGAGCTCGGCGAGCGCGGCGCCGACCTCCTTCTCCAGGCGGCGCGCGGCCTTCTTGCGCGCGGTGGTGAGCGCCGCGGCGGCGGCGACCGCCGCAGACTCGGCGCGCGTGCGCGCGGCGGTGAGATCCGCCAGCCGCGCGTCGCGGCCGGTCAGCGCATCGAGCTCCGTGCGCAGATCGGTCGCGCGGACGATCAGCTGCTCGAGGCTGCAGCCGTGCTTGCGCGAGAGGCGGCGGATCAGAGCGAGGCGCTCGTCGAGGAACGCGAGGCGCTCGGGATCGCCTTCGAGCTTGTCGGCGTACGTGCGGAGCTGATCGGCGGCGTCGTCGATCAGCGTCTCGATCTCGGCGAGCTGCTTGGCGACGGGCTCCAGAGCCGGATCGGTCTTGAGGCCGCGCTCGACCTCGCGCGCCGCGGCCGCGACGCGATCGCGGGCGCTGTCGTCGCTGCCGTAGAGGAGGTCCTCGGCCCCGCGGGCGGCGCCCTGGAGGAGATCGACGGAGGCGAGCCGCACGCGCTCGAGCTCGATCGACTGATCCTCGCCGGCCTGGAGCGCCGCGCCGTCGAGCTCCTCGAGCTGGAACCGCAGGTAGTCGACCCGCGCTTCGCGCTCGCGCTCGTCGCCACCGAGGGCGGCGAGCTCCTTCGCGCAGCGGTCGAGCTCGGTCCATGCGGCGGTCATCGCCTCGACCTGGGCCTCCGCCTCCGCGAAGGAGTCCAGGATCTCGCGGTGGCGCCCCGGATCGACGAGACCCTGGTGCTGGTGCTGCCCGGAGAGATCGATGAGCAACGCCCCGAGCTCGGCCAAACGCTGCGCGGTGGTGAGCGCGCCGTTGACGTACGTGCGGCTGCGGCCGCCGCGCTGGATGACACGGCGAATGAACACCTCGCCATCGGCGTCATCCGAGGCGAGAGGAAGGCCCGCGCCTTCGAGGACGGCCGCGACCTGCACGCGCAGGTCGTCGGGGACCTCGACGATCGCCTCGACGACGGCCTCGTCGGCGCCGCTGCGCGGGATGTCCGCGGACGCGCGGCCGCCGCGCAGGAGGTTGACCGCCTCGACGATCAGCGACTTGCCCGCACCGGTCTCGCCGGTGAGAACGTTCATGCCGGGACCGAGCTCGATCTCGACATCGGACAGGATCGCGAAGTTGGTGACGCGAAGGTGACGCAGCATGGCGGTCTCACTTCCTGCGGGGCGGGCCGTCGAACGAGCGGTCGCTGCGCGCGCCCCAGTGCAGCTTCTCGCGCATGACATCGAAGAAGCTCTTGTCCGCGGCGTACATGACCAGTGGAGAGGCCGCCGCCGTCATCTCCACGACATCGCCCGCGAGGAAGCTGTGGCCCCACTGGGCATCGACGGTGATCAGGACGCCGCGCACGTCGGCGCCAAGCTGCAGCCGGATCGTGGACTCGGCACCGATCACGAGCGGGCGGTTGGTCAGCGCGTGGGCGCAGATCGGCGTGAGCATCATCGCCTGCACGCCGGGCTTGGCGGTGCCGGGCACGACGATCGGTCCGCCCGCCGCCATGTTGTAGGCGGTGGAGCCGGTCGGCGTGGAGATGATGAGACCGTCGGCGCGGTACGACGCGACGAACTCGCCGTCGACGAACGCGTCGATCTCGACGAGGCGTGCCATGGCGCCTTGATGGAGGACCGCATCGTTCAGCGCGTACTTGACGATCGGCTCGGCGCCGGCACGCGTGAACGTCACGGCGAGCCGCATGCGCTTGGCGAGCGGCAGCTTGCCGGCCAGCGCGAGCGCCAGGGCGGCCTTGGCCTCGGAGGGCGCGAAGCCGGCCAGAAACCCGAGCTGGCCGAGGTTGACGCCGAGCACCGGCCGGGCGCGCTCCGCCACGAGGCGCGAGGCACGCAACATCGTGCCATCACCGCCGAGCGCGACCGCGAGATCGACCGAGTTGCCCATCTCGAGCTCCGGGACGACCTCGGCCCCCGCAGGGGCGATCTGATCTTCGCTGGTAACCACGGGCACATGGCCCTCGCCGCGGAGCCACGGCACGAGGTCTTCCAGCAGGGCGCCCGCCTCGGTCTTGTCGGGCTTGAGGATGAAACCGACTCTCACAACCCGAGTCGTATCACGGTGCTGTGACACTGAACGAATTTGCAGCCCGGTGGTTTCGACGGTATCGTCGGCAACTCGCGCGAAAGCCCGGCTTGACAGGTGTTTCGCAACCTTGTAGACGATCCACCCTTCCGAGAACGCCCACATGATGACGACGCAAAAGAGCTCCTGGCTCACCAAAGAGGCCGGCGAGGCACAGCGCGAGTGGTTCGTGATCGACGCGACCGGGCACACGCTCGGCCGCCTCGCGTCGCGCATCGCCCTGGTCCTCCGCGGCAAGCACAAGGCCACGTACACCCCCAACGTCGACATGGGCGACTTCGTGATCGTCACGAACGCAGGCGGCGTGAAGCTCACCGGCAACAAGCCGGACAAGAAGCTGTACACGCACCACACGCTGTTCCCCGGCGGCATCAAGCAGCGCCTCGCGAAGGACGTCCTCGCGACGGACCCCGAGCGCGCGATCCGCGAGGCCGTGTGGGGCATGCTCCCCAAGGGCCCGCTCGGCCGCCGCATCCTGAAGAAGCTCAAGATCTACAAGACCGCGGATCACGACCACAAGGCGCAGAGCCCGCGCGTGCTGACCGTCTCCGGCACCCTCACGAGCACGAGGAACTGATGTCGACGCAGAAGACCTACGCTACGGGCCGCCGCAAGACCGCCATCGCGCGCGTCTGGCTCACTGCCGGCGACGGCAAGATCACGATCAACGCGCGCAGCGACGAGGACTACTTCTCGCGCCCGACCGCGCGCATGGTCATCCGCCAGGGCCTCGAGGAGGTCAACCTCCTCAGCCAGTACAACGTCGACGCCACCGTCCGCGGCGGCGGCATCAGCTCGCAGGCCGGCGCGATCCGCCACGGCATCACGCGCGCGCTGATGAAGATCGACAGCGAGCTCCGTCCCAAGCTGAAGGCCGCCGGGTACGTCACCCGCGACCCGCGCAAGAAGGAGCGCAAGAAGTACGGCCAGAAGGCCGCCCGCGCTCGCTTCCAGTTCAGCAAGCGCTGATCTCGGGCGACCGGCTGCAACGCGCCGCGCGGCACTCCTGCCGGGCGGCGCTTCGCATTTTCGGCGTACCCTCTACCGGTGCGCCTCCGCGCGACGATCCTCGTCAAGCTGCTCGTCGCGCTGGTGCTCCCGGTCGTCGCGCTGTTCACCCTGTTCGCGTTCGTCGCGTACCAGGTCCGCCGCCACGACCTCGACGAGGAGCTCGGCCGGCGCCTCCAGGCGATCGCCGCCTCGGCCGCGAGCCAGCTGCGCGGCAAGTACCTCGCCGGGCTCCAGCCCGGCGACGAGGGGGAGCCGACGTACCAGGGCTACGTCACCCGGCTCCAGGCGTTCGCCTCCGCGACCGGCGCGCGGCTCTACGTGTTCGACCGCGAGTTCAACTCGCGCGCGGATACCGACGCTGGCGTCGCGATCGGCACGCACTACTACCGCGCCGAGCTCGATCGCACCGAGCTCTCGCGCGTGTTCGACAAGGGCGTGACCGCCTCGAGCGTGACGTTCGACGGCACCGACGGCATCACGTACAAGGCCGGCTACGCGCCGATGCGCGCCGAGTCCGATCCGGCGAGCGAGATCGTGCTCGCGATCGGCGCGCAGGCGCCGGCGTCGTACTTCTCCCGCCTCGCCGATCTGCGATCGCGCCTGCTGCTCTGGGGGGCCGGGCTCGCCGCGGTCAGCGTGCTCGCCGCGGTGATCGCGACCTTGCTCATCACCCGCAACATCCGCCGGCTCGCCGTCGCCGCCGAGCGCATCGGCCAGGGCGAGCTGCGCGAGCCCGTCCGAGTCCGCTCGCGCGACGAGCTCGGCCTGCTCGGCGAGACCATGGACCGCATGCGCGTCCAGCTCGCCGAGCGCGACGCGCGCATGCAGCAGATGCTCGCCGGCATCGCGCACGAGGTCAGGAACCCGCTCGCCGGCATGGCGCTGTTCGCCGGCATCCTCCAGGACGAGCTGCCCGAGGGCGACGAGCGCCGACCGCACGTCGACCGCATCCGCAAGGAGCTCGGCTACCTGGAGCGCGTCGTCAACGAGTTCCTCGAGTTCGCGCGGCGGCCGCGCCCGGAGCTCGCCGCCGTCGAGGTCGCGCCGCTGCTCGAGGAGGTCGCCGAGCTCGCGAGCTCCGATGCGATCACGATCGCGGTCACGCCGCCGGCGTTCGAGCACGTGCGCGCGGACCGCGCCCAGCTGCGCCGCGCGCTCTTGAACCTCGCGAAGAACGCGGTGCAGGCCGCCGCCGCCGCCGAGCACACCGGCGTGGACGCGGTGAAGCTGTCGGCGACGAGGACCGACGACGGCGTCACGATCTCGGTGTGGAACCGCGGCAAGGAGATCCCGCCGGAGACCAGCGGCAAGCTGTTCGAGCCGTTCTACACGACGCGCGAGAAGGGCACGGGCCTCGGCCTCGCGTTCGTCCGCGAGATCGTGCTCGACCACGGCGGCACCGTCGACCTCGCGAGCGCCGACGGAGAAACGACCTTCAAGGTCACGCTGCCGGCATGACCCGGCAAGCGCAGGCACGCACGCCGCGATCGCGACACGCGCGCCAGCCGTCCGACGGTAATCGAAGACTTCCGCACCGCGCGTGGGCGCCGTAGGTTCGAAGGATGCGCTCCGTGGTCGTGCTCGGGTTGCTCGTCCTTTCGTCCAGTAGCTGCACCGACGAGGGCAAGGCCAGCGACTGCATCTTCGGCGTCTGCGCCGGCGACCCCACGGAGACGCGCGCGTTTCCGGGTCCCTGCAGGGCCGCGGGCATCGGATACGCGCAGCACTGCACGTTCACCTACGACGGAGCGCAGCGGCTCGCGCGCAGCGCTTGCCACTACTACTACGGCGTCGACGAGCTCGACGACGCCGAGGACGACGCCGTGGCCCAGTACCACTACGACGCATCCGGCGCGATCACCTCGATCGATCAGATCGACGACGAGACCGACAAGCGCACCTGGACGTTCGGCGCGACCACGATCGACGTCGTCGAGCAGCCCGCGAACACGCTGCACAAGCAATACGATCGCGCGCTGTTCGCGTTCTATCCGGGCAGGCTCGTCGATCGCGTGGTCCTCCGGGCCGACCTTGGGATGACCAAGCTCGGGCCCAGCACCTACGCGTGGACGCGCGATGGATCCGCGCTCGTTCGCAGCGGCGGGGCCGGTCCGAACATCCGGTACTCGCTCGACGCTGCCGGGCGGCTCCTCTCGACGGATCCGCCGACCCAGCGCTTCGAATACGAGGGCGATCGCCTCGCGGGGCAGTACGAGAACGGCTTCGAGTACCGGTACGTCTACGATGGCGGCGGGAACCTCATCGAGATCATCGCGACCGGCCTCGCCGGCCCCGACGACGTTCGCCCCCTCGAGGTGTTCGACTACAGCTGCTGGGGGGCTCTGTAGATGAGAGCCGCGGCGATCATCGCGCTCACCGGGAGCGTGCTCGGCGGGTGCAGCGACGGCGCGTGCATCGAGGGCGTATGTCCCGATCTCGACGAACCGCGCGCCCTGCCCGGGCCGTGCGTCGCGGCGACCGACTCGTGGGTCGACAACTGCTCGTTCACCTACACGAGCGCCGGCCGGATCGCGTTGGCGAGGTGCCAGGTCTGGAACAGCTTCGGCGACTACACCGAGGAGCGGAACACCGTCTGGAGCTATGACGGGAGCGAGCAGGTGATCGGCATCGTCGAGAGTGCGGAGCTGCCGCGCCTGGTCTTGCGGAGCTGGAAGTGGGACGCGACCCAGGTCCAGAAGCTCGGCTCCGGTAACGCGCTGGTGGCGACGTACGACCGCGCGACGTTCGCGTTCTTCGCCGACAGCTGGGCGCACATGTACCGGCCGCACGCCGAGCTCGGCCTGCTCGCCACCGGCGCCGGGTCCGCTCGTGTCGACTACCAGTGGAGCCGCACCGGCAACCACCTCGAGCGCACCGGGACGGACGGCAGTCACGCGACCGCCGAGCTCGATGACGCCGGCCGCCTGGTGAGCTTCGACGACGGCGTCAGCGACGACCGCTTCACCTACGAGGGCGACCGCCTCATCCGCCGCGAGGCCGGCGGTGCTCGCGTGGACTACCGCTACGATCGCGGCGGCAACCTCGCCGAGGTCGTCTCCCCGGACGCGCGCGAGGTGTACGACTACAGCTGCTGGTAGCCGCCCGCGTCGGGTTCCGT
>JAEUJX010000397.1 GCA_016794545.1 Myxococcales bacterium
TCGCCCTCGCTGTCGGCGTCGAGCGAGGACCACAGCCCGCCGGCCGGATCCGACAGCTCGCGCCCCAGGAAGGCGACGGTCTCGGTGATCACCTCCGCCGCGCGCGCGGCGAACGGACCGCCGAGCGCGACGGTGTCCGCGTAGATGCCGAGCAGCTGGGCCTGGTCGTAGAGCATCTTCTCGAAGTGCGGGACCAGCCACTTCTCGTCGACGGAGTACCGCGCGAAGCCGCCGCCGAGGTGGTCGTAGAGGCCGCCCTCGGCCATCCCCTTCGCCCAGCGCTCGAAGGCCGCGTGCGCCGCCTCGCCGAACGGCAGGCGCCCCGCGCGCCCGAGCAGGTCGTGGGTCGACGTCGACGGGAACTTCGGCTTGCCGCCCATGCCGCCGTGCACCGGATCCGTGCGCTCCGCGATCTGCTTGCCCGCGCCGATCAGGAGCGACGCGGTGAGCCCGCGCGGATCGGCGCCGTGCGCGCCGCGCCGGTAGTGCGCGTCGACGCGCGCGAGGCCGTCGACGAGCGCGAGCGCGTTGTCCTCCGCGTCCGCGCGCTTCGTGCGGTACGCGTCGGCCATCGCGCCGAGCAGATCGCGAAAGCTCGGCCGCCCGAACCTGGGCTCGCGCGGGAAGTACGTGCCGAGGAAGTACGGCCGCCCGTCGGGGAGGCAGAACGCCGACAGCGGCCAGCCGCCGCCCTCGCCCATGACCATGATCGCGTTCATGAACACCGCGTCGACGTCGGGCCGCTCCTCGCGGTCGACCTTCACGTTGACGAACAGCTCGTTCATGAGCCGCGCGGTGTCGGCGTGCTCGAAGCTCTCGTGCGCCATGACGTGGCACCAGTGGCACGCGGCGTACCCGATCGACACGAACACGGGCCGATCGAGGCGCCTCGCCTCGGCGAACGCCTCCTCGCCCCAGGGCCACCAGTCGACCGGGTTGTCCCGGTGCTGTCGCAGGTACGGGGAGCTCTCCGAGCCTAACCGGTTGGGCATCCGGAGGGGGACTTACCATGTGCCGAGATCAAACCTTATAGAAGTGGCGCAATTACCTGGCGCGATCGCTAGATCGCCGTTCTAGGGATTGTTAGGACATCAGTATGAAGCGTTTGTCTCCATCGACTGCAGTTGTAGCCCTGTCCCTAGGAACACTGGCGACGACCTCGGTGGCGCAGGCCAACGTCGAGGTCGGCGGCATGGCTGGTGTCCACGTGTTCAACAAGAACAACGAGCTCGGCGTCAACGACCAGCAGTTCGACGGTGACCCGCGCAACAGCTCGCGCAACTCGCTCCTGTTCGGCGTCCGCGTCGGCGTGTTCTTCACCGACATCATCGGTGTCGAGGGCGAGTTCGGTGTGATCCCGACGGTCGCCCGCGAGGCCGAGTTCTCGCTGACGGAGCTGACCTACCGCGCGCACCTCGTCGCGCAGTTCCTCGCCTCTGACCCGGCGAACAAGGTCATCCCGTTCGTGTTCGCCGGCGGCGGCGCGTTCAGCGTCGTGTCGACCTCGAACATGAACTTCGTGGGACAGCGCCGCATCAACATCGAGGAGGACACCGACTCGGCGTTCTACTTCGGCGCGGGCGCGAAGTTCCGCCTCGGCTCGAACTGGGGTCTGCGCGCCGACGCGCGCCTCCTGATCGTGCCCTCGACGAAGAACGACGATCCGCCCTCCGAGGACACCTCGAAGGTCGCGACGGACTTCGAGGCGCTCGCCTCGTTCTACTTCGACTTCGGTCGCTCCACGACGGTCGTCGAGAAGGAAGAGCCGCCGAAGGACGACGACCCGGATCACGACGGCATCCGCGGCGCGGCTGACCAGTGCCCGACCGATCCCGAGGACAAGGACGCGTACCAGGACGACGACGGCTGCCCCGAGCCCGACAACGACGCGGACGGCATCCTCGACGCGAACGACAAGTGCCCGACGGACGCCGAGGACAAGGACGGCTTCCAGGACGACGACGGCTGCCCCGAGTCCGACAACGACAAGGACGGCATCGTCGACAACACCGACAAGTGCCCGCTCGAGCCCGAGGACAAGGACAACTTCCAGGACGACGACGGCTGCCCGGATCCGGACAACGACGGTGACGGCGTGCTCGACGCGTCCGACAAGTGCGTCGATCAGCCCGAGACCAAGAACGGCTACCAGGACGAGGACGGCTGCCCGGACGAGATCCCGGCGAAGATCAAGAAGTTCACGGGCGCCATCCAGGGCATCAACTTCCGCGTCAACAGCGACGCGCTGCTGCCGACGTCGAACAAGGTGCTCGACCAGGCCGTGGCCGTCCTGAAGGAGTTCCCGGACCTCAAGATCGAGATCCAGGGCCACACGGACGACCAGCGCATCAAGAAGGGCGGCAAGTTCGCCGACAACCTCGAGCTGTCGCAGGCGCGCGCCGAGAGCGTCCGCGCGTACTTCGTCAAGAAGGGCATCGAGGAGGCGCGCATCAGCGCGAAGGGCTTCGGTGAGAGCCAGCCCGTCGTCGACCCGGCCGGCCTCAAGGGCGGCAAGCTGACGACCGCGCGCTCGAAGAACCGCCGCGTCGAGTTCCAGCTCGTCGGCGGCGCCGCGGGCGGCGTCAAGTAACCGCCAGCACGTCGACCGAACCGCCCGCCGAGGAGACACGGCGGGCGTTTTCAGTTTCGGCCCGGAATTTTCGGCCATACTAGTCACGTGAGCGCGCTGCTTCGGGCCGCGATCGCGGAGCGGTTCGAGACCGAGCGCATCGACGCGACGGCGGAGAAGGTCGATGCGACCATCGTGTACGAGGGCGCGCACTACCGCGCGACCCTCGCGATGCGCCCGCACGCCGCCATCGCGGTCGCGCTGCCGTCGACCGATGGCTTCGTGCTCGAGCTCCAGTGGGCGGATCGCCACGCGAACGCGGGGGGCCCCCGCGCGCCCTCCTTCGACGACAGCTTCCTGATCGAGACCAACGACCTCGCGCTCGCGACGATCTGGCTCGACGGCACGTCGCGCGCCGCGCTCCTGGCCTCGCGCTACATGTCCCAGACGCAAGCGCAGCGCGCGACGGCGCTCCTCCTCCGCGATGGCCAGTGGCGGCACGAGATCGCCCACGACCAGGTCCGCGCCGAGCGCCGCGATGCGGAGACGTCTCCGGAGCGGATGGGCGACATGCTGCTGGCGACGCTGCTCATCGCCTCGCGCCCGGTCCGCTGGGCCACGCGGCTCCAGCCGATCGCGAAGGCGCTCGCCGCCGAGGTCGCTCCGCGCGTCGAGATCGGAGGCAAGCCGATGCTGCGCGCGCGGCGCGCCGCCGTCGATGTCAGCGTGAGCGTCGCTCGGCGGCTCGGACCGGGAGATCCGGGGCGCTTGCGCACGATCGTGAGCGCGCATCGCACCGGATCGGGCGGCGAGACGCTGTCGCTGATCCAGGACGACCTGCCGCGCGCGGCCTGGCCGCCGCCGAATCCTCCCGGCGGCCTCGCGCTGACCATCGATCCGCGGGCGGGTGAGCTCCTCGAGATCGCCCGCCCCGCGGCGTGCACGGTCCGCCCGCACGACGTCGACATCGCGTTCGACGGGGCACTGCTGGACCGGGATCGACTGGGGTCCGCGATCGAGCTGGCGGCGCACTGGGCCCACGAGGATTACAGCGCCGGGCCCTACCGCTAAGTCCGCGGACGGGCTATATAAATGCCCGTTCCGATGTCTGACGTAAGCGCCCCGAATATCACGCCGATCTCGATCGAAACCGAGATGAAGAGCTCGTTCATGGACTACGCCATGAGCGTGATCGTCGCGCGCGCGCTTCCGGACGCGCGGGACGGGCTCAAGCCAGTCCACCGGCGCATCTTGTTCGCCCAGCGCGAGCTCAACAACACCCACGCGCGCCCGTACCTCAAGTGCGCGCGCGTGGTCGGCGACGTCATTGGCAAGTACCACCCGCACGGCGACGCCAGCGTCTACGACGCGCTCGTCCGCATGGCGCAGGACTTCGCGATGCGCTACCCGCTGGTCGACGGCCAGGGGAACTTCGGCTCGGTCGACGGCGACCCGCCGGCGGCCATGCGCTACACGGAGTGCCGCATGAGCAAGCTCACGAGTGAGCTGCTCGCGGACATCCACAAGGAGACGGTCGACTGGCAGCCGAACTACGATGACAAGGAGCTCGAGCCGACCGTCCTCCCGACGAAGGTCCCGAACCTCCTGATCAACGGCGCGACCGGCATCGCCGTCGGCATGGCCACGAACATCCCGCCGCACAATCTCGGCGAGATCATCGACGGCGCGCTCGCCGTGATCGAGAACCCGCGGATCACCGACGACGATCTCGTGAAGCTCGTCCCCGGGCCGGACTTCCCGACCGGCGGCGTGATCCAGGGCCGCGTCGGCATCCTCTCGGCGTTCAAGACCGGCCGCGGCGCGATCACGCTGCGCGGCGTCGCGCACGTCGAGGAGATCCGCAAGGACCGGCAGGCGATCGTCGTCACCGAGCTGCCGTACATGGTCAACAAGGCGAAGTGGATCGAGTCCACCGCCGAGATGGTGCGCGACAAGAAGCTCGAGGGCATCAGCGACATCCGCGACGAGAGCGACCGCACCGGCATCCGCGTGGTGTTCGAGCTCAAGAAGGACGCGAACGACCAGGTGGTCCTCGCGAGCCTGTTCAAGTTCACGTCGCTCCAGAGCTCGTTCTCCGTGAACATGCTCGCGATCGTCGACGGCCGCCCGGTGCTGCTGTCGCTCAAGCGCGCGCTCTCCGTCTTCATCGATCACCGTCGCGAGGTGGTGACGCGGCGCACGCTGTTCGACCTCAAGGAGGCGCGCGCGCGGCGCGAGATCGTCGAGGGCCTCGGCCTCGCCGTGATGAACATCGATCGCGTGATCGCGATCATCCGCGGCAGCAAGGACACCGACGTCGCCAAGGAACGGCTGATGGCCGAACAGCTCGGCGGGCTCGACGGCTTCCTCGAGCGCGCGGGACGCCCGGCCGAGGAGGTCGCGGCCGCGAAGGCCAAGGGCTTCGTCACGCTCACCGCGAACCAGGCGCAGGCGATCCTCAACATGCGGCTCGGCGCGCTGACCGGCCTCGAGCGCGAGAAGCTGGAGGCCGAGTACAAGGAGCTCTGGCAGCTCACCGACTACCTCGAGGGCCTGCTCGCCGACGAGAAGAAGCTGATGGGTGCCATCATCGACGAGCTGCGCCAGATCAAGGCGGACTACGCCGACAAGCGTCGCACGCAGATCGTCGACGCGCAGGGCGAGATCATGACCGAGGAGCTGATCGACCAGGAGGACATGGTCGTGACGCGCACGCACCTCGGCTACATCAAGCGCACGCCGGTCCGCGAGTACGAGGCGCAGGGCCGCGGCGGCCGCGGCATCACCGGCGCGACGTCGAGCGAGGGCGACTTCATCGTCGACATGTTCGCGGCGTCGACGCACGACCACACGCTCTTGTTCACCGACAAGGGCCGCGTCTACTACAAGAAGGTGTTCGAGCTGCCCGAGGGCGCGCGCACCGCGAAGGGCCGGCCGATCGTCAACGTGCTCGAGCTGCAGGACGGCGAGCAGGTCGTCGCGATGCTCCCGTTCCAGGAGTTCCGCGACGACACCTGCGTGTTCTTCGCGACGCAGTCGGGCACGGTGAAGAAGACCGAGCTGTCGCAGTTCGAGAACGTCCGCAACAGCGGCATCCGCGCGATCACGATCGACGAGGGCGACCGCCTGGTCGGCGCCGCGCTCACCACGAAGGCCGACGACGTGCTGCTCACCAGCGCGAAGGGCTTCGCGGTCCGGTTCACCGAGGACAAGGTCCGCCCGATGGGCCGCAGCGCCGCGGGCGTGCGCGGCATCTCGCTGCGCGAGGGCGATCGCGTGGTCGGCATGGTGACGTTCGCGCGCGAGGCCAATGCCACGCTGATCACCGTGTGCGAGCGCGGCTACGGCAAGCGGACGGCCGTCGGCGACTACCCGACCAAGAACCGCGGCGGCAAGGGCGTGATCACGATCAAGGCGACCGCGCGCAACGGCCTCGTCGCGGCGGTCCGCATCGTCACCGATGACGATCACCTGATCCTGATCTCCGACCGGGGCAAGCTGATCCGCCTGCGCGTGCGCGACATCTCCACGCAGGGCCGCGCCACACAGGGCGTGCGCCTGATGCGCGTGGACGACGGCGAGCACGTGGCGGCGATCGAGCGCCTCGCCGATCCGGGCGAGGACGCGGGGATCGAGGCCGCGCCGATCGAGGCGATCGACGACGGCGACACGATCCCGAACGAGGATCTCGAGGGCGAGGGCGACGGCGACGCCGAGGACGAGGGCGACGCCGACGGCGACGAGGGCTCCGAGGAGTCTTAGTCGCTCACGGCGCGCGCGCCCGGCAGGTTGGTCGCGGGGCCGAACACGTGGATCGAGGCGACGCACACGAGCGCCGCGCCGATCCACGACAGGAACACCGCGGCCACCGCGAACGCGCCCCACAGATCAGCGACGATCGGGCCGTCGGGCAGGCCGTACAGGCGAAGATCGAGCGCGATGTCGACCATCAGCGCGACGAACGGGACGAGCTCCGCGGCGAGCGCCGCGCCGATCGCGCGCCGCGGGCCGGGCCGGGTGATCGCGCGCCAGGTCATGACCGCGACGGCGAGCTGGACCGTCGCGATCGAGACGAGCCCGATCCGACCGTTCGCGAGCACCGTGTGCGCGGCCGTGACGAGGCCGAGGACCGCGACCAGGAGCTGGACGATCAGGGCGGCGCGGTACCAGCCCGGGCGCTGGAGGTGCTGGTCGCGTCCCGAGCGGCGGAACGTGATGATCGATACCGGGATCGCCACGAACCACGCGATGCTGGCGAGGGCGCCGAGGTTCACGAGCGGCGCGAACACGAACGGCGCCAGCATACCGATGATGATCACGACCCACAGGATGGTCAGGAGCTTCCGGGTCCGCGGCTGCATCGCCCTCCTAGCGTAACAGCATGCGCCGGGTGGCGAAGTTGGTTACCCTCGCCGCGCATGTCGACCCACAACAGTCAGGCGATCTTCGAGCGCGCGAAGGCGCTCATTCCCGGCGGCGTGAACTCGCCGGTACGCGCGTGCCGCTCGGTCGGCGCCGATCCGGTGTTCGTCGCCCAGGGCGACGGCGCCTACATCTGGGACGCCGACGGCAACAAGTACATCGACCTCATCGGCTCGTGGGGACCGCTGATCCTGGGCCACGCGCACCGCGAGATCCTCGACACGATCAAGGAGGCACTCGCCCTGGGCACGACGTTCGGCGCGCCGACCGAGATCGAGGTGAAGTTCGCCGAGAAGCTCTCCGGCGCGGTGCCGTCGATGGAGATGGTGCGCGCGGTGTCGTCGGGCACCGAGGCGACGATGAGCGCGCTCCGGCTCGCGCGCGGGTTCACCGGCCGCGCGAAGATCATCAAGGCCGACGGCGGCTATCACGGCCACGCGGACTGCCTGCTCGTCGCGGCGGGCTCGGGAGCGGCGACGCTCGGCATCCCCGGCTCGGCCGGCGTGCCGGAGGGCGCGGCGAAGGACACGATCATCGTCCCGTTCAACGACCTGCCCGCCGTCGAGAAGCTCGTCAGCGGCGGCGACATCGCGGCGATCATCATCGAGCCGGTGTGCGGCAACATGGGCCTGGTCGAGCCCGCGCCCGGCTACCTCGAAGGGCTGCGCGCGATCACCGCGAAGTTCGGCACGGTGCTGATCTTCGACGAGGTGATGACCGGCTTTCGCGTCGCGTACGGCGGCGCGCAGGAGCGTTACCGCATCAAGCCCGACCTCACGACGATCGGAAAGATCATCGGCGGCGGCCTGCCCGCGGCCGCGTTCGGCGGGCGCGCGGACATCATGCAGAAGCTCGCGCCGCTCGGGCCGGTCTATCAGGCGGGCACGCTGTCGGGGAATCCGCTCGCGATGGCGGCCGGCCTGAAGGCGATGGAGATCCTCGGGCGGCCCGGCACGTACGAGCGGCTCGAGCACCTGGGCGCGCGGCTCGGCGACGGGCTCGCGGCGGCGGCGAAGACCGCGGGAGTGCCGCACGTCGTGAACCGCGTGGGGTCCATGCTGACCTTGTTCTTCGCGCCGGGTCCGATCACCGACTACGAGAGCGCGAAGACCTCCGATACGAAGCGGTTCGGGACGTTCTTCCGCAACATGCGAGATCGAGGCGTGTTTCTGCCGCCGAGCCAGTTCGAAGCCGCGTTCGTGAGCCTGGCCCACTCCGACGAGGACATCGATCAGATCGTGGCTGCCGCCACGAGATCGTTCTGAGTTCGGCTCCTTCGGCGCCGATGGTCCGCCAAGGCGTCCATGGTCGATTGACGCTGCATTTCGAGCGTGGTACCAGGGCCGCCGTCGATGCAGACCGTGTCCTCCCAGCGCGGCGAAATGTCGCAGGATTCGGGCGCCCCCGCGCTGCATCCAGAGGTCGTGCGTCACGGAAAGCGAACCGACCAGGCGGCACGTGCGGGCAAGCGCGCGTACGACGCGCTGTCGGCGTCGTCCGTCGGTCTCGAGCTCGGCCTGTCGGTCGTGATCGGCCTGCTCATCGGCTACTACCTCGACAAGTCGGCGGGCACGGGCCCGTGGCTCATGTTCTTGTTCCTCGGCTTTGGCCTCGCGGCGGGCTTCCGCGGCGTCCTGAAGGCCGTCACGCGCGCCGAGCGCGCGGCGGAGGCGAACGCCCGTGACTAGCCCGAGCATCCACCGCATCGAGCGGATCAACTACGCGCTGGCGATGGTCGCGGTCATCGTCGGGCTGATCGTCGCGCCATACCGCTCCGTGGTGCTCGGCCTCATGATCGGCTCGGGCCTGACCTGTTTGAACTTCTACGTGCTGCGCCGCCTGGTCGTGAAGTGGACCGAGCAGGCCGCGTCGGGTCGTCCCGGCAACGCGCAGATGCTGATGCTGCCGAAGATGGTCGGTCTGATGGGCGCGGTCGCGTTCGCGGTCCTCGTCCTTCCGATCGACGTCATCGCGTTCGTCATCGGCTACTCGATCTTCATCCTGTCCATCGTCATCGAGACGGCCTACAGCGCGCTTGCCGCGCCGCCGTCGAATTCAGAGAGCGAGCAGAACGGCCATGGGTGAGCACGGAACATGGTTTGACTACCTGAACCGCTTCTCCTGGTGGGGCGATCTCAACCACAAGGCGCAGGAGCTGCTCGGGCGCGAGACGCTGACGGGGATGTTCCCCACCGGCTTCACGCTGGTGCACGTCCTCGGGACGCTGCTGGTCGTCCTCTTCGTCCTCTGGGGCGCGCTCGCGTTCTTCAAGGGCACCAAGAGCGCGGACAAGGGCATCGTCCCGCCGCGCAAGATGAACCTGCGCAACTTCTTCGAGTACATGGCCGAGAGCGTCTACGGCCTGGTCGAGGGTGCGATGGGCGAGAAGCACGCGCCCAAGTTCCTGCCGCTGATCGGCGCGCTCTGGCTGTTCATCCTGTTCAACAACCTGTTCGCGCTGATCCCCGGCTTCGTCGCGCCGACGGACACGCTCAAGACCAACGTCGGCATCGCGCTCGCGGTGTTCTTCCTCACGCACTACTACGGTGTGAAGGAGCACGGCCTCGCGTACTTCAAGCACTTCCTCGGCCCCTCGCCCGCGCTGATCCCGCTGATGCTGCCGATCGAGCTGATCAGCCACATCGCGCGCCCGCTCTCGCTGGCGATCCGGCTCATGGGCAACATGATGGCCGACCACCAGGTCGTCATGTCGTTCTTCGCCCTCGTGCCCGTCCTCGTCCCCCTCCCCTTCCTCCTGCTCGGCATCCTGATCTGCCTGATCCAGGCGCTCGTGTTCTGCACCCTGGCGATGGTCTACATCGGCATGGCGATGGAGCACGAGGAGCACTGAGCCCTCTCAATCAGTTTTTTCAACAAGCAACGATAGCGACCCAATAGGAGAACCGTCATGAAGCGCAGCACCAAGATCTTCTTCTCGAGCATCACCTCGATCCTCATCCTCGTCGTCATGAGCGGCATCGCGTTCGCCCAGGGCGAGGCCGAGGCCGTCAAGACCCAGGGTCTGGCGTCGAACTACGGCCTGATCGCGCTCGCCGCCGGTCTCGGCATCGGCATCGCCGCCCTCGGCGGTGGCATCGGCCAGGGCCGCGCCGCCGCGGCCGCGCTCGACGGCATCGCCCGCAACCCGGGCGCCGCTGGTCAGATCCGCGGTCCGATGATTCTCGGCCTCGCGCTCATCGAGTCGCTCGTCATCTACGCGCTCATCATCTCGCTGCTCCTCGTCCTCAAGGTCGGGGCGTAGTAGGAACCGGGTCGCGACGCGTTACTTGAACGGCCTGGGGGGTAACCCCCGGGCTGTTTTGCGTTTTCGGGGGCCCTATGGGACGCTGGGGCTCACGAAATGTCGGACGACGACGAGAAGCCGCAGCTCGATCTCAAGGGCAAGTCGACGATCGAGATCCTCTCGATGATCGACATGTTCAGCGGGCTGCCCCAGACGCACCTGCGCCGCGTCGTCGATATCGGTCTCGAGGAGCAGTACAAGACCGGCGCGACGATCTTCGCGGAGGGCTCCCCGGGCGACAAGTTCTACCTGATCGTCGAGGGCGCCGTGCGCATCAGTCGCATCGTCCCCGGCATGGGCGAGGAGGCGCTCGCCGTGCTGCGCGCCGGCGCGTACTTCGGGGAGATGTCCCTGATCGACGACGCGCCCCGCTCGGCGACCGTGATGGCCCACGAGAAAGTCCGGCTGTTCGTGGTGAACCGGAAGGACCTCGAGGACCTGCTGTTCGTCGATCGCGACCTCGCCTACGAGCTGCTATGGAACTGGGTGCGCACCCTGTCCCGGCGTCTCCGCGCCACCAACGACAAGATGACGTTCCTCGCGACCACCTCGAAGTTCTAGCCATGCGCGTCGCGCTCGCGCTCGTCGCCGTCATGGCACTGCGTCCCGGCGCGGCCGCCGATCCCCTGCCCCCGGGTAGCCTCGGGATCGTCAGCGGCGCGGTCAGCGGCACGGGCGCGGACGCGAAGAACCTCGGCTTCGGCTACCTGCTCGGCGGGTCGGCGGCGTGGCAGCCGATGGACAGCTCCGACCGCATCAACTGGTCGGCGAAGTGGTCCGCGGTGTTCGGCACGATGTACGCGGCCGAGGCCGCGCGGGTCAACGACCAGCTGCTCACGCTCCAGATGGACCTCATGCTCGGCATCCGCGTGCGGCCGGGGAGAAGCCCGAGCCGCTACGTGACCCTGCGGGGCGGCGGCGCGCTGTTCCGCGCGAACCAGGTGATCCCGCCGCAGATGTACCGCGCGTACGCCGGCGGCGTCGCCTCGGTCGGGCTCGACCAGTACATCTCGGGCTGGCTGCTCTCCGTCGACGTGCGCTACGGCCTGATCGGCGCCGGGCCGAGCTCGCTCGGCCTCGTCATCGGCTTCGCGAAGACCGGCCCCTGACCATGCCCGCGCTCGAGACCACGCGGCTCCGCCTCGTCCCGGTCACGCTCGACGCGATCGAGGCCGTGCTCGATCACGACAAGCCCAGGGCCGAGGCGATCGTCGGCGCGAGGTTCCCGGACCAGTGGCCGAACGACGACCTCGTCGCGCTCGGCTTCCCCTACTCGCGCCAGGCGCTGCGCGCGGCGCCCGACATCCGTCTGTGGGGCGACTCGCTCGTGCTCCTGCGTGACGAGCCGCGCGTCGTCGGCTCCGTGGTGTTCCACGGCCACCCGTCCGACGGCATCGCCGAGGTCGCCTACTCGATCGAGGAGTCCTCGCGTTGCCGCGGCTTCGCCGCCGAGGCGGTCGGCGCCTGCGTCGAATGGGCGCTCGGTCACCCGACGATCGCCGCGGTGCAGGCGACCACGTTCCCGTGGCACGTCGCCTCGCTCGGTGTGATCCGCCGCCTCGGGATGGTCCAGGTCGGCACCCGAGATCACGACTCGCTCGGCGAGCTGCTCGTGTTCGAGCGGCGCAAGGCCTGAGCGCGCGGCGCGGGCCTCCGTCGAAGATCTTCCGCCTCGGCCACGAGCGCGCACGCCGGTTCGGAAGAATCTGCAGGTCCGCTGCGTACGCGCGCACGTCCTGCGCGCATGCCGGGAGACCGCCGGCCCAACGCGTGGCGCGGAACCTGCTTCTCTGTCGTCGCGTGACGACAGAAGTCCCGGAGTACAGATGTGTGGAATCGCCGGGGTTCTAGTCGACGGGCCCCCACCCTCGCGCGACTCGCTCGTGGCGATGGCGACCGCGCTGCGCCATCGCGGGCCCGACGAGCTCGGCATCTTCCGCGACGCTCACTGCGGCCTCGCGCATGCGCGGTTGTCGATCATCGATCTCGCGTCGGGCCAGCAGCCGATGGTGGATGACGCTGGCGAGTGGGTGATCTCGTACAACGGCGAGGTGTTCAACTACGTCGAGCTCCGCAACGAGCTGCGCGCGCTCGGCTACACGTTCCGGACCACGAGCGACACCGAGGTGGTGATCCAGGCCTACCGCGCGTGGGGACCGGGCGCGCTCGAGCGCTTCAACGGTCAGTTCGCATTCGCGCTGTGGAATCGCCGCGACCGCACTCTCGTGCTCGCACGCGATCGGCTCGGTGTTCGCCCCCTCTACGTATGCCGGCGGCCCGGGGCGACGTGGTTCGCGAGCGAGATCAAGGCCATCTTCGCGGGCGATCCGGCCATCCCGCGCGCGCTCGATCCGGCCGGGCTCGGCGAGACGTTCACGTTCTGGACGGTCGTGCCCCCGCAATCCGTGTTCCGCGGGATCGAGGAGCTCCGCCCCGGCCACGTCCGCGTGTACACGGCCGACGGCGAGTGTCGCGACCGTGCGTACTGGCGCCCGCGCTATCCGTCCGCCGCCGGCGAGGGGTTCGTGGGCTCGCTCGACGAGGCCGCGGAGACCGTTCGCGCGGCGCTCGAGCGTGCGACCGCACTGCGCACACTGCGCGCCGATGTCACGGTCGGTTGCTACCTGTCGGGCGGGCTCGACAGCACCCTGAACGCCGCGTTCGCTCGCCGCGCGCGGGGCGACCGCATGCGCACGATCTCGCTCCGATTCACGGACGCCGAGTACGACGAGA
>JAEUJX010000245.1 GCA_016794545.1 Myxococcales bacterium
ACGCGAGGGCGGAGCGCAGCTGCGCGACGTCCTTGTCGAGCTGCTCGCCGGGTTCGGCCGCGAGCTCGGCGTAGAGCTTCGCGCGGTCGCTCCACCGGCCGGCCGCGGCGAGCGCCTCGGCCAGCGCCTCGGCCAGCGCGAGCGAGCCCGGGCGCGCCTTGCAGCCGTCCTGGAGCACGGTGATCGCGTCCTCGAGGCCGCCCTGCGCGATCAGGCCGTACGCGGCGCGCAGGCGCGCGCGCTCGCGATCCGGATCGCTGTTCGCGACCGCGAGATCGACATCGATCGACGCCTGCGTCGACTCCGCCGCGACGTGCGCGGTGCGCAGCTGCGCGGCGCCGTAGTCGTCGCCGGGATCGAGCTCGAGCGCGGCGCCCCACAGCGCGGCGGCGCGGCCGGCATCGAGCTCCGCCGCGCGCGCCGCGGCGTACGCGCGCTCGACGGGCGACGCGCCGATGCTGGACCAGTGCGTGTAGGCACCCGCCGCGACGCCCGGATCTCCACCCGCGGCGGTCTCGGCAGCGAGCCGGGCGACCAGCGGATCCTGGGGCGCCCCGGCGATCGCGATCGCGGCCGCGGCCGCACCGAGCTCCCCGCCCTGCCACTGCTGCGCGCGCACGGCCGCCGCCGAGGCGGTCAGCGGGTCGGTCGACGCGACCTGAGCCGCGAGATCGATCAGCGCTCGCGCCGCACCTGGACCGTCGACCTGACCGGCGGCCTGGCGCACGGCGCCGATCCGCGCGGCGAGCGAGGTCGGGTCGGACTCCGCGGCGGCCGAGAACCAGCTCGCGGCACCGGCGACGTCGTTGTGGTGTGCGGCGAGCGCGCCGCGCGCGGACTGCACGGCGGCGCGCAGCTCGTGATCGGTGACGGCGTTGCCGAGCTGCTCGAGCGCACTGCCGAACTCGTCGGCGCGCCCGTCGAGGAACGCGAGCTCGAGCTGCGCGAGCAGCGCGCGCACATCGGACGGCGCGCTGTCGAGGATCTCGCCGACGGCGACGCGCGCGAGGTCCTGCTCGTTGCTCGCCATCAGCAGATCGATGCGGTAGTGGCCGAGCGGACGGCGCTCGAGCGCGCCGGCGACCGCGATCTCGGCGTCGAGGTGCTGCACCGCCTCGACGAGATCGCCGGCGGCGCGCGCGATCCGCCGCAGCCCGCGCAGCGCGGCGGTGGCGCGCGGATCGGCCAGCAGCGCCGCGTCGTAGTGCGCGCGTGCGCGGTCCGGATCGTGGAGCCGCTCCGACAGCCGGCCGGCCTCGATGCGAAGCGCCGCCGACGCGGCGGCCTCGTCGAGCGTCGCGAGCTCGCGCTCGTAGACGAGGAGCGCCTGCGCGGCATCCTCGTCGAGCGCGGTCGGGCCGAGCGGCTCGATCTGCGCCGGCCAGGCGCGCACCGCGGCCTCGACGTCGAGCACCGGATCCGGCGCGGGCTCCTCGATCTCGAGCGGGATCTGCGACGGCGCGCGGGGCACCGCCGCCGGAGCCGGTGCGCGCGTGCCCGAGAGCGTCTCGCCGGTGAGCGCCTCGATGGCCGTACCGTGCGCGGGCTGACCGAGCGGCGGGACCGACGTCGGCGTCTTGACGCGCGGCTGGTAGTCGCCCGCGGAGGCGAGCGCCGGAGGACGCTCGTCGATCACCGTCGGCGGTGCGTCCGCGAACTTGTTCGACGGCACGGCGCCGAACCCCGTGGTGTCGTCGTCGAACTGCGGGACCGGCGACTCGAGCGCCGGCGGCTCCTCGTCGAGCGCCGCGAGCGCGTCCTCGAGCGGCGCGCGCGGGGTTGGCGGAGGCTGGTTGATCGCGCCCGACAGCCCCGGGCGGATCGTCCGGTTCCCGAGCTGGCGCTCGAGATCCGGAGTCGACGCGCGGCGCGGCGTGAGCGGCTGCGGCGCGGCCGGCAGGTCGGCGAGCGGATCCTCGGCGCCGCCGACCGCGGCCGCGACGTCGGAGAAGTCGTCCTCGCCGGCCGGCTCGGCCGTATCGGTCGGCTCGTCGACGTCCATCTCCATCGCGACCTCGCCGCCGCCGTCGTCGGCGCCCAGGCCAGCGGGGATGATCGGGATGCCGCCCGGCCCCAGCGGGGGCGGACGCGTCGGGGTATCCGCGCGGCGCACGACGTGCGCGGTGCGCCGGGACAGCGCGGAGTCGGGCATCGGCTCGGGCGCCGCCGCGTCGCCGCCGCCCTGCGCATCGATCTCGACCTCGTACTCGTCGTCATCGTCGGCGATCGGCGGAGGTGCGGTCTTGTTCTGATGGCGCTGCCGTGTCGCGGCGGCCTGCGCCTCGATCTCGCCGAGGCTCTGGATCCGCGTCGACTCGTTGAACGCCGTGGTGTCGACACCGTGGGCCGGCGTCTTGCGCTCCTCGCGCGGAGGCGGCGAGGACGGCGTGACGGGCTGCACCTGGATCGGAGTGCGGCGCACGATCGCCGGTCCGCGGCGCGCCGGCTCGGGTGCCGGAGGCGGTGCGATCGGATCGACCGCGCGGCCGTCGTCGGGCGCGGCCGGGACCGGCCGAGAGGCCGACGTGAACACGCCATCGTCGCTGTCGTCCTCGTCCGAGACGGTCGGGCGCCGCACGGGGCCGCTCTTCAGGTCGATCCGCGTCGGCGGCTCGTCGAGGTCGTCGATCGGCGGCACGGTGCCGTGGCGGCCGAGCATCTCGCCGAGCGCCGCGGGCTGCCCCTGCGCGCCGACGTCCGAGAAGTCGGTCTCGGCGGGATCCGAGTCGTACGTGTCGACGTGGGCCGGGGTGCGCGGCCCGGCGAGCGGGACCTCGACCTCGACGTCGATCAGCGCGTCGTTGTCGTCCTGCGCGCGGTCGAGCGTCATCTGATCGTCGAGGCTCTGGTCCTCGAACACCGGCTGGTCGAGCGTGGAGCTCGGCTCGGCGCCGAAGTCGGCGGCGCTCGGCGGAGGTGGTGACGCGATGGTCGCCGCGGGCGCGGGCCACGCCATCACGGGCTCGGGCGCCGGCGCAGCGCTCGTGTCATCGACGTGCAGCGCGTCGAACGTCGCGTCCCATGCGTCGAGCTCGGACGCGAGGTCGTCGTCGCCGAGGAACGGCTTGCCGGTGCCCTTGTTCCCGGGAGGCTTCGTCCCCGCCATGACTAGCGCGTTCCTTTCAGCGCGACGCCGAGGCGGTCGCGCAGCTTCATGTGCTCGTCACCGACCGACCACGCCGTGAGCTCGAGCGCCGCGGGGTTGTCGGCCAGCGGCTTTCCGCCCTTGCCGACATCGAGCTGCGCGTGCGCGACCGCGAGGTCGCCAGACCACAGGAGCGCGGCACGGTTCCCGACCGCGATCGCGCGCCGCCGGAGCTCCGCGACGCCGTGCAGCTCGTGGGCTCGTGTCTTCACCAGCTCGACGACCTGCGTCTTCTGCTTCCGCGACAGCTCCTTCTTCAGGATCTTCGCGCGCTCGGCGAGTGTCGCGTCGTCGGCGAGGTGATCGCGCAGGCCCTCGGGGATCGGGAGATCGAGCGCGCGCAGTGCAGCGACCAGCGACCACTCGAGCTCGCCCTCGCGCAGATCGGGCAGCGTCGCCAGACCCTCGGCGAGCGTGGCGACCGCGCGGCCGAGCTGGAACCGGTGCTGCGGCATCGCCGCGGCGGCGACGTCCGCGCCGATGCACAGGATCGGCGTCTCGGCGGCGAGCGCGCGCGCCATGCCCACGCGCTGCGCGCCGACGTAGACCTCGACGTCCTCGAGCCCGAAACACGCGAACGCGGCGGCCAGCGGCTCGTACTTCTCGCCGAGCTTCTTCACGGCGATTCGGTCGCCGCGCACGAAGCCGAGCTTCGCCGGATCGACGCCCGTCGCGACCTGCACCGCGGGCGCGATCGCGCGCCACAGCTCCGCGAGCGGCCCCAGCGAGGCGCCGCCGCGCAGCAGCGCGCGGTGCGCGTCGTCGAGCTTGACCCGCGCCGGGGCGCCGAGCTTCTGGCGGCCCTGGGCGAGCACCTGCCGCTGATCGACCGACGGCGTGCCGAGCGCCTCGACGCCGACCAGCGCGAGCCAGCGCGCGTCGACCTCGCTCTGCCACGCCGTGACCTGCGCGAGTCGTTCGTACAGGAC
>JAEUJX010000320.1 GCA_016794545.1 Myxococcales bacterium
CGTGTCGCCCGCGATGTCGGTGAGGGTCAGGCTGGCGCCGTCGTGACACCCGCTCTCGCCGCGCGACAGCTCGGACGCCGGGAAGGCCGCCGGCCGGATGCCGAGCACCAGCGCGTCGCTGCGGCGGTCGGCTCGTACCACGGTGCCGACGTCTTCGATCAGCCCGGTGAACACCTACTGCCTCGCACGCACGGCAAACATCTCGCCGGCGGTGTACCACTCCGCGCGCCGGCCGCGAAGGGTCAGCGACTGTCCTGCCGCGGGGCAGACAGCGTGACGCGGAGGTCCCCGCCGATGAAGGCGATTTCCTCGTCGAACGTGAAGCCATAGGCGTCCGCCAGGCGCAGGACCCCGTGTCCGCCGACCCAGGACTTCGCGGGGCCGCCGACGAGCTTGGGCGCGATGTACAGCACGATCCGGTCGGCGAGGCCGGCCGCCAGGAACCCGGCGTGGGTCTCCCCGCCGCCCTCGACCAGCACGCTCTGGATGCCGTCCGCCCCGAGCCGATCGGCGAGCACGTGGAGCTCCGACCGGCCGACCTCCCCCGTCAGCGCGGGCATCCGGCCGGTCGTCACGGCCGACATCCGGCCGGTCGTCACGGCCGACATCCGGCCCGTCGTGGTGGGCGGCTGCTCGGTGAGCGGCGCGCGCGTGCGCGGGCTCTCCTCCTCGTCCGCGATGCGCCAGACCTCGGCGCCGGCGCGCTCCAGCCGCTCGGCCGCGCGCGGATCGGCGCCCGCGCTGGCGACGAGGATGGTCCGCGGCCCCGTGCCGCGCGGCAGCAGCGCGGCGGTCTCCGGCGTGCGCAGCATCCGGTCGAGCACGATGCGGATCGGATCCTTGTAGCCCTTCGTGCGCGCGGTGAGCCGCGGATCGTCGGCGAGCACGGTGCCGGCGCCGATCAGGATCGCGTCGTGGTGGCACCGGAGCTTCAGCACGTCGGCGCGCGCCGCCTCGCTCGTGATCCACTTCGACTCGGTGCCGACCGTCGCGATCTTGCCGTCGAGGGTGACCGCGGCCTTGAGGGTGAACGCGGGCCGTCCGAGCCGCGCGTGCGTGTAGAAGCCCAGGTTCGCACGCTCGCACGCCTCGGCCATCACGCCGGTGGTGACCGCGATGCCGGCCTTCCTGAGCAGCGCCGCGCCGCCGCCGTGCCCGGGGACCGGATCCAGCGCGCCGATCACGACGCGCGCCACGCCGCTGTCGCGCACGAGCGGCGCGCACGGAGGCGTCCGCCCCTGGTGGTTGCACGGCTCGAGGTTGACGTAGAGCGTGGCGCCCTTCGCCTTGTCGCCGAGCGTGCGCAGCGCGGCGCGCTCGCCGTGGTCCTTGCCGGCGGCGACGTGCGCGCCCTCGGCGATGACCTTGCCCTTCTTGTCGACGATCACGCAGCCGACGATCGGGTTCGGTGCGGTCTTGCCGCGATACACCGCCGCCAGCTCGAGGCAGCGCGCCATGAAGGCGTGGTCGCGGTCGAGATCGCTCACGAGCCCAGCGTATCAGTTGCGCGGCCGGTCGCGGTCGGACGACGTCACCGCCTCGCCCTCGGCGTCCTTGGCGAGGTCCGGGAGCGCGTGCCGGCCGGTGTCCTCGCTGCGGAGAGCGTCGAGCTCCTTCTCGAACCCCTCGAGGTCCCGGAAGTCGCGGTAGATCGACGCGAAGCGCACGTAGGCGACGTGATCGACCGCCTTGAGCCGGGGCAGCACCCGCTCGCCGATCTCGCGCGAGTGGATCTCGGATAGCCCGAGCTCGCCGACCTCGCGCTCGACCTCGAGCACGAGCGCCGTGATCTTCTGCCGCGACACCGGGCGCTTCGCGATCGACGCCTGGAGCCCGCGCTCGATCTTGGTGCGATCGAACGGCTCGCGCCGGCCGTCGCTCTTGATCACGAGGGGCATCGACTCCTCGATGCGCTCGTACGTCGTGTAGCGGCGCGCACAGCCCTCGCACTCGCGGCGGCGCCGGATCTCCGTGCCGTCCTTCGACACGCGCGTCTCGATGACCTTGTCCTCGTAGACCGCGCACCAGGGGCAGCGCATGGCTAGGACTTGCCCGCGCGTGCGGGGGCCGAGGTATCGAGGGCCCCGAGCTGGTCGACCCGCCGCTGGTGTCGCCCGCCCTCGAAGTCCGTACCGCGGAACGCGACGAGCGCCGCCTCGGCGACGCCCGGACCGATGACGCGCGCCCCCATGGCGACCACGTTGCAGTCGTTGTGCTTGCGCGCCATCTCCGCCGTGAACGTATCGTGGACGAGCGCGCAGCGCACACCTTTGACCTTGTTGGCCGCGATCGAGATGCCGATCCCCGAGCCGCAGACGACGAGGCCGCGAGATCCCGGGCTTTCGGCGACCGCCTTGCCGACCAGATCCCCGTAGTGCGGGTAGTCGACGCTCTTCTCGTCGTGCGTGCCGAGGTCCTCGACCTCGTCGCCGAGCGCGCGCAGCGCCGCGACGAGCTGGTTCTTCAGCACGTAGCCCGCGTGGTCGGCGCCGGCGAACCACTTCGCCATCAGTCGCCCTTGTAGCGCTGGAGGATCAGCGCGGCGTTCGTGCCGCCGAAGCCGAAGCTGTTCGACATCGCGACGTCGACCCGCTGTTCGCGCGCGACGTTCGGGATGTAGTCGAGGTCGCACTCGGGATCCGGGGTCTCGTAGTTCGTGGTCGGCGGCAGGATGCCGCGCGCGACCGCGAGCGCCGTGATCCCGGCCTCGATGCCACCGGCGGCGCCGAGCGTGTGGCCGGTCATCGACTTGGTCGACGACATCGCGAGCTTGCGCGCGTGATCGCCGAACACGACCTTGGTGGCGAAGGTCTCGTTCTTGTCGTTCAGGTCCGTCGAGGTGCCGTGCGCGTTGATGTACTGGATCGCCGACGGCGCGAGCTTCGCGTCCTTGAGCGCCAGGCGGAAGCACGCCTGGGCGCCGCGGTGCTCGGGTGCCGGCGCGGCGACGTGGTGAGCATCGCTGTTCGCGCCGTAGCCGATGACCTCGGCGTAGATCCGCGCGCCGCGCTTCTTCGCGTACTCGAGCTCCTCGAGCACGACGACGCCGGCGCCCTCGCCGATCACGAAGCCGTCGCGGTCCTTGTCGAACGGGCGGCTCGCCTTCTCGGGCGCGTCGTTGCGCGTCGACATCGCGCGCATCGCGTTGAAGCCGCCGACGCCGAGGATCGAGATCGTCGCCTCGGTGCCGCCGGCGATCATGCCGTCGGCGTAGCCGTGGCGGATCGTCCGCATCGCCTCGCCGATCGAGTGCGCGCCGGTCGCGCACGCCGAGACGTGCGAGAAGTTCGGCCCGGTGGCACCCGTGCGGATGCAGACCATGCCCGGCGCCTCGTTGATGATGATGTCGGTGACGAAGTACGGCGAGAACCCGTGGCGCGGCCCCTTCTGCTGGGTCGCCTCGAACGTGTTCTCGATCGTCTTCACGCCGCCGAGCCCCGAGCCGATGTAGCAGCCCCAGCGCTCCTCGTCGCCCGCCGGCACCTTCGCGCCGTGCCCCGCGTCCTCCATCGCCATCAGCGAGGCGGCGACGCCGAACTGCAGGAACCGATCGAGGTGCTTGAGCTCGCGCTTGTCGAAGAACTTCGACGGATCCCAGTTCTTCACCTCGCACCCGAACTTGGTCGCGTACTGGCTGGTGTCGAACTGCGTGATCGGCCCTGCGCCGTTCTTGCCGGCGATCAGTCCGGCCCACGTCGACTCCAGGTCGTTCCCGAGCGGAGTGACGAGGCCGATTCCGGTGATGACGACTCGGCGCATACAGGCTCCTTACCTTGCCAGGCTAGCCCTGGCGACGACCCTATTTGGCGTGGGTCTTGATGTAGTTCGTCGCGTCCTTGACGGTCTTGATCTGCTCGGTATCTTCCTCGGGGATCGTGATCTTGAACTCCTGCTCGAACGCGAGCACGAGCTCGACGACGGCCAGCGAGTCCGCCTTCAGATCATCGATGAACGACGCCTCCGGGCGGAGCTGCTCGTTCGACACCTCGAGCTGATTGCAGATGATTTCCTTGACCTTGGTCTCGATCTCTTCGGGCGACATGGGGGCTCCTTTTACATCAACATCCCGCCGTTTACACGGAGGACGTGGCCGGTGATGTACGACGCCTCCGGTCCGGCCAAGAAGGCGACGGCGTCCGCGACTTCCTCGGAGCGACCGATCCGCGCGAGCGGGATCTGCTCCATCAGCTTGGCGCGAGCGGCCTCGGGGAGGTGCTCGGCGGTCATGTCGGTCTCGATGAAGCCCGGCGAGATGGCGTTGCAGGTCACGCCGCGGCTCGCGAGCTCCTTGGCCGTCGTGAGCGTGAGCCCGATCAGCCCGGCCTTGCTCGCGGCGTACGCGATCTGACCGCCGTTGCCGGTCTCGCCGACGACCGACGTGATGTTGATGATCCGGCCGGCGGTCTTCGCCTTGAGCAGCATCATCGCGGCGGCGCGGATCGTGTGGAACGCGCCGTTCAGGTTGATGTCGAGGACCTTCTTCCAGTTCTCGTCGGAGAACCGCATCAGCATCCCGTTGACCGCGACGCCCGCGTTGTTGACCAGGATGTCGAGCGAGCCGTGGTCCTTGCCGATCGCCTTGACGGCGTCGTTGACCGCCGCGGCGTTCGAGACGTCGAAGCCACTGAGCGCGGCCTGCCCGCCGGCGGCCTCGACGGCGGCGGCGCACTCGCGCGCGGCGTCCTCGCGCGAGGCGTAGTTGATCACGACCTTCGCGCCGCGCTGCGCGAGCGCGACGCAGATCGCGCGGCCGATGCCGCGCGACCCGCCGGTGACGAGCGCGACCTTTCCTGCCAGAGCTTTGTCGATGATCGGCATCCTGTGATCCTCTACGCCGTGAACGCCTTCACTTCGTGCGGCTCGCCGATCGTGGTGACCGCGATCGTCTTCGCGGTCTTGCCGACGAGCCCCTTCAGCACCGAGCCCGAACCGAGCTCGTAGGCCGTGGTGACACCGAGCTTCTCGATCGCGAGGATGCTCTCCTCCCAGCGCACCGGTGCGGTGACCTGCTGGACGAGCAGCGGCTTGACGCGCGCCGCGTCCTGGTAGGGCTCGGCGGTGACGTTCGCGACGACGGGCACGCTCGGCGTCGCCACCGCGACGTCGGCGAGCGCGGCGGCGAGCCGGTCGGCCGCCGGCTTCATGAGCGAGCAGTGGAAGGGGGCGCTGACCGGCAGCTTGATGGCGCGCTTGATGCCGGCCGCCTTGCTGCCCGCGATCGCGCGATCGACCGCGGCGGTGTGGCCCGAGATCACGATCTGACCGGCGCCGTTGAGGTTCGCCGGCTCGACCGGCTCGCCGGGGCGCGACGACTCCTCGCACAGCTTCCTCGTCTGCTCGAGCTCCGCGCCGATCAGCGCGGCCATGGACCCCTGCCCGACCGGCACGGCCTCCTGCATGTACGTGCCGCGCAGGTGGGTGAGCTCGACCGCGTCGCGCAGCGCGAGCGCGCCGGCGGCGACGAGCGCGGACCACTCGCCGAGCGAGTGACCGGCCACGATGTCGAACGCGAGGCCCCGGTCCTTCAGACAGCGGAACACCGCGATCGAGGTGGTGAGGATCGCCGGCTGCGTGTACTTCGTGAGGGTCAGCTCGTCCTCGGGTCCCTCGAAGCACAGCTTGCTCAGCGCGAACCCGAGCACCTCGTCCGCCTCCTCGTACGTGCGCTTCGCGACATCGAAGTCGAGCGCGAGGTCACGACCCATGCCGACTCGCTGGGAGCCCTGGCCGGGGAACAGGAGCGCCGTCTTCATCGGGCAGGTTCTTCGCACGGGGCTCTCCGCGTGGGAAGGGGTCCCGGACAGATCCAGGTATGCGAAAGGATTGATGCACTGCGCAGATCGTTGCGCGATTGCGACTCATTTCCCGGGCGCGCGTCCGGACTTCCACACAACATGCGCTTCGCCGGATTCGTCATCGCCCTCGCGGCCTTCGCCGTCGCCCCCGCCTGCGGAAAGTCCTCGTGCGAGAAGTACGCGGACATGGAGGTCAAGTGCGGGAACTATCCCGAGAGCGAGAAGGAGATCACGCACGATCTCGCGCAGGGCTTCTGCATGGCCGCGGACTCGGATGACGACCCCGCGGCCAAGGAGATGGCCGCTCACTTCAAGGCCGAGGCGGACTGCGCGAAGAAGACGAGCGACTGCGCCGAGTACAAGGCCTGCACCGATGCCATCAGGTGATCACGTCGTAGGCGCCGACGCCGACGGCCGCGAGAGCGACGACGGCGAGCGCGCACGCGAGGACCTGCGATCCACGGGGAAGACCGTGCCACCCGCGCCGCAGCTGCTTCGCCTGGTGGCGGAGTACCGGCTCCGCTCGGTCGAGCGCTCGCGCGAGTGAGCTCGACAGCCCGCCGAGCAGCGCGAGCCCGAACACGATCAGTGGCAGTCCCGGTCCCGGGATGAAGCACAGCGGAAGACCGGCGGAGAGGAGGAGCACGCCGCCGATCGCCATCGCGGCTCGCAACGCGACCGGCTTGCGCGAGAGCCGCGCGTGCTGGTGCTCGAACCGCTTCCCCGGTTGGTCGCGCGTGAAGGCCCGCCAGTCTCGCTTGGCATCCGACAGTGCGCCCATGATCGCACCGTAGCGCCGCGATCACGGGCGACCAGTGTGCGCGTTCGCCGCGATGTGCTCGTGTACCATGTGCGAGTGCTGCGGCTCGTCGTCGGCCTCGCGATGCTCGCCGGTTGCGACACGGTGTTCGGGCTGACCCGCGACGACGACGCGCCGCACGATGCGCCGACCGGCGACGCGCTCGATGCGCCGACCGACGCCGTGCTCGCGGAGCCGTGCGCCGGCCGCGCGACGCCCCCACAGTTCTGCTTCGACTTCGACGACGTGACGTTCATCGGCTACCAGCGCGGCAACTCGTTCCCGATCGTGGCGGTCCAGAGCGGCGTCGAGATCGATCGCCGGGCGCCCGCTCACTCCGCGCCGGCCGCGCTGTGGTTCGACGCGGTCGCCGCGGGCGCGGCGACCGTCGCGAGGACCGACGCCAGCCAGTCGTTCCACGGGCTAACCGCGTCGATGTGGCTGCGAGGTACGACCACCGGGACCGTCCAGCACACGGTGAGCGTGTTCCTGCTGTCGGTCGAGGACGCGAGCCGGTGTCGCGGCGAGCTCTCGGTCGACACGCTGTCCCTCGAGATGACCTACACGATCGCGTGCGGCAACAGCGAGAGCTCGAGCCCGGCCGGCGTCCTCACCGATGCCTGGCAGCCGGTGAGCATGTCGTTCGATCGCGCCAGCGGCACCGGCCGGGTGTCGGTCGGCACGACGGTCTCGTCCCAGATCCAGATCGCCGGCACCGTGGGGACCGAGGCGCCGACGATCACGTTCGGGATCGTGAGCACGCAGGAGCCGGGGCTCCGCATCGGCTTCGACGACATCACCGTCGTCGGCGACTGAAGGCCGCTACTTCTTCGCCGGCTTCTTCGCCGGCTTCTTCGCCGGCTTCTTCGCCACGGGCTTCGCCTTCGCCACGGGCTTCGCCTTGGCCACCGGCTTCGCCTTGGCCACCGGCTTCGCCTTGGCCACCGGCTTCGCGGGAGCCGCCTTCTTCGACGACGGCGAGGCCTTGGCGGTCGCCGCGCGCCGGGACGCGGCCTCCTCGGCGACGATCTGCGCCGGCTCGACCTCGACCGGCGGCACGGTCTTCGCGCGCGGCGGCTTGGTCGCGCTGACCGCCTGCTCGAGCTGCTCGTCGACGGTCTTCGCGCGCTTGGCCGGCGTCCGCGGCGTGTGCGGCGTGACCCCGACGGCGGTCTGCGCGCGCGGCGGCCGCTTCGGCTCGGGGTGGACCTGGATCAGCGCGGCCGGGAGCCCCGCCCTCGTCAGGTGGTCCATCACGCTCTCGGCGGTGACGTCCTTGGGCACCGCGAGGTAGACGCGCCCTGGCTCCCCGTCGCGCGGCCCCCAGGCGCCCTCGCAGACCAGGCCATCGCCCTGACAGGAGCGCGCGAGCGCACCGAACGCGTCGTCGCTGGACACGCCGGCGTGCGGCACGTAGTCGACGATCATCGCCCAGCGGCCGCCGTCCTCGACGATGCGCGAGGCGATCTGCTTCCACGGCACGCCGCTGCGATCCCAGGTCGGGAAGCCCTCGCTCACCGGCGACACGACGATGGTGTCGCCCCACGTCGGCTTCGCGTGCATGAACGGCACGTTCACGAGCCTCACCGTGCGGGAGCCCGATGGGCCGGGCGCGGGGCCGAGGTCGTGCGCCCACGGCGTCTCGGTGTCCTCGCCCTTGTTCGTCAGGCAGACCTTGATGAGCTTTGGCTCGGTCATCGCGGGCATCCTATCCCAGAGCCGTGATCGCGGCGGCCAGCTGGCCCGGAAGCGATCGCTCGGCGAACCGGGCCGCGGAGCGGATCGCCGAGGCGATGGCGGCGGCGTCGGAGCGGCCGTGGGCGATCACGACGGGCCGGGTGACGCCCGCGAGCAGGGCGCCTCCGATCTCGGTGTAGTCGATGCGCTTGGCCAGCCCCCGCAGCGCGGGAGCGACGAGCGCGGAGCCGAGCCGCGCCATCGGCGTCTTCTCGAGCTCCTGCTTCACGAGGCCGAACATGCCCTCCGCGATGCCCTCGCAGGTCTTCAGCACCACGTTGCCGGTGAACCCGTCGGTCGCGACGACGTCGACGACGCCGCGGAACAGGTCCGAGCCCTCGACGTAACCGATGTACTGGAACGCACCGCGCGCCGCCGCGAGCAGCGCGTGGGCGTCGCGCGTGAGCGGCGTGCCCTTGCCGGGCTCGGCGCCGTTCGAGAGCAGGCCGACGCGCGGCGTGCGGTCGTGGACCACGCGGTCGTAGGCGGCGCCGATCAGCCCGAACTGCGCGAGCTGGGACGGCTTGGGCTCGGTGTTCGCGCCGGCGTCGCACAGGACCAGCGGGCCCGCGGGCGTCGGCAGCACGGTGACGATCGCGGGGCGCTCGATGCCCGGCAGGCGGCCGAGCACGAAGATCGCGCACGCGAGCAGCGCGCCGCTGTTGCCGGCCGACACCACGGCGTCGCCCTCGCTCGTGTGGACGCGCGAGACGGCGACGCGCATCGACGAGTCGGGCTTGGCGCGGAACGCCTGGCCGGGATGGTCGTGCATCGTCACGACCTCGCTCGCGTGGGTGATCGAGATCCGATCGGTGTCGACGCGGCCGGCGCGCGCGAGCTCGGCCTCGAGGCGCACGGCATCACCGACGAGCGTGACCGTCAGGTCGTCGCTCGCGCGAACCGCGCGCAACGCGCCGGAGACCTCGGGTCCCGGCGCGCGATCACTTCCCATGGCATCGACGACGACCCGCATCGTCGACGCCAAGTCCGGCGACTCTTCCGCGGCCTTCTTCGCGACCACGGTCTCGCCGCGGTACTGGCCGCAGCTCATGCAGACGCGGTGCGCGATGCGCGGCGCGCCGCAGTTGGAACAGGCTTGAACCATCATGTGGTTCGCACCCGACTTCTTCATCCACGCCGAGCGCTGCTGGCGGGTGCGGGTCGGTCCGCGACGTCGTTTCTGAAGTGCCATGGTCGAAAACTCCGGGGGGCTTATGTGCCAGCTCAGGAAGGGATTTTCAAGCCCTTGAGTGCAGCGAGGCGCGGATCGATCGGCGCCTCGCAGCTGCAGGTACCTGAATTCAGGTCCGTACCGCACTGCGGGCACAGCCCCTTGCAGTCCTCCCGGCACAGCGGGGCGTACGGAATGGCCAGGACGAACTCCTCGCGGAACAGCGGCTCGAGGTCGACGTGGTCGTCCTCGTAGGGGAACACGTCGAGGTCGTCCTCGTTGACCTCGACCCCCTCGTCGTCGGCGGAGGCCGGCTCTTCCTGGTCGGGAAGCTCGTGCTTGGGGAGGAACGTGACGCGGACCTTGTCGTCGATCTCGAGCCGGGCCTCGGCGACGCAGCGGCTGCACGCGACGTGGAGGTGGCCCTGGAACGTCCCGACCGCGAACACGTGCGCGCCGTCGGCGTAGAGCTCGAGATCGGCCTTGCCGTACCCGGCGTTCGCGTCGTCGGCGGGTGCACCGAGCGCGTCGCGCATCGGCAGGCCCTTGAGCCACTCCGCGACGAGCTGGCCCGGCACCTCGAACGTGCGGTGCGCCGGCAGATCGATGAGCCGGACGGCGTATGGAGGCAGCTTCGCCATGGGTCGAAGGCGCGCACTATAGGGATGCGACTCGGGGTGTCAAGCTGGCAGGTTTTCCGGCACGATGCCCGCGTGATGGCCGCGCGCATCGTCGCCTTGCTGAGCCTCCTCACCGCCTGCGGCGAGGATCCACCGGGTGCGCTGACCTACGGCGCGATGGGCCCGATCTCCGGCGACGCCGGCAAGGGCTCGTGGCGGTTCGGCGCGGCGAGCGCCGCGACGCAGATCGAGGACATGAACGTGGCGACCGACTGGTACCTGTGGACCCAGCCGGTCGCGCAGGGCGGGCTCGGCAAGGGCACGTTCGTCGGCGACGCGACGAAGGGCTACTCGAAGGTGATGGAGGACCTCGCGCTCGTGAAGAGCCTCGGCCTCGACAGCTACCGGTTCTCGATCGAGTGGGCGCGCATCGAGCCCGTGAAGGATCAGATCGACGAGGCCGCGATCCAGCACTACCGCGCTCAGCTCGTCGCGATGAAGGCGATGGGCATCCGCCCGCTCGTCACGCTGCACCACTTCTCGAACCCGCAGTGGATCGCCGACCCGCGGGACCTCGGGTGCACCGCGGGACCGACGGCGACGAACCTGTGCGGCTTCGGCAGCCCGGGCGGGCCGATGATCATCGCGGAGTTCGCCGCGCACGCGACGCTGGTCGCGCAGCGGTTCGGCGACCTCGTCGACGAGTGGGGCACGATCAACGAGCCGATCAACTACCTGTTCGCGAGCTACGCGCTCGGCCAGTTCCCGCCGGGCAAGATCACGTTCAACAAGCTGGACACCGAGTTCGTCGCGGTGGTCCGCGACTACATCTCGATGCACGCGGCCGCGTACAAGGCGCTCAAGGCGGCCGACACGATGGACGCCGATGGCGACGGCCGCGCGGCGGACGTCGGCATGTCGATGTCGGTCGCGGACTGGCAGCCGGCGCGCAAGAACATGCCGTCGAGCAACCCCGACGACATCGCCGCGCGCGACCGCCTCGTCTACCTGTTCCACTTCGTGTGGGTCGACTCGATCACGAACGGCACGTTCGACGCGAACCTCGACGGCACGGTCGACGAGCAGCGCCCTGAGTGGGCGAACACGCTCGACTGGCTGGGCCTGCAGTACTACTTCCGCGCCGGCGTCTCCGCCGATCGCCCGCTGTTGCCGGCGCCGGCCAACCTGACCGCCTGCTTCAGCGGGCTGGACACCGGCTCGTGCCTGCCGTCGCCGGATCCGACGTACTGCATTCCCCGCATGGGCTACGAGGGCTGGACCGATGGCATCGGAGACGTCGTCATGCAGTATGCCGACCGCTACCCCACCGTTCCCCTGCTGATCACCGAGGCCGGAATCTCGACGGAGGTCGGCGCGCGTCGCGCCGAGAACATCGTGCGCAACCTCGAATCCCTCGAGCGCGCCCGCAAGGCGGGCGTCGATCTGCGCGGTTACTACTACTGGTCGCTGACCGACAACTTCGAGTGGCTCGAAGGGTTTGGCCCGCGGTTCGGGCTCTACAAGGTCGACTACACCTCGTACGCGCGCAGCGAGACCCAGGGTGCGACAGTGCTCGGTGAGGTCGCCCGGACCAGGACCGTGACCACCGCACAACGGGAGGCACACGGTGGCACCGGACCGATGACGCCGGAGCCCGGCGCGTCCGACGACGTGTTCTGCCCCAAGCAGTGAGTTACGATGGCGGAGAGCGGCGCCGAACAGTTGTTCGGTCGGACCGAACGCCTGTCGGATCATGGAGGGCAGATGAGCAAGAAGCCGGCGAAGCTCGGGTGGGTCCTCGGAACCGTGGTCGCGCTCGGGACGGTCGCGCACGCGCAGGCGCCGGGATGGTCGCGCGGTCAGCAGGAGCTGCCGATCACGTGGGAGGAGTGCGTGAAGCGCGCCAACGCGGCGATGCAGGCGGAGGGCTACCGGATCGATCAGCCCTCGCCGTTCGTCGTCGGTGCCAAGGCCGCGCACACCGCGGTCATCATGTGCAACCCGTCGCCGACCCAGAAGCAGTGGGTCAACATCGTCGTCGCCAGCAACAGCGAGGGCGGCGGCGTCGAGCGCCAGCGGCTGCAGGCCCGGATGGAGGGCCAGGCGCAGGCACAGCCTCCGGGACCGCCGGCACCTCCGCCCGTCGCGGGCGAAGGCCGGTGCGCCGGCGCGGACTACAGCGTGAGCGTCGACCCGGTGGCGCCCAGGGCGGGCCAGAAGCTCACGATCCGCTTCACGTGGAAGGGGAAGATGCTGGCGAACGACTGGATCGCCATCTCGCGCGCGGGCGATCCGCCGGAGCGGTACGTGTACGAGGGCTGGCGCTACACCAATGACATGAAGGACACGTGCGCGTGGAACCGGGACCGGCCCCTCGAGGCCGGCAACTACGTCGTGTCGTACATGATCGACAACAGCAACAAGGTCGCGGCGAGCGTGCCGTTCACGGTGACCGCCGGCGCGACGTCCCAGGTCATCCAGCCGCCGCCGCCGCCCGCGCCGGCCGCGAAGCCCGTGCAGTACATGGGCTGCTTCCGGGACTCGAACAACCCGTTCGACCTCGACGGCCACCTCGAGCGCTCGGGACAGAACACGCCGCAGCGCTGCATCCAGGTCTGCGCCGCGAAGGGCTTCGCGTACGCGGGCGTGCAGTACGGCCAGAGCTGCCTGTGCGGCAACCGCTACGGCACGCAGGGCCAGGCCAACAACTGCAACATGGCGTGCACGGGCGACGCGCGCGCCGTGTGCGGCGGCAGCAACGCGAACAGCGTCTACTCGACCGGACGCTGACGAGCTATCGGTTCAGCGCCGTCGCGAGGCTGGCGATCAGCTCGGCGACGCGCGCGGGTGCTCCGGAGGCGTCGCCCGCGGCCACGCGATCGACGAGCGCGGTGCCGACCACCACGCCATCGGCGATCGTCGCGAACCGCGCGGCGTCGGCGGGCGTCCGGATGCCGAAGCCGACCGCGACCGGGGCCTTCGACGCATCGCGGATCTGCGCGAGCCGCGCCGGATCGACGGGGGCCGCGGCCTTCGATCCCGTCACCCCGGTGAGCGAGATGTAGTAGACGAACGGCGGCGACAGCGCCGCGAGCCGCGCGATGCGATCGGGGGTCGACGTCGGCGCGACGAGCGGGATCACGGCGACGCCGTGCTCGTCGAGTGGCCGCGCGAGCTCGTCGAGCTCGTCGATCGGCAGATCCACGGTGAGCACGGCATCGACGCCGGCGGCCGCCGCGCGCCGCGCGAACGCGGCCGGGCCCATCACGAAGATCGGGTTGTAGTAGCCGAACAGCACGACCGGTGTCTCGATGCCGCGCGCCCGCAGCTGCGCGACCGCGTCGAGCGCGCCCGGCAGGCTCGCGCCTCGCTCGAGTGCGCGCTCCATCGCGCGCTGGATCGACGGCCCGTCGGCCGACGGATCGGAGAACGGCACGCCGAGCTCGAGCACGTCCGCCCCGGCGCGACACGCCGCCTCGATCACGTCGATCGAGGTCGCGCCGTCGGGATCCCCGAACGTCAGGTAGGCGACGAGCGCGGCGCGCCGGTCCTTCGCCGCGCGATCGAACGCGGCGCGCAGGCGGGCCGTCACGATCCACTCCGGCGCTGCGCCACCGTGACCATGTCCTTGTCCCCGCGGCCCGAGAGGCCGACGATGATGATGCCGGCTTTGCCGACGATCGCGGCGACCTCGTCGAGCGCCGCGATCGCGTGCGCGGTCTCGAGTGCGCACAGGATGCCCTCGGTCCGCGCGAGTCGCTCCAGCGCGGCGAGCGCCTGATCGTCGGTGCGGGACACGTACGTCGCGCGCTGCGAGACCTTCCAGAAGGCGTGCTCCGGACCGACGCCCGGATAGTCGAGGCCCGCGCTGATCGAGTGCGCGTGGGCGATCTGGCCCATCCGCGCGTCGTCCTCGTGCGTGAGCACGTAGCTCTTGCTGCCGTGGAGCACGCCCACCCGCCCGGCGCCGAGCGTCGCGGCGTGACGGCCGGTCGCGACGCCGTCGCCGGCGGCCTCGACCCCGACCAGCCGCACGGAGGTGTCGGCGACGAACGGCGCGAACAGGCCGGCGGCGTTGCTGCCGCCCCCGACGCACGCGACGCACGCATCGGGCAGCCGCCCCGCCTGGGCGTGGATCTGCGCGCGCGCCTCGCGGCCGATCACGCTCTGGAGATCGCGGACCATCCAGGGATACGGGTGCGGGCCGGCGACCGATCCGATCAGGTAGAACGTGTCGCCGACGTTGGTCACCCAGTCGCGCAGCGCCTCGTTCATCGCGTCCTTGAGCGTCCGCGTGCCGCTCTCGACCGGGTGCACGGTCGCGCCGAGCAGGCGCATGCGCTCGACGTTGAGCGCCTGGCGGACGACGTCCTCGGCGCCCATGTAGATCTCGCACGGCAGCCCGAACAGCGCGGCGACCGTCGCGGTCGCGACGCCGTGCTGACCGGCGCCGGTCTCGGCGATCAACCGGCGCTTGCCCATGCGGCGCGCGAGCACGGCCTGGCCGATGCAGTTGTTGATCTTGTGCGCGCCGGTGTGGTTCAGGTCCTCGCGCTTCAGGTAGACGGCCGCGCCGACGTCGGCCGACAGGCGCTGCGCGTGATACAGGCGCGACGGGCGCCCGACGTAGTCGGCGAGCAGCGCGTCGACCTCGGACCAGAACGTCGCATCGGCGCGCGCTCGCCGCCACGCGACCTCGAGCTCGCCGATCGCCGGCATGAGGGTCTCGGCGACGTACTGCCCGCCGAACTCGCCGAAGCGACCCGCGGTCGGCTCCGGGAGTCGCGCGATCTCGTCCGCGGTCGACATCCTCTCTTCGGTATCACGGTACGATGGTGCGGTGCAGCGATTGGCCGTGCTCGGAATCGTGCTCGGCGTCGGTGCGCGCGTGACGTGGTTTCAGCGCGCGAGGCGCGCGGCGACCGTCCTCGCGCTGTGCGCCGCGAGCGTGGCGCACGCCGAGCCTCCGCGCGGCCCGCAGCTCCAGATCGATCTGGGTGCCGGCGTGGTCGGCGTCGGCCTCGAGGCGCAGGTGTCGGATCACCTCGCCTGGCAGATGGAGGCGATCGGGACGACGACGCTGTATCTCAAGTACGTCGGCGGCGGCACGAACACGCTCGGCTACGGCGCGGGCACGCGCCTCACGTGGCTGCAGAAGCGCGACGGCACCGGCCTCTACGTCGCGGGCGCGCTGCGGTTCGTGCGCGGGCGCGGCGAGCGCGACGGCGACCCCGGGCACGGGCTCGTCTGGCTCCCGGCGGTCACGCTCGGCCAGGCGTTCCACGCGACGAAGACGGTCGATCTCCGGTTCGGCTTCGGCGCGCAGTGGATCCACTACGACATGCGCACGAAGAGCGGGCCCCTGACCGCGGACGTGCCGTTCATCATGGTCGAGCTGCTGGTCGGGATCCGCTGATCACTGCACGACCTCGACGCCGCGACTGACGAGCTGCTTCGCCGCGGCCTGGCCCGCCGGCGTGAGGCGCAGACCGACGGCGCCGAGCGTGCGGAGGTTCGGCAGCGTCACGAGCGGCGAGAGATCCTTGATCTCGGTGTTCGACAGATCGAGCGTCACGAGTGAGGTCCGGCGGGCGAGCGGCGTCGCGTCGGCGAGGTCGAGGCCCTGCAGCGACAGCGTGCGCAGCTGCGGCCACGCCGAGAGCTCGAGGATCCCGCCGCGCATGCGCGTGTCGCCGACGGTGAGCTCGTCGAGCTGCCCGAACGCGCGGAGCACGGGGAGCGCTTCCTCGGACACGTCGGTCTGGGCGAGGTGGAGCGTGCGCAGCCGGCGGAGACCGGCGAGCGCGATCAGCACCGTGTCGTCGGTGCGCGTGCCGTCGAGGTAGAGCCGCTCGAGCTCCTCGAGGGTGGCGAGCCGCGCGAGGCCGGCCGGCGAGGCCTTGGCATGCGAGAGCACGAGCGTCTCGAGCTCGGCCAGCCTCGCGATGCGCGCGAGCGCGGCGTCGCCGAGCCCGAGGTTGCCCGCGCCGAGCGCCTCGAGCTTCGGCGTGCGCTCGAGCAGCTCGAGGCCGGCGTCGGTGACGCGCGTGGTCGAGACGAAGAGCTCGGTCAGCTCCGGCGAGGGCGTGCCGCGCAGCGCCGCATCCGAGACCATCGTGCGATCGAGCCGGAGCACGCGCATGCGCGGCATCGCGAGCAGCGCGGCGGCGCTCGCGTCGTCGACCGGCGTCTCCGCCAGATCGACCTGCTCGAGCCCGACGCGCCTGGCGATCAGCTGGATCGTCGGCAGCGTGATCGGCGTGCCGGCGACCCGCAGCCGGGTCAGCTTCGGCGCCGCCGCGATCGCCTGCACGAGCTTGTCGTGGACCTTCGCGCCCGACAGCCCGACCTCGGCGAGGTTCGGCGCCTGCGCGAGCCAGGCGAGGTCCGCGTCGGTCGGCCTGTAGATCTGGAGCGACGAGACGTCGAAGCGCACGAGGCCCGGCGCGTAGCCGGCGAGGGTCGCGAGCTCCTTGCCCGCGAACGTGCGATCGAGGAACAGCTCGGTCAGCGCGAGGGGACGCAGCGCCGCGACGGTCCGCGCGCCCACCCTGGTCTCGCCGAGGTCGACGATCGCGAGCTTGGTCAGCGTGCCGAGCAGCGCGCCACCGGCATCGGTGATCCGCGTGCCCGACAGGTTGAGCGCGTGCAGCTCGCGCAGCGCGGTGATCGCCTTCGCGCCCTGATCCGTCACGTTGCAGTCCTCGAGGTCGAGCACCTGGAGCTTCGCGTAGGCGGGCCACGCCGCCATCGCGAGCAGCGCCGCGTCGTCGACCTCGGTCCGCGCGAGATACAGGCGCTCGAGCGGCTGATTCAGCGTGGCGAGCGCCGTCGAATCGATCGCGGTGTCGTCGAGGAGCAGCGCCGTCAGGTCCGGCAGATCGCGGACGTACCCGATCAGGTGCGCGGCGTCTGGCTGGTCGCGCAGCGAGAGCCCCTTGACGTGCTCCTCGCGCAGCGCGTGGACGACGAGCTGCATCTGCACCGTGTCGATCGGCCTGGTCGGCTCGACATACCAGTGCGCCGGATACGACGCGGGCGGCGCTGCGGGCAGCTCGCCGAGCTGCTGGACGCCGTCCGCGGTCCACGCCATCACGCGCATCGGCACCGGCCAGCGCGACAGCGGCGCGGAGGCGGCGGGGGCCGCGGCCATCGGCTGGACCGGGCGTGCCGGAGGCGGCGCGGGGACGGCCTTCGGGGCGGCGTGCCCGCAGGCGGCGATCAGCGCGAGGACGAGATGCCGCATCACGCCACGAGACAACCACACCGCCGGCCCGGTTGCGGGCTGCGGGGCACGCGACGGGTCACAGATAGCGCGCGAACGAGAGCCAGAGCACGGCGCCCAGGAGGAGGGCCAGCGCGAAGCCGATCAGCGACTGCGTGATCCGCCGATCCCGGTGCATCATCTCGCGTGTGTGGTCCAGCATGACCCTGGATCACTGCATCGCCCGTACCGCCGCGATGAACGCGGCTACCTTCGCAGGATCCTTCAGGCCGGGCGCGGACTCCACGCCGGAGGCGACGTCGACCGCGTCGGGCGCCACACAGGCGATCGCGGACGCAACATTTTCGGGATTCAGGCCACCGGCGAGGACGAGCGGCAGCCCGGGGAACCTCGCACGCGCTTCTCGGGCGAGCGCCCAGTCGAACGCGGTGCCGGCCCCACCCCGCCCCGCCGACGGCGTGTCGAGCAGGATCATCTGGGCGCGGAAGCGATCGAGATCCTCGACGTCCCGCGACGTGCCGGCCGCGACCGCCTTCCAGATCGGCAGCCCCGTCGCCTCCGCGATCCGCGCCACGTCCGCGGGGAGCTCGTCCCCGTGGAGCTGCACCGCATCGAGCGGCACCGCCTTCGCGGTGGCGACGACCTCCGCGGGATCCGCGTTGACGAACACCCCGACGATCTTCGCCGGCCCGCTCGCGCGCGCCGCGCGGGCGAGCACCGCGCCCTGCTCGACCGCGACGAACCGCCTGGACCGCGGCCAGAAATTCAGGCCGAGGTAGTCCGCCCCGGCGCCCGCGACCATCGCCGCGTCGGCGGGGAGCGTGATGCCGCAGATCTTGACCGCAATCACGGCTCGCCCCGCAGCGCGCGCAGCGCGGCCGCGGGATCCGGTGCGCGCATCAGCTGCTCGCCGACGAGCACGGCGTGGGCGCCGACCGCGCCGAGGACGGCGAGGTCCGCCGCGACCTTGATGCCGCTCTCCGCGACGAGCACGACGTCGGGCGGCAGCATCGGCGCGACGGCGCCGGTCAGCGACATGTCGATCGTGAACGTCTTCAGGTTCCGGTGGTTCACGCCGAGCAGCGTGGTCCCGGCGGCGAGCGCGACCTCGGCCTCGCGCGGGGTGTGGACCTCGACGAGCGCGTCGAGGTCGTACGCGGAGGCGGCGGCCAGCAGCTCGCCGAGCTGCGCGGCCGACAGCGCCGCCACGATCAGCAGGATCGCGTCGGCGCCGGCCGCGCGCGCCTCGGCGACCTGGTAGGCGTCGACCACGAAGTCCTTGCGGAGCAGCGGCAGGCCGACGCGCTCGCGCACGCGCTCGAGGAACGCCAGGTCCCCGTCGAAGTACGGCTTGTCGGTGAGCACGCTGATCGCGGCCGCGCCGGCGCTCGCGTACGCCTCGGCGATCTCCGCGGGGTCGGCGCCCGCGCGGATCGCGCCGGCCGACGGCGACGCGCGCTTGATCTCGGCGAGCACGCGCACGGGCTGGCCCGGCGGGCGGGTGAGCGCTGCGCGCAGGCCGCGCAGCGGGCCCGCCGCCTTCGCGCGCGCGTGCACCGCCTCGAACGGAGCTTCCCGCTTCGCGGCCGCGACCTCCTCGCGCTTGGTGGCGAGGATGCGCTCGAGGATGTCGCTCACTCGACCCCCGCGAAGTCCGACGCCGTCTTCGCGGCGAGGTAGCCGAGGTCGGTGTCGGGCGTGGCGCTCGACGCCTCCGCCCACTTGTAGAGCGCGAGCCGGCCGGCCCCGTCGCGGGCGACCGTGGAGGCGCGCACGAACTGATCGGGGAGCCGGGCGAGATCGAGCCCGCCGGTCTCGAGCAGCTCGAGCCCGAGCGCCGCGGTCATCGCCGACGCGCGCAGCACCGCCTCGTAGCGCTCGCCGTGGCCGATCTGGTGCCCCGCGAGCACCTTCCTCAGGACGGCCGCGTTGTGCGCGGCGTCGCCGCCGGCGAGGCCCGCGGGATCGCAGTCGTCGATCCCGAACTGCTTCGGGGAGAGCTGCCGCACGAGCACGACGCCGTCGTCCCAGATCGCGACGTGGGTCTCGCCGCGCACCGCGATCTCGTCGATGCCGCCCTCGCCGTGCACCACGGCCGCGCGCCGCAGACCGAGCGCGCCGAGCGCCGCCGCCATCGGCTCGCACCACCGCTGGTCGTAGACGCCGACGACCTGGTGCTTCACGCCGGCCGGATTCGTCAGCGGGCCGAGCAGGTTGAAGATCGTGCGGGTGCCGAGCTCCCGGCGGACGCCGGCGGCGTGCCGGGTCGCCGCGTGGAACCGCGGCGCGAACGCGAAGCCGATGCCGGCAGCCTCGATGCAGCGCGTGACCTGCTCCGGATCCGCATCCACGACGACGCCGAGCGCCTCGAGGACGTCCGCCGACCCGCACTTGCTCGACAGCGCGCGGTTGCCGTGCTTCGCGACGACACCGCCGCACGCGGCGATCAGGATCGCGGCGAGCGTCGAGACGTTGACGGTCCCCGCCCCGTCGCCGCCGGTGCCGCACGTGTCGATCGAGTGTTCGAGCCGCGGGCACGCGAGCGGCAGCGCGCGGCTGCGCATCGCCGAGGCCGCGCCGACCAGCTCGTCGACGGTCTCGCCCTTGGCCTTGAGCGCGATCAAGAAGCCGCCGATCTGCGCCGGCGTCGTCAGGCCATCCATGATCGCGCCGATCACGTCCGCGACCTCGGCGCGCGACAGGTCGGTGCCGCGCGCGGCCGCGTCGATCGCCCGCACGATGACGGCCGTCATCCGCGGGCCATCCGCAGGAAGTTCGCGAGCAGCGCCTTGCCGGCGCTCGTCATGATCGACTCGGGGTGGAACTGCACGCCCTCGAGCGGCGCGCCCCGCGCGCGGAGGCGCACGCCCATGATCTCGTCCTCCCAGGTCTTCGCGGTCACCTCGAGCGTGTCGGGCATCGAATCGGGCTGGATCACGAGCGAGTGGTAGCGCGTCGCGACGAACGGGTTCGCGACGCCGGCGTACAGGCCCTTCTCGTCGTGGAAGATCTTGCTGGTCTTGCCGTGCATGATGCGCGGCGCGCGCACGACCTTGCCGCCGAACACCTGGCCGATGCACTGGTGGCCGAGGCAGACGCCGAGGATCGGCGTGGCGCCCGCGAACGCCTTGATCACGTCCATCGAGATGCCGGCCTCGTTCGGCGTGCACGGGCCCGGCGAGATCACGATCGCCTCCGGCGCGCGCTCGCGGATCTGCTCGACGGTGATCGCATCGTTGCGCTCGACCGCGACGTCGGCCCCGAGCTCCCCGAAGTACTGCGCGAGGTTCCAGGTGAACGAGTCGTAGTTGTCGATGAGCAACAGCTTCACGGGGACCGTCCTCCATCCGCGGTGCGCGCCATCGCGACGGCGCGCAGCACGGCGCGCGCCTTGTTCACCGTCTCCTGGTACTCGAGCTCGGGGACCGAGTCCGCGACGAGGCCGGCGCCGGCCTGCACGTAGAACGTGTCGGCCTGGTTGACCAGCGTGCGGATCGCGATCGCGAGATCGAGGTTCCCGGTGTAGCTGACATAGCCGACCGCGCCGCCGTAGATGCCGCGCTGGTGGGGCTCGAGCTCGTCGATGATCTCCATCGCGCGGATCTTCGGCGCGCCCGACAGGGTGCCGGCGGGGAACGCGGCGCGCAGCACGTCGAGCCACGACTTGCCGGCGGCGAGCTTGCCGACGACGTGCGAGGTCAGGTGCATGACGTGGCTGTACTTCTCGATCACCATCTGCTCGGCGACGTGGACGCTGCCGACCTCGGCGACGCGGCCGACGTCGTTGCGCCCGAGATCGATCAGCATGAGGTGCTCGGCCAGCTCCTTCGGATCCGCGCGCAGCTCGTCCGCCAGCCGGTCGTCCTCGGCGGCGGTGCGTCCGCGCGGCCGCGTGCCCGCGATCGGGCGCACCTCGACGCGGCCATCGGAGAGCCGCACGAGCGTCTCGGGCGATGCGCCGGTGACCCGCGCCTCCGGGAACTCGAGGTGGAACATGTACGGCGACGGGTTGATCACGCGCAGCGCGCGATACACGTCGAGCGGGCGCGCGCCGCCGGCCGGCTCGGAGAACCGCTGCGAGAGCACGACCTGGAACGCGTCGCCGGCGAGGATGTACTCCTTCACGCGATCGACGGCCGCACAGAAGCTGTCGTGGGTGAACGTCGACGGCGGCGTGGCGACCGAGGTCCGCTCGCCGAGCACCGGAGGCTCGAGGGCCGGCAGCGCCCGCCGCGGCGCGCGCAGCCGCTCGACGATCGCGTCGATCCGGGCACACGCGCGGTCGTACGCCTGCTCGGCCTTCTCGGGCCGCACCACGTACGGCGTGGCGACGACCTTCAGCGTCTGGCGCAGGTTGTCGAAGATGAGGAGCGTGTCCGTCACCACCATGCACAGCGGCGGCAAGTCGAGCCCGGGCCGCGCACGCGCCGGCAGCTCCTCGAACGCGCGGACGCAGTCGTAGGAGATCCAGCCGACCGCGCCGCCCCAGAACCGCGGCAGGCCCGGCATCTCGACCGGGCGCAGCTCGCCGAGCACCTCGGCGAGCGCCGCGGTGGGATCCGGCGTCGGCCACTCCGCGGTCCGCGGCGGGCCGCCCGCATCGACGTCGTACCAGGTCACGCTCGCCGTCCCGTTCGCCCACCGCACCACGGCGCGTGGCGCGACGCCGACGAACGAGTACGCCGCCCACGTCGAACCGCCGACGACCGACTCGAGCAGGAACGAGTGCTCCCCGCCGCCGAGCGCCGCGTACGCGGACACCGGAGTATCGGAGTCCGCGAGCAGCTCGCGGTACACCGGGATCAGATTGCCCTTCCCAGCGGCGGCGATGAACTCGTCGCGCGACGGCGTGATCATTGGAAGCCGTCGTTATACCCCGGAACCCCGCGCCACCGGGAACGCGGCCCCCTCTCGACCCGGTCGGACGACGTCCGCACACGACGACCGCGAGCGCCGAGACCACCGGTGCCGATCCCATCTCCCTGGCGAAGCTGCTTCGCTCCGCAACGCACGATGCGCTGCGACGCGCCGAGCGCGCCGGACAGCGAAATGGGGGCCCGTCCCCGGTTTCGTTGTCCGGCGTGTCGATGCCCCGGAGCGGCGAACCGTTGCCTCGAGATGACGTTCGGTCGATCGGCGCGCTTTTGAACATGTTCAGTTCTCGGCCTTGACGAGGGCTTCGCGCGTAGCTAGTTTTTGAACGTGTTCAATTCCAACTCGGAGGACGCCATGACTCACGCCGTCGTCGAGACCGCAGCCCCGAACGCCCGCCCCGGCGGGCCGGTGGAGCCGTCGAGCGCTGGCGGGCCGGTGGCGGCGTCGAGCCTGGGGGATGCCGGGGATCCGGCCGTTCTCGTCGATCCGGGCACGGGACGCGCGCCCGCGCGGTACCACCGGTTCGTCACGATCCCCGCGCTCGCGGTCGCGCTCGGGGTGCTGCTGTTCCACCGGTTCTTCCTGGTATCGCTGATCGTGTTCCCGCCCGTGATCGCGATGCCGTGGCTCGCCGCGGCCGCCGCGCGGCCCACCGCGCGCGCGATCGATCGCGCGCACACGATGGTGCGGTCGGCCGGCCACGTGATGTGTGCGATCGGCATCCTCGCGCTCCTGTGGGCGCTGCCGACGCTCGAGGCGGCGACCGACTTCGCGCCCGGCGCCATCGTGCTCGCGGTCTCGACCACGCTCCTCGCCGCGGCTGGGCGCGAGCCGCGCGAGGGCCGCCTCGGGCTCGTGCTCGTCGTGATCGGCGCGGCGCAGCTCGGCGCGATGACCCTGCTCGTCTGGTTCACGCCCGGCGCGTTCGCGCTCCTGCCCACCGGTGCCCTGATGCTGCTCGGCGGCATCGCCTGGCTCGCCGAGGCCGAGGTCGCGCCCGCCGTCGAGTCCACCCTGCCCCACGCCATCGTCCGCTGTTGAGAGGAGACCCG
>JAEUJX010000366.1 GCA_016794545.1 Myxococcales bacterium
CTGGGAGCACTTGGATAAGGACTTGAAGCTCGCGGAGAAGCTGGGGATCGACGGCGCCGCGTTCCGCCGGGCCCTCGCCGAGCATGTAGGCGTAACAACAGGGTAGAATAGGGATGTGTCGCGAGGCCGGACGCTCGACGATCCGATCGAGCTAGCTCGTCTCGTTCCGCCCGGGGAGCTGGGCGAGCTCGTCGCGTCGATCGAGCGCGCGCTCGACTGCCGGATCACGATCCGGGACCAGGCGGGAGTCGTGCTCGCGGGAGCGGCCGAGGCCGGGGCGACCGAGCGTCCGTTCGACCACGAGGGCGAGCGGCTCGGCGCGATCGCGGCGAGCGGGCCTCAGGCGGCCGCCGGGATCGCGCTGGCGATCGACATGCTAGGCCTGCTCGTCCACCATGCGCATGCCCGCGAGCTTGCCGCCGCGACGCACGAAGAAGCGATGCAAGTGACCTTCGGCGAGCTCACCGAGCACAACCAGCGGCTGACGCGCGCGGTGTCGCGGCTCGAGGAGCTCGACCGGCTGAAGTCGAACTTCCTCGCCACGATGTCGCACGAGCTGCGCACGCCGCTGACCAGCGTGATCGGCTACGCCGAGATGATGGCCGAGGGGCTCGCCGGCCCCGTGAGCGGCGAGCAGAAGGACTACCTGACGACGATCCTCGGCAAGGCGGATCAGCTGCTCGGCCTCATCACGAGCGTGCTCGACGTGTCGTCGCTCGAGACCGGCCAGCTCGCGCTCGAGCGTTCGCAGCTGTCGCTCGCCGAGGTCGTCGCGAGCGAGGTCGCGATCTTCCAGCCCCAGGCCGGGCGGCGCGGCATCGCGATCCAGCTGTCGTCGCAGGGTGACACGGTCGTCGTCGGCGACCGCCGCAAGATCCGGCAGATCGTGTCGAGCCTGTTGTCCAACGCCGTCAAGTTCACCCCCGACCGCGGCAAGGTCGGCGTCGAGGTGCGGCCGGGGCCGCTGGCGCCCGGCGACGACGACACCCCGAGCGCCGTGCAGCTCGTGGTCCGCGACTCCGGCATCGGCATCTCGCGCGAGGCGGTGGCAAAGATCTTCGAGCCGTTCTACCAGGCCGATTCGTCGTCGACGCGCGCGTTCGGAGGCACGGGCCTCGGCCTGACGCTCGCGAAGGCGTACGTCGAGGCGCACGGTGGACGGATCTGGGTCGACACCGCGCCCGGCGCGGGCAGCACGTTCGTGGCCACGTTCCCGATCGCGCGAGAGCCGGCGCGCGAGGAGCCCCGCGCGTGACGCTCTCGGACCTCTCGCTCGCGATCCCGATCGCCGTGATCTGCGTGCTCGGCTCGGCGTTCTGCTCCGGCACCGAGGTCGCGCTGTTCTCGCTGCGGCGGGTGGAGCGCGAGCAGCTCGCCCACTCGGGCAGCCTGGTCGACAAGAAGATCATCGAGCTCCTGGAGCGCCCGCGCCGGCTGATCGCGACCGTGCTGATCGGCAACGAGGCGTTCAACAGCATCCTCGCGATCCTCTGCCTCTACGTCCTGATCCCGATGTTCGGGGGCGACCTCTCGATCTGGGCGATCGGCGGGCTCGCGCTCGGCATCTCGCTGCCGCTCGTCGTGCTGATCGCCGAGGTCACGTCGAAGACGCTCGCCGCGAAGTCGCCGCTGACCTGGGCGCGCGTGTGCGTGCTGCCGCTGTCTTGGTTCATGCTGCTGGTCACGCCGATCCGCTGGGTCGTGCAGGCGGTGACGAGCGTCGTGCTCGCGCCGTTCGGCGACGCCGTGCGCAACCGCCCGGCGCGGGACCTCGCCGAGGACGAGTTCCGGTCGATGGTCGACGCCGGCGCCGCGCAGGGACAGGTCGACGCGCGCGAGCGCCGCCTGATCCACCGCGTGTTCGAGTTCTCCGACAAGAACGTCGGCCAGGTGATGACGCCGCGCGACCGCATGTTCGCGCTGTCGTACGACCTGCCGATGCAGCGGCTCGTGAAGGAGATCGCGGCGCGCGGGTTCTCGCGCGTGCCGATCTACCAGAAGTCGCTCGACAACGTCCGCGGCATCGTCAACGCGAAGGACCTCGTGCGGTTCGCCGCAGGGCAGGTGCCGGGGAAGCCGCTCGGCGAGCTGCTCCACGAGCCGCTGTTCGTGCCGCGCACCACGCCGGTCAAGCGGCTGTTCCTGACCTTCAAGCAGAAGAAGGTCCACATGGCGATCGTCGTGTCCGAGTACGGCAAGGTCCTCGGCATCGTCACGATGGACGATCTGCTCGCCCAGATCTTCGGCCAGCTCCGCGACGAGCGCGCCGAGCTGCAGAGCTCGATCCCCGGCCGTCCCAGGGTCCGTACGCCGGCGCCGGGTGTCCAGGCGACGCCGGCGATCGACACGGGCCCGGTACCGCTCGTCGATCCGAGCCAGGTCTCCGACCAGAGCGTCCCGGTGACCAAGCTCGACGGCTCGGACCTGAGCGGGCCGGTGCCGCTCGGCCTCGGCGTGACCGCGGAGGCCGCGGCGGGCGTGCTGGATCCGCCGCCGGCGCCCCGGCCCGTGCACGACGTCGACGAGGTGACGCCGCCGGCGATCGACGTCACCGAGCTCGCCGAGCAGGCGGCGCGGGAGAAGACGTCGTCGTGATGGGCACCTCGACGCTGGTGATCCTGCTCGTCGCCTGCGTGCTGATCCAGGCGTTCTTCGTCGCCGCCGAGGTCGCGCTGTCGGCAGCGGATCGCAATCAGCTCCGCGCGCGCGCGCGCGGCGGCAAGGCGGCGGCGAGCCGGGCCGAGAAGATGCTCGGAGTGCCGCAGGTGACGCTCGCGACCACGCTCGTCGGGGCGAGCCTCGCGTTGCTCGTCGGCGTGATGGCGATCGGCGTCGAGCTCGCCGAGCGCGGCGTGCACCCCATGCTCGCGCCGGTGTTCGCGGTGCCCCCGTTCCTCGTGCTCGGTCACCTCGTGCCCAAGCAGATCGTGCAGGTCCATGCCGACAAGCTGGTCGATGGCCTCGCGACGCAGCTCCGCGTCGCGTCGTGGCTGCTGCGGCCGGCCGTGATCGTCGTCGGCGGCTACGCGAGCCTGCTGACCAAGCTCACGCGCACCGATCGCAAGAAGGCGTTCGTGACCCGCGACGAGCTCGCGCTGCTCATCGAGAGCGAGCCCGAGACCGACAAGCCGGAGATCAGCGCCGACGAGCGCGAGATGATCGCGAACGTGTTCGAGCTGTCCGAGTACAAAGTCGGCGAGCTGATGGTGCCGCTGTCCGAGGTCACCGCGCTCGACGAGGAAGCCGGGATCGCGGAGGCCGCCGCCGAGGTCGCCGACAAGCAGCACTCGCGCATGCCGATCTACCGGTCGCGCGTCGACGACGTGGTCGGCATCGTCCACGTATTCGATCTGCTCCAGGCGGCGGGCAAGGCCGACACGCGGCAGGTCGCCGCGCTCGCGCACCCGCCGACCTACGTGCCGGAGACGATGAAGGCGTCGGACCTGCTCGTGCAGCTGCAGAGCGAGCAGACGCACCTCGCGATCGTCGTCAACGAGTACGGCAGCGCGGTCGGCATCTGCACGATCGAGGACCTCCTCGAGATCATCGTCGGCGACATCGACGACGAGTACGACACCGAGCCGACCGCGATCAAGGCGGAGAAGCCGGGCACGTGGCGCATCGAGGCGCGCACCAGCGTCGCGCGCGTCAACGCGGAGCTCCAGCTCGGTCTGCCGGAGAGCGAGGACTACGAGACCGTCGCGGGCCTCTTGATCGAGAAGCTGCGCCGCATCCCGGCACCGGGCGAGACCGTCTCGGTCGGCGGCGCCCAGATCGAGATCGTGCAGGCGACCGATCGCGCCGTCGAGGCGGTGCGCGTCACGAAGAAGAAGAAATGATCGAGCTCGAGCCGCCGATCGGAGAGCGCGAGCTCCCGGCGGTGTTCCCGAGCCCGTTCGACGGGACCCCGCACCCGATCGCGAGGCGCGCGGCGGAGCAGCTGCTCGCCGAGCTCCGCCGCATGCCGCTGGACGAGGGCAAGATGTTCGGCGTGCTCGTCGTCCGCGACGCCGGGGGGCGCCTGGGATACCTCCAGGCGTTCTCGGGCATGCTCGCCGGCCGGTGGACCCGCGAGGGCTTCGCGCCGCCGCTGTTCGACGCGGCGGCCTGGGAGCGGATGTGGCCGGCGGGGCAGGCCGCGCTCCGCGAGCACGACCAGCGGCTCGCCGCGATCGACGCCGATGGCGATCGCGCGAGGCGCCGGATGCGGCTCGAGGGCGCGGCCAGCGTGTGGGCCTCGATGTCGCGCGCGCTGCGCGACAAGCACAAGGCGAACAAGGCGGCGCGCGATGCGGCCCGGGCGGCCGGCGGCGCGGATGCGGAGGCGCTCGCGCAGCAGAGCCGGGCGGACACCGCGGAGCG
>JAEUJX010000439.1 GCA_016794545.1 Myxococcales bacterium
AGTAGGTAGTACCAGTGATCCGGCACCGCCACGAGATAGCGGCAGTGCACCTCGGGATCAGGGCGAACATCCGTGTCCGCGGCGAGGTCTGCGTACATCGCGGCCACACTACTTCAGATCGTCGCCGTCGATCTCGAGGTCGATAGCGTGGAGGCGCGACTTCGCTTCATCGAGCTCGCTCTCGAGCCGGCCGCTCTCCTGCTTCAGCGCGGCGAGCCGCGCGTCGAGCGCGCGGATGCCGTGGATGACGCGCGTGCGCTCCTCCTTCAGCTTGTCGAGGGCGATCCGCTTCGCCGCGATCTCCTTCACGCGCTGCTGCTGCGCCGCCTCGTCGGCGCGCGACCGCTCGCGCTCCCGGCGCCGATCGTCGATCGCCTGCATCGCCGCCCGCCTCTCGGCCGCCGCCGCCTCCTCCTGCTTGCGCCGGTGCTCGTGCTCGAGCCACGTCCGGAACTCCTGCGCCGCCCGCCGGCGGGCGTCGAGCTCGCTCCGCCACGCGAGGCGCCGCTGAGAGAGCTCGTCGGGGTCCGGAGACACCGCGGACACGCGCTTCTGGAGCTCGAGCAGCTCGTCGCTGCCATCCTCGAGCTTCATGAGGCGCGCCAGCTCGCCGGCATCGAGCCACAGTCCGTGCGAGGGGCAGAGGTCGACCATCACGACATCGGACCTGCGCGCCGCCATCGTGCTGACCACACCCTCCATCGCGCACTCGGGGCAGTCGAGGGACTGGTGCCACCACAGGTTCTGGCCCGGCGGCCAGCGCGGATTGCCGAACGCGGCGTCGAGCGTCGCCTGCGTCACCCACGCGCCCTGGCAACGCGGGCACGCCGACACCCCGCCGAACACGCGGTCGAGCACCTCGCCACAGCGCGGGCACAGGAGGAGCGCGGGACCCTCGCGGTAGGGCACGGCTCCATTGTCAGCGAGGGACGGCGAGGCGCAAGGTCCCCGCGAGCCTCTCGAGCGCCGCGGCGGCCCGCGCCGTGACGCCATCGCCCTGCTTGCCGCGCAGGTCGGGCAGCCTGCGGAGCAGCCGCCACGTCACGTTCTGCGCGCTCCACAGGTCGACGGAGCTCTTCATCCGCGTGGCGACCTCGGCGGCCGCGTTCACCATCTCGAGCACCTCGGCGTCGAGCTGCCCGTCGTCCTCGATGCGCGCGAGCAAGAGGCGCAGTCCCTCGCTCGCCGCCAGCGCGATCTCCGGCGTGTCGAGGCTGACGCGGACCTCGGCCGCCTCCACGAGGTGGTCGCGCAGCTGATGGAAGCTCGGCTCGCGGGACTGGAGGTTCGCGAGCACGCGCCGGCGCAGCGTGGCCTCGGCCGTCGAGGCGAGCACGTCGGGCACGGGCAACTCGTGAGCGACGAGCCAGCGGATCAGGGGCGAGTGGGTGTCGTAGGCATCGGCGAGCTCGCTCTCGGCATTCGCGATCGCCTCGCCGAGCACCGCCCCGATCACCCGCTCGCGGCTGCCGGGCAGCAGCGAGGACAGCGACAGCTGCGCTCCGGGGAAGTGGCGCTCGATCAGGCGCTGGGCCGCGAACACGTCGGCCGTCTTGAACGCGCCGGTCAGCTCGTCGAGCACGACGCCCCACACGTTCTCCGCCATCGGCGCGCGGATCCCACCGGTGACGTGCTGCTCGCCGAGGTGCAGCCCCGCGAAGCACAGCGCGGTCGCGGCCTCGGTCAGCTGCGAGCGCACGCGCACCGTGCCGGCGACCATGCGCGCGCGGCCGGAGCGGCGCTCGATGCGGTCGAGGAAGTCGACGTGATAGCCGAACACGTCGACGCTCTTGGCCGCCTCGGGCTCGACCAGCGTGTGCACCGCGACGTGCGCGCAGATGTGCTGCGGATCGATCCGCGCGGGCAGCACGCGCTGCGCCCACACCTTGCGGCCATCTCCCTCGTCGGGGAGGTTCGAGCGCGCGAGCGCGAGCCGGTTCACCAGCTCGCTCTCGACGGGATCCCCCCCGATCTCCTCGAGGAGCTGCACCACGCGCGCGGCGTACTGCATGCACTGCACGGTCTCGATGCCGGAGAGGTCATCGAAGAACCAACCGCAGCTCGTGTACATGAGCATCGCGTGGCGCGCCATCTCCATCAGCGACAGAGCGCGCACGCGCTCGCCCGCGTCGAGCGCGTGCGACGCGTGGGCGGCGAGGAACTGATCGCGCGCCTCGCGGCTGCGGCGCAGCACCACGTCGATGTAGGCGTCGCGCGCGGCCCACGGATCGTGGAACAGCATGCGGCCGACGTGGTCGAGCGCGGCGGACGCTTGCTCGCGGAGCCAGTCGAGCGCATCGCGCAGCGGGCGGCGCCATGCCTGGTTCCACCCCGGCTTGCCGCCGGAGTTGCACCCGCAGTTGTCGCGCCAGCGCGCGATGCCGTGCACGCAGCTCCACGACGTGTTCTCGGCGAGCAGCACCTCCCAGGTCGCCGGGTGCTTCGCGCGCACCTCGGCGTAGTTGGTGAGCCGCGTGCCGTTCCAGCCCTGCTCCACCTGCGAGAGGGCCCACGCGAGCGCCATGTCGCCATAGCGATGATGGTGGCCGTAGGTCTCGCCGTCGGTCGCGATGTGGCACAGCGTCGGGCCGCCCTCGATGCCACCGCGGCTCGTCATCCGCGAGATGATCTGGTGCCCGTTGGCGAGCAGCCGCTCGAACGCCACGGCCTGCGCGGTCGCCCCGTCGTAGAAGAACAGATCGATCGACTTCCCCGACGGGAGATCGCACCGGTACGGGCGTCCCGGATCGATCGGATCCGTGCGCCAGTCGCCCCCGGGCGGTCGCCACGCGCGGCCCTGGTAGGGCGCCAGGACCGTGAACAGGATCCCCTCGGCCGCCAGCGCCTCGAGCGTCGGCGTGTCGACCGCGCACTCCGCGAGCCACATGCCCTCGGGCCGCCGGCCGAACCGGTGCACGAAGTCGGCGATGCCCCACCGCACCTGCGTGGCGCGATCGCGCGCCGAGGCGAGCGGCATGATCATGTGGTTGTAGACCTGCGCCATCGCCGAGCCGTGGCCGGAGAACCGGCGCATCGACGCGCGATCCGCTTCGACCAGCGCGGCGTGCACGTCGGGTGCGTGGTCCTGCATCCAGGACATCAGCGTCGGCCCGACGTTGAAGCTCATCCGCTGGTAGTTGTCGACGATCTCGATGATGTGGTTCGTGCCGTCGACCACGCGCGCCGCGGCGTTCGGCCGGTAGCACTCGGCCGTGATCCGCTCGTTCCAGTCCCGGAAGGGCCGCGCGCTGGGCTGGGGCTCGATCGCCTCCAGCCACGGGTTCTCGCGCGGGGGCTGGTAGAAGTGCCCGTGGATGCAAACCCACTTGGTGTTCAACTCGTTCGCTAGTGTACGCTGTTTCGAGCGATGCGCGGCCTCACGTTCCTCGCGATCGCGCTGACCGGCTGCGGGTTTTCGGTAGCCGCCGGCGGCGGTACCGGCGACTCGGCGCCGGACGATGCCGGGCCGGATGGGCACGCCGACGCGGCGCTGGACCAGTTCGTGTCCCTGCCCGCCTGCATGACGAGTGCCGACTACACGACCGGCCCCGACGGGCACCGGTATCGCAAGAAGAGCGGCTCGCACTACGACGGGGCGATCGACAACTGCGCCGCAGACGGCGCGCACCTCGCCGCGATCGACTCGATGGCCGAGAACGAGTTCGCCCGCACGTTCGCCGGCGAGGACATCTGGATCGGCTACGACGACCTGAACACCGAGGGCATCTTCCGGTGGGTCACCGGTGCCCCGAACAGCTTCGTCGGCTTCACCGGCGCGGAGCCGAACGACTCCGGCACCGAGGACTGCACGTACCTGCGCCCCGACGGCACGTGGAACGACACCGAGTGCGGGGACTCGCGCGTCTCGCTCTGCGAGTGCGAGCTCGGGTACACGCCGCCGCCCACGCCGGCGTGCCGGACGATGAGCTCGGGGTTCACGTTGATCGACGGCCGCCGGTACTTCCTCCACGAGGACACGCCGCTCACGTGGGCGGCCGCGAAGACCGCGTGCGAGCAGATCGGCGCGCACCTCTCGGTGCTCTCCGACCTCGACGAAAGCGATCACGTCGACAGCGAGTTCCTCGGCGACTCCTGGATCGGCCTGTCCGATCAGACCACCGAGGGCGCGTGGACGTGGCTCAACGGCTCGACCGACGCGTACCGCAAGTGGGGCGCGTTCTCGCCGCACACCGGCGACACCAACCGCAACTGCGTGGTCGTCAACCTCAGCTGGTACGACATCGCGTGCACGGAGACCCGAGAGTACTCGTGCGAGTGCGATCCCCTGCCGCCGTAGCCGGCGATTGCCCGGTCACGGTTCTCCGCTCCCCCGTCACGAGGCGACGAACACGACCACCGCGAGCGGCGGCACCGTGATCACGAGCGACTGATCGCGCCCGTGCCACGCGACGCCCTCGGCCTCCATGCCGCCGCGGTTGCCGATGCCGCCGCCGCCGTAGAGGTCGGCGTCGGAGTTCAGGATCTCCTTCCAGAACCCGCCGCGCGGCACGCCGACGCGATAGCCCTCGCGCGGCACCGGCGTGAAGTTCGCGACCACGAGCACGGGCGGATCCTGGTCGTCGCCGAGGCGCAGGTACGCGAGCGTGCTGCCATCGCGGTCGTTGCCCTCGAGCCACTGGAAGCCGCGCGCCTCGCAGTCGTAGACGTGCAGCGCGCGGTGCGCGCGGTACGCGCCGTTGAGGTCGCCGATCCAGCGCGCGATGCCGGAGTGCGCGGGGTGGTTGCCGACGGCCCAGTCGAGCTCGTGGTCGTGGTGCCACTCGTTCCACACGCCGAGCTCGCCGCCCATGAACAGCAGCTTCTTGCCCGGCTGCGTCCACTGGTACCCGTAGAGCAAGCGGAGCGACGCGTACTTCTGCCACGGGTCGCCCGGCATCTTGGCGAGGAGCGACTGCTTCCCGTGCACGACCTCGTCGTGCGACAGCGGCATCACGTAGTTCTCGGTGAACGCGTAGATCGCGCGGAACGTCAGCTGATCGTGGTGGTACTTGCGGTGGATCGGATCGCGCTCGAGGTACGCGAGCGTGTCGTGCATCCAGCCGAGGTCCCACTTGTAGCCGAAGCCGAGGCCGCCGTGCTCCGGCGGGCGCGACACGCCGCCCCACGCCGTCGACTCCTCGGCGATCGTCTGCACGTCGGGGAACGCGGCGTAGACCGCCTTGTTCATCTCCTGGAGGAACGCGATCGCGTCGCGGTCGTGGTTCGAGCCGTCCTCGTTCGGCACCCACTCGCCCGGCTTGCGCGAGTAGTCTTTGTAGAGCATCGACGCGACCCCATCCACGCGCAGCCCGTCGATGTGATAGCGGTCGAGCCACGAGATCGCGCTCGAGATCAGGAACGAGCGCACCTCGTGCCGGCCGTAGTTGAAGATGAAGCTCGTCCAGTCGGGGTGGAAGCCGCGGCGTGGATCCGCGTGCTCGTAGAGGTGCGTACCGTCGAACACGCCGAGCCCGTGCGCATCCGTCGGGAAGTGCGCCGGCACCCAGTCGATGATCGCGCCGATGCCCTTCTGGTGCAGGCCGTCGATCATCGCCATCAGGTCGTCGGGCGCGCCGTAGCGCGTGGTCGGCGCGAAGAACCCGGTGACCTGGTAGCCCCACGATCCGTAGAACGGGTGCTCCATGATCGGCATCAGCTCGACGTGCGTGAAGCCGAGGTTGCCGACGTGCTCGGCGAGCCGCTCGCCGAGCTCGCGATAGCCGAGGACGTCGTTGTGATCGCGCCGCCACGAGCCGAGGTGCAGCTCGTAGATCGAGACCGGCGCCCGGTGCGCGATGCGGTCCTTGCGCGTCTTCATCCACGCGTGATCGCCCCACTCGTGGTGGCACTCCCACACCATCGACGCGGTCGCGGGCGGGTGCTCCGCGCGCGCGGCGAACGGGTCGGCCTTGTCGCGCTTGTGACCATCGGGGCCGACGATCGCGTACTTGTAGCGCGCACCGTGGCCGATGTTCTTGACGACCGCCTCCCAGATCCCCGACGACTGCCGCGGGTGCAGCTCGTCCCTGCCCGGCGTCCACCCGTTCCAGTCGCCGATCACGCTGACGGTGCGCGCGTTCGGGGCCCACACCGCGAACCGCGTGCCGCCGTCGACCACGTGCGCACCGAGCTTCCGGTACAGCCGGTGGTGCGTGCCTTCGTTGAACAGGTGCAGGTCGTCGGAGGTCAGCTGCGAGTCGGGCACTCCCCGGACCTTAGATCACATCGACCAGCCGAGATACGCGGAGACCAGGATCCCGCGCTGCGATCCGTTCATCAGCGCATCCGTCTTGCGGAGCAGGAGGCTGCCCTCACCGCCGAACCGGAGCCGGCTCTTGCCGATGTAGATGTACTCGCCGAGGGCGACCTCGCCCGCCGGATCGGTGTCGCTCCCGACGACCAGCGCGCGTCCTGCCGCATAGAACGCGGTTCGCCAGCCGTGATCGCCAAGCGAGATCCGGACCTCGCCGCGTGCGCCCACGCCCACCATCGCCTCGCCTCGATCCGCGCCGAGCACCGCGGCGCCGATCAGCTCGGGCACGAGCGTGACGTCGTGGTGGGTCTCGGGCCGCGTGGGTTGCGGGTGCTCGAACGACAGCACCAGCCGTGCGCCGCCGGCCGGCTCCATCGCGGTCGTCTCGACGTCGCCCTGCTCGACGCCGCCGATCAGGCCGCCGAGCACGACGGTCATGGTGCGCTCCGCCGCGGCGGAACCGGACGACAGCACGACGATGGCCAACGCGATCCCCGGGCGCATGCGCGGAGTCTGGCCCAGAACGCGACCGCGGTGGCATAGAATCGACCGCCCTGTCCGACCACCGCCGCGCGTTCGCTCTGCTCGTCGTCTGCGGGCTGTCCTGGTCGATCGGCGGGCTGCTCATCAAGTTCGTCGACTGGCACCCCGCGGCGATCTGGTCGGTCCGCTCGGCGATCTGCGGCGCGACGCTGTACGCGGTGACCCGGCCGTCGCTCCGGGGCATCACGCGCGCCGAGTGGGGCGCCGCCGTCGCGCTCGCCGCCACCACCGGCCTGTTCATCCTGTCGAACAAGCTGACGACCGCGGCGAACGCCATCCTGATCCAGTACTCGGCGCCGATCTGGATCGCTCTGCTCGGGACGTGGTTCCTCGGCGAGCGCGCGTCGCGCCTGGACTGGATCACGATCGTGCTCGTGCTCGGCGGCATCACGCTGTTCTTCTTCGAGCAGCTCACGCTCGATCACGTCGCTGGCAACCTGGTCGCCGTCGCCGCCGGCATCGCGTTCGCGTTCTCCGCGATGACGCTGCGCAAGGTCGCGGTCGCGGACTCCGACCCGATGCGGCCGATGATCCTCGGCAACTTCCTCGGCGCCGTCCTCGGTGCGCCCGCCATGGCCCTCGCCGCCGCGCCCGATGCGGCCGGCTGGGCCGCGCTCGTCGCGCTCGGGGTCGTGCAACAGGCGGTCGCGTACCTCTGCTATGCGTGGGCGATCAAGCGCGCCACCGCGCTCGAGGCGATGCTGATCCCGATCATCGAGCCGGTGCTCTCGCCGGTGTGGGTCGCGATCGCGTTCGGCGAGCGCCCGGGGGCGTGGGCGGTGGTCGGCGGCGCGATCGTCGTCGGCGCCGTCGCGCTCAGGGGCGTCCTCGGCTCGCGCCGCGCTCCACCCCGCCCGCGATGATGTGCGCGAGGCGCAGCGGCTCGGGGATGTTGCCGTGCGATGTCGTCGCGGCGAGCAGCTCGGCCGCCTCCTTCGGCGTCAGGCCGATCCGCTGGACCCACAGGCTGCCGAGCGGCTCGAGCGGACCGAGCGACTCGATCAGCTTCCACTTCTCGGCGCCGCCGGGCGTGCGATCGAGGAGCGCGTCCCTGACCATCTGCATCCGCGGCTGCTTGCGCACCACCACGAGCACAGGGACGCCGAGCTCCTCGGCGAGCCGGCCGATGTCGACGACGTTGAACCCGGCGAGCGCGATGCCCTGCAGCAGCACGGCGCGGATGTGGTCCGAGAACCGGCTCGCGCGAACCACCTCGATCAGGCGGTCGGTGGCGTTCGAGCCGTCGCGCCGCACGCTCGTCGCCAGCACCCCGTCGAGCCGCGTCCGCGCGCACACCGCGCCGACGACGCGCACGTCGCCCCGGTGATCCAGCGCGAACGGCGAGTCGTCGAACCCGACGACGTTCGAGAGAACGCGCCGTGCGTTAGTCGACCTGATCGAGGCCATCGCCCTCGACCGATCCGTCGCCCGCCATCTCGGTCGACGACGGGACTCCTTCGTCCTTCCCTCCGCCTTCGTCCTTCGACGCGGTCGGATCCTCGTCGCCCATGTCCCAGCCGTCGTCCATCGCGTCGGTCGGCGGCGCGACCGACAGCGCCTTGGCGCGGGCGGGCGGCGGTGGCAGCGGCGTGGCGACCACCGGCGGAATGTCGCCGGGCATCGCCGTGGCCACGGGCACCTCGGGCGGCAGGTGCGCCGGCTGCGTGATCGCGTCGTGCGCGGACATCGGGATGGCGCCGTGCTGCGTGCTCTCCTCCGGCGTGATCGCCGAGACCGCGTCGGCCTTGGCATCCGGCACCGCGGTCAGCTCGCTCGCCTGCGGGATCGCCGCGGCGGTCGCGACGATCTCCGCGATCGCCGCGGGCTCGTTCGACATCGGCGGGTGCGCCGCCGCGCGATCACCGCGCCGGCGGCGCTCGCGCCGCTCGCCTCCGCCCTGCTCCTCGGGAGCGCGGGGCTTCGCGCCCGCCGCGTCGAGCACGCGCGCGACGACCTGCTCGAACTGCTGGACCTGCACGCGGTCCGCCTCTTCGAGGATCGGCCCGATCTCGGCCCAGCTCGTACGCAGCTCGTCGACGACCTCGACCGGATCGCGTCCGGAGAACCGGAGGTCGCCGAACGCGTTCTTCTGCATCGCCGCCTTGAGCTGCGCCGCGACGTCGCCACCCGCGACCGGCGCGGGGGCCTGCTTGGGCAGCAGCTCCTCGGCCTTCGCGATCAGCTTCTCGCGCTTCGCGCGCAGCTGCGCGGGGTCGAGCTCCGTGCCCTTGATGGCATCCGCGTGGTTCGCGATCAGGTGCTTCACCATCGCGACCGACTCCGCGCCGAGCACGCCGAGCTCGCGCGCCTTCGCGCGGGCCTCGATCGCACGCTTCACGATGTCGTCACCACCCGCGATCACGCCGTCGATCTCGGCCTTGATCGCGTCGACCTGCGCGCGGTGCGCGTTGGCCTCGGAGTCGCGAGCCTGGTCACGCTTGGCGAACAGCGAGTCGCACGCGGCGCGGAACGCCTTCCACAGCGCGTCGGCGTCGCGGCGCGGGACGTGCCCGATCTCCTTCCACTTCGCCTGGAGATCCTTGATCTCGCCGATCGCCTTGCCCCACGTGCCCTCGCCGGCCGCGTTCGCGACCGACTGGGCGCGCGCGATGAGCTGCTGCTTCGCGGCGAGGTTCTGCGCCTCCTCGCGGGCGCGCTCCTCGAGCACCGGCTTGCGGCGCTCGAAGAACCGGTCGCACGCGGCGCGGAACCGCTTCCACAGCTCGTCACCCTGCTTGCGCGGCAGGTGCCCCGAGTCCTTCCACCGGGCCTGCAGGTCCTTGAGCTTCGCGGCGGTCGCGGCGAAGTCCGTCGAGTCGGCCACCGCCTCGGCCTCGGCGATCAGCGCCTCCTTGACCTGGGTCACCGCGGCGAACTTGACGTCCTCCTCGGCGCGCACGCCCTTGACCTTCTCGTAGACCTGGTCACAGGCCGCCTTGAACGAGTCCCACAGGTCCTTGCCGCGCTTCTGCGGCAGGGCCCCGACCTCCTCCTTCCACATCAGCTGCAGCTGGCGCAGGCGGTTGCCGAGGTCGGGCGCGGCGTCGCCGGCCGCCATCTGCTTGGCGGTGTCGATCAGCGCCTCGGCCTTCGGCACGTTCGTCCAGCGCTGCCAGTCCTCGGCCTCGCGGAGCTCCTGCGCCTTGATCACGAGCTTGCCGCGCGCCGCGTGGTAGCGGCTGGCGATCGCGTCGCGCGCCGCGCCCTGCACCTTGCCGATCGCCTCGAAGCCCTTGCTCGCCTGCGCGAGCAGCCGGTCGATGGGACGGATGTCCTTGGCCTCCTGCCCGAGCAGGCCCTCCATCTCCGTGCACATCGCCTCGAGGCTCGCCGCGATCTGCGCGCTCTTCTCGGCGTCTTCCTTCGCGCGGAGCTCGCGTTCGGCGGCCTGCGCCGCGCGCCGCGCGTCCTCCTCCGCCCGCTTCGCCTCGCGCTCGGCGCGGCGTGCCGCCGCCTCGGCCTCGCGCGCCTCGCGGGCGGCCTTCGCCTCCGGCGACTCCTCGGCGCGCACCGTCTGCTTCTCCTCCTCGGCGCGCTCGCGCTCGCGGCGCTCCGCGGCCGCGCGCTCCTTCTCGCGCTGCGCCTCGGCGGCGGTCGCGCGCAGCTCGTCGGCGGAGCGCGCCTGGCTCTCGTGGAGCTCCTTGCGCTTCCAGAACCGCTCGACCGCCTTGCCGAACTTCTCGTCGCCGTCGTCGGCCGCGAGCTTCGCGAACTGCACCTCGGCGCGGGCGACCGCCTCCTCGTGCTTCGCGAAGTCATAGGTATCGGCGAGCGCCTCCATCTCCCGGAGCAGCTGCGCCTTCTCGGCCCGGCGGCGCTTCACGTCGTCGGGGACCGTCGACTTCTGCTTCGCCTTCTCGGCCGCCTGGATCTCGGTGACGATCTTCCGCGCCTTCTGGCGGACGGCCTTGTTCTTCGCCTTCTGCGCGACGTTCTCGAGCCGGTCCACGTCGTCGAGCTTCTCGACGGCCGCGAGCCCGACCTCCTTCTGCGTCGTGTCGATCGCCAGCGCGCGGAGCACGTCGCCGTCGTCGATCCGCTCGATCGCCGCCGTCTTGATGTCCTGCGGCGCCTCGCTCTTGGCCAGCTCGGCCAGCGCGCGCGGATCGCGGACCTCGCCGAACGCCCGCTTCCGGATCGCCGCGGTCGCTGCCCTGATCGTGACCTCGACGAGCGCGTGCTGGTCGCCGAGCTTGATGATGCCGGACAGCGCGTTGCCCGCCTCCTCGGCGTCCTTGCTGCAGGCCCTCGAGACCCACAGCTCGGCCGCGCGCTCGGCGATCAGCTGCCGGAGGCTGCGCTCGGTCTCGGCGGCGCCGAGGTCGGCGAGCACGTCGGGTGTCTCGATCTTCTCGATCGCGATGCGGCGTACGCCGATGTCGCGGTCGGTCCGAGCGATCTGTTCCAGGATGGCAGCGTCGTCCGACGTCAGCGCACGAACGGCTTCGGCGCGGACACGAACGTCACTGTGGCGGTACTTGGGGCGAAAAAAGTCAGCAATCCCCATGGGAGGGAGCGGAATCTATGCGGAACGGCTCCCGACGACAAGGCGCACCTTCATCTTGATTTCCAGACACTTGCATCCTGGATCTGGTATTTCCAGGGGCGGTGCGCGCGCTCCTCGCAACGCTTCTGATGGCCGCGTGCTCCTCGGGAAAGCACCCGGCGACGCCCACCGACGATCAGATCGCCGAGACGCCGAAGCTCGTTCCGCCCGATGCCTTCGTCCTCGACGGGCTGATCGACGGGAACACGCAAACCATCACGCGCCTCCTGCCCCCGCACGTCGAGGTCGCAAACCGGCTCGGCGCCCCGTGCCCGCTCGACCAGGTGCGCGCCGCCTATCAGCTCGTCGTCCCGCGGGGACCCGAGGTCGCGAAGGTGACGATCGTCGAGGGCGATCTGCCCGACAGCTGCTTCCCCGGCTCCGAGCACCAGGCGCTGCTGCGACGGCCGCCGTTCGTGGTCGTCGGCGAGGCGGCGATCGCGAACCTCGAGCTGTTTCCGCCCAAGGTGCCGTCGAAGTGGCACGCGCTGCTCCAGGCCATCCCCGCCAAGGCGCCGGTCTGGATCGCGTCCGAGGACGCGCTGCTCCAGCACCTGTTCGGCGTCTCGACCGTCCGCTACACGCTCGCGCTCGAGCGCCTGGAGCTCGCGCCGAACCTCTACTTCGCCGGCCGGGTCAGCGCGACCTACGCGACCGCGGGCGACGCCGCGATCGTCGCGCGCCGCATCAAGGCCGGCGAGGTCACGCTGCCCGTCAAGGCACCGGAGGTCGTCGAGTCGTTCCGGCGGATGCGCGTGAAGCAGAACGGACCGATCGTCGACATCACCTTCGACCTCGGCATGTTCGGCGGCATCCCCGCCACCGAGCTCCAGGCCCTCGCCGCCACGCTGCCGCGCTGACGTCCATCCGTCCGGCCCGCCCGAGCTCGAACGCGATAGGTTCGACACGTCGATGCGCATCGAACAACTCGGTGATCTGAGCCCGGACCCAGACATCCGGGAATGGCTGGTCAGCCAACCGGTGGCGGTGCCGTACTTCGCCGGCACGAAGATCAAGTTCATCATCGATTCCGACGAAAGCGATGACCGGCCCGACGAGTTTGCGGCCGCCGTCCGACGGTTTCTGGCACTTTCGACGAGCGATCGAGACGTCGCGACTCCGCACGTGTTCTCGAACTACCGAGCGATCTGCGATGCGATCGGCGAGGAAGACGTCGGTGTGAAGATCGGCGAGCCGGCTGACGTGTGGAACCGCGTCCGTCCCACCGAGATTCACGTGGCGCGCCGATCGCGCGGTGATCGCAAGGTCTACGTGAAGATCTGCGCCGAATGTACGTGGGAACCCGAGCACGGGCTCCAGATCGTTTACCGCGAGGGTTCCGTTCTGAGCCGAGTCAGTGACCAGGACCGCCACCTGACGCACGCCGATGCTCACGGGCTGCCCGAGTCGCAGGACCGGATCGCGTAGCAGGAAGGCGCTGCGGCCCTGGTCGGCTACCTGGGACAGGGCGCGGCGTTGCACTCACTCGGACGGGCGGTGAGGTGCGCGTTACGCAGGGATGCCAGCACTTGCACGGACACAGCCACGCGGAGAGCCGTCATCCTGGACTCGTGGAACGTGCGATCGGGTTCGCGATCTTGCCGGCGGCGCTGTCGTCGTGCGCGTCGCAGGGGACGCCCGCGGATGCTCTGCCGGTGCAACTCTCCTTGGACGTCGTCATCACGGACGAGGAGGTGACGCTGTACACGAACGGCAGCGACCTCGACCAGACGGACTGCGACGGGCAGAGCGTGTTTCCGGCGCCCGGGATGACCGCGTACCTGAGCGACACGTTCGGCTGCACGCAGCCGGTGCGGACGTGCCTGACGAGTGTCTCGGTGCGACTCGGAGCGACCGAGGTCCTGGCGCCGTACCTCCATCCCGGCCGCGAGATCACGCTCGAGGGCAGCGTCGCGGCTGCCGGCGGTGGCGAGCTCCGGCTCGAGGGCTGCGGTGACAGCGCGGTGATCGGCCTGCCGGTCGTCTCCGCGCCGCGGCCGACGCTGAGCGTCGTGGAGGATCCGGTCTCGCTGGCACTGACGTCGACGTGGAGCGCGACACCGGACGCCGCAAGCGCGTTGATCGAGGTCATCAACAGCACGTGGGGCGATGCGGCGCACGTCACCGCGTCGCCGTACCTGTACGCTGGCCGGTCGGGCGTGTCGCTGGGTGCGTATCGCGTCGTCGCCCTCCGGGCGTTCGCAGCACCGACCGTCGTGCCGACGAGCTTCGGCGCGGCGCGGATCTGGACGGCCGGCTCGACGATGGTGATCGTCGAGGAGACCGCGCCCCACATCCCTTAGCAGAGGTCGACGAGCGCGCCGACGATGTCGACGAGGCGGTAGTCCGCCGGCGTGAACACGCGCTTCACGCCCATCCGCTCGAGCTCGGCGTGGTCGCTCTTCGGCACGGTGCCGCCGATCACGACGGGGATCTCGGCGCCGCCGCGCTCCTTCAGCTCGGCGAGCACGGCGGCCGTGAGCTCGAGGTGCGAGCCGGAGAGGACGGACAGGCCGATCAGGTCGACGTCCTCCTGCACGGCCATCGCGGCGATCGCGGCGGGCTCGAGCCGGATGCCGGCGTAGACGACCTCGAAGCCGGCGTCGCGCGCGGCGACCGCGATGACCTCGGCGCCGTTGCTGTGGCCGTCGAGGCCGGGCTTGCCGACGAGCAGCTTGGGGCGGCGCGGCAGCGCGGCGACGCGATCGCGCACGGCTTGCCAGCCCTCGGCGCCCGCGCCGATCGATGCGCCCGCGATGCCGGTCGCGGCGCGGTACTCGCCCCACACGCCGCGCAGGGCGCCGGCCCACTCGCCGGTGGTGACGCGGGCGAGCGCGCAGGCGATCGAGGCCTCCATGATCGGCCTGCCCGCCTTCGCCTCCTCGACGAGCGCGGCGAGCGCGGCCTTCACCCTCGCGTCGTCGCGGCGCGCGCGCGTGCGCGCGAGCGACGCGCGAGCCTCGTCGGCGGCGGCCGGATCGGCGCGGAACACGCCGCCGTCATCGCCGGTCATCAGCGGCGACGGCAGGCCCTCGGTCCACTTGTTGACACCGACGACGGTCTGGTCGCCGCGCTCGATGCGCGACATGCGCGCCGCCATCGAGCGCACGAGCTCGCTCTTGCAGTAGCCGCTGTCGATCGCGCCGGCCATGCCGCCGATCTTGTCGATCGCGGCGAGCTCGGCGCGCGCCGCGGTGCACAGCGCCTCGACCTTCGCGGCGACGACCGGGCTACCCGCGAACAGGTCGCCGTACTCGAGGAGGTCGGTCTCGTACGCGAGGATCTGCTGGAGGCGCAGCGACCACTGCTGGTCCCACGGGCGCGGGAGCGAGAGCGCCTCGTTCCAGGTCGGCAGCTGGAGCGCGCGGCAGCGGGCGTCCTTCGAGAGCGTCACGCCGAGCGCCTCGATCAGGATGCGCCACGCGTTGTTCTCGGGCTGCTGCTCGGTGAGGCCGAGCGAGTTGACCTGCACGCCGTAGCGGAACCGGCGGAGCTTCGGATCGGCGACGCCGTAGCGGTCCTTGCACAGCTCGTCCCACAGGGCGCCGAACGCGCGCATCTTGCACATCTCCTCGATGAACCGCATGCCGGCGTTCACGAAGAAGCTGACGCGGCCGACGCACTGGGCGAACGCCGCGTCGTCGACGCGGCCGCGCGCCTTCACGCGATCGAGGACGCCGATCGCGTCGGCGAGCGCGAACGCGAGCTCCTGCACCGGCGTCGCGCCTGCCTCCTGCAGGTGGTAGCTGCAGATGTTCGACGGGTTCCACTGGGGCATGCGCGAGACGCAGTACTCGTAGGTCTCCGCGATCAGGTCCATCGACGGCTGCGGCGGGAAGATGTACGTGCCGCGCGCGAGGTACTCCTTGATGATGTCGTTCTGCACCGTGCCCTGGAGGCCCGACTCCGGCACGCCGCGTTCGCGCGCGAGCGCGACGTACAGCGCCAGCAGCCAGACCGCGGTGCCGTTGATCGTCATCGACGTGTTCATCTGCTCGATCGGGATGCCCTCGAACAGCGCGTGCATGTCGTCGAGCGACGCGATCGGCACGCCGACCTTGCCGACCTCGGGCCGCGCGAGCGGATGGTCGGGGTCGTATCCGCACTGCGTCGGCAGGTCGAACGCGATCGACAGACCGGTCTGCCCCGCCGCGAGGTTGCGGCGGAACAGCTCGTTCGACGCGCGCGCGCTGGAGTGTCCCGCGTAGGTGCGGAAGATCCAGGGCGCGTCCTTCTTCACGGCCGTGCGTTGGTCACCCATGTCGTGTCGCCTTCCCGGTAGTAGAGCCGCGTACAGTCAGCGTTGATCCAGGGCTCGGTGATGCTCGCGTCGGCCTCGACGCCGTCGATGATCAGCTCGACGCCGGGGCCGAAGGTGTCTCGGATGCGCCGCGACGCGAACGCGCGCGAGCGGGTCTCCTTCCCGACGACGGCGGTGTAGACGAGGATCTCGTGATCGGCCGTCATCACGCCGCCGTTGTGGCTGAGCGCCGGCGTGGTGGTGTTGAGCGGCGTCGCCTGCCCGGTGACCATCCAGAACGAGTCGGTCGGGATCCGCTGGATGATCCGCAGCTCGCCCGGCGACGCGCGATCGAACGACAGGCGGATTTCGACGGCGAACCGCTGGACGAGCCCGGTGCCGATCGGCAGGTCGATCACGTTGCCGATGTGCACGTCCTTGTCGGTCTGGCGCTCGACGACGTCCTGCGCGACGGTGCTCCACGCGCCACCTGCGAACGCGAGCACGTTCGCCATCACGCCGCGCGGGCTATCGATCCAGCTCATCGCGCCGTTGCCGTCCGCGGTGAGGTGCGCGCCGTCGAGGCTGTTCAGCACGGGACGGTCGCGCACCGTGTCCTGCACCCACGTCCCCGTGCCGTCCTTCATCACCGCGTGCGGGCCGCGCCACGCGCCGATCGCGCCGTTGCCGAGGTTCGCGTGGACCATGCCGGCGGTGCCGGTCGCGTCGACGCTGAGGTCGCTCACGGCGCCGAGCTCCGGTGCGAACACGACGGGCTCCGGTGGGCCGAAGGGTCCGCACACCGCCCGCTCGAGGTCGCGCTCGAGCCCGAACACGCGGTCGCAGCCGCCGAGCGCGAGGAGGAGCAACAGCCGGCGCGACACACTCCTACCATTGCCTGTCGAGCCCCTCCTGCGCAACGCTTCAACTGCGACGCAGGCTCACCACGAGACCACTGAGTGTGACTCCAGCGCCCAGATAGGCGCGCATCGTCAGCGTCTCGTCGCCGGCGATCGCGTCGGTGACGATCGCCACCAGCGGATAGACGAACACGAGCGTGCTGGTCACCAGCAGGGTGGTCTTGCCGAGCAGCCAGAAGTACGTCAGGAACGCGACCACCGAGCCGACCAGCGCGAGGTACAGCAGCGCCACCGTCGGCCAGGCCGGCGGCGGCCACGGAATCGGGCCCTCGCCGAACGCGAGCGCGACGACGCCGAGCACCGCCGCGGTCACCACGAGGAACACGGTCGTCGCCACGGCGCCGTGCACGGCCTGGGCGTGGCGCTTCATGATCATCGAGTAGGTCGTCGCGACGAGCACCGACGCGACGATCATCCCGACGCCGGCCGCCTGCTGCGCCGACACGTCGAGCCGATCGAGGAACAGGATCGCCACGCCGGCGAGCGAGACGAGGGCGCCGACCACGTGGCGGCGCGTGATCCTCTCCATCCCGGTCGCGGTCAGCAGCACGGCGAGGATCAGGGGCTGCGTCCCGTACAGCACCGCGGCCACCGCGCCGGGGACGCGCTCCTCGCCGAGGTAGACGAGCAGGTAGCCGATCGCGTCGAGCACGCCGGCGAGCACGAGCCACCCCCACTGCGCGCCGCGCGGCCACGGCCGGGCACGCAACGCGATCGGGATGAGGATCGCGATCGCGATCAGGAACCGCAGCGCCAGCGCCTCGAGCGTGCCGAACCCGCCGGGCCCGATGCAGACGCGGATCGCGTACCAGGTGGTGCCCCAGATCAGCGCGCACGCCGCATACGCGACCACGACGGCCTGGGACACGGGCGAAGTGTCGCATTGCACGCCCCTCGCCGGGCAGGTAGCGTCCGGTTCATGCGCAGCTTCCTCCTCGCCGCCGCCCTCGCGGCCACCACGCTGGCCGCTTGCGAGAAGTCCGACAGGACCACGGACACCGCCGCCGCGAAATCGATCGACGTGCCCGAGGTGACCGTCGAGCAGCTCGACCAGCAGCTCGCCGCGAAGACCGCGCAGGCCGTGGACGCCAACGGTCCGGCGACGCGCAAGAAGCTGGGCGTGATCCCCGGCGCGATCATGCTGCCCGACACCGAGAACTGGAGCCCGAGCGAGCTGCCCTCCGACAAGGACAAGCCGCTGGTGTTCTACTGCTCGAACAGCCACTGCGACGCCTCGCACGAGGCGGCCGGCAAGGCGCTGAACGCCGGCTACAAGAACGTGAAGGTCCTCCCCGAGGGCATCGCCGGCTGGGTGAAGGCCGGCAAGAAGGTCCAGTCGATCTAGCGCGAGCGAAGGCGAGCCGGCTGTTCCGCGCCGCCATCTCCGACACACCATCGACGCCATCGCCGGGCTGCACGGTGTTCAGCTCCGGTTTTCGGGACATCCCTCAGGCAAGCGTCGCGCGCAGGCCGTCGACCAGCTTGGTCTCGGCGACCACGCCGAGCTGATCGCGCAGCCGATCGACGCGGGCGCGCGACTTCAGGATCTCGCCGGACCGGGCCGGGGCGTGATCGATCGTGCTCTTGCCGCCGCACAGATCCACGACCGTGCGCGCGAGCTCGAGGACCGTGATCTCGTTGCCGGTGCCGACGTTCGCGACGAGCCGGCTGTTGCCGTCCGAGACCGCGGCGACGATCGCGCGCACCACGTCACCGACGTAGACGAAGTCGCGCGTCTGCAGGCCGTCGCCGAAGATCGTCAACGGCCGGCCCGCCTTCGCGCGGTCGGCGAAGATCGAGATGACGCCGGAGTACGGGCTCGACGGATCCTGGCGCGGGCCGTACACGTTGAAGAACCGCAGCGCCGTCGTCGCGACGCCGTGAACGCTCGCGTAGTAGTCGAGCGCGTACTCGCTCGCCAGCTTGTCGATCCCGTACGGCGACACCGGCTGCGTCGGCGTCTCCTCGGCGACCGGCAGGGTCGCGACGTCGCCGTACACCGCGGCCGACGACGCGAACGCGACCTTCTTCACGCCGTGCGCGCGGGCGTACTCGAGCACGTGCAGCGTGCCGCCGTAGTTGACCGCCATGTCGACGAGCGGGTTCGCGACCGACGCCACCACCGACACCTGCGCGGCGAGGTGGACGATGCGCTCGACCGGGCCGTGCTGGGCCGTGACCGGCGCCAGCGCGGCGAAGATGCCGTGCGAGACGTCGCACATGACGATCTCGAGCTTGTCGCTGCCGGCGTGCTGCGCGAGGTTGGCGCGCTTGCCGGTGCGAAAGTCGTCGAGCACGCACACGCGGTAGCCGGCGGCGATCAACGCGTCGACGGTGTGCGAGCCGATGAAGCCGGCACCACCGGTGACGACGGCGAGAGGGAGACGAGCCATGAGCGTCACTCTACACGCCGGGTGGTAGGGTGGCGGTGAGATGAGCACGAGAGTCGTGAAGGCGATCCGGATCGCGCAGAACGGCGGGCCCGAGGTCATGAAGCTCGAGGACGTGCCGCTCGCGGATCCCGGCCCCGGCGAGGTGCTCGTCCGCCACCACGCGATCGGCATCAACTTCGTCGACACCTATCACCGCTCGGGCCTGTACCCCCTGGCCATGCCGACCGGCCTCGGCACCGAAGGCGCCGGCATCGTGGAGGCCGTCGGGCCCGGCGTCAC
>JAEUJX010000489.1 GCA_016794545.1 Myxococcales bacterium
TGAGGCGATGGCTGATGCGCAGCGCGAGCGCGAGCGGCACGAACGCCGCCGCCGCGGCCGGCAGCGCGTTCTCGAGGACCGGCATCTCGAGGACGAGCGCACGGATCCGGGAGCGCGCGAAGGTCGCGGCCTCGAGCGCGACGTTCGCGCCGAGCGAGGTGCCACCGACGACCGCCTCGCGCACGCCGAGGTGATCGAGCAGGGCGACGACGTCGCGCCCGAACTTCTGCATCGAGTATGCGGTCATGTCGTGCGGCTGATCCGAGGCACCGTGACCGAGCATGTCCACGCAGATCACGCGGAAGCCGCGCGCCGCGACCGCCGGCGCGACGCGGTCGTACATCCGGCGGTCCATCAGGAGACCGTGCGTGAGCACGAGCACGCGCGGGCCGCTGCCGTACTCGAGGTAGCTGATCCGCCGGCCTTGGTGGAGAAAGCTGTCCTCGCGGGGTACTGCCATCGTGCATTCCACCCTAGCAGGTTGCGCGCGCGAACGGCCTGCGACGACGATGGCTCGCGCCCGCAAGCGTTGCGCGATCGCCGGTGCCGGGGCGGGCCAGCTTCTTGCTCGGACGGAAGCGCATGGAAGTCCAGGCATCCACCGAGATCTCCGCGCCCGCGTCGGCGGTGTGGACGGCGCTCACCGACTTCGCTCGCTACGCCGACTGGAACCCGTTCATCCGGCGCGCCCGCGGCAGCGCGCGCCCGGGTGACGACGTGCACGTCCGCGTGCGCTCGTCGTTCGGTCTGCCGCTCGCGTTCCGCGCGAGGGTGCTCGACAGCGACGAGAACCACGCGCTGCACTGGCGCGGCCACGTGCTCGCACCGTGGCTCGCATGCGGCGAGCACTGGTTCGCGATCGAGCCCGCAGGCGACGGGCGCGTGCGGTTCGTCCAGCGAGAGCGGTTCACGGGGCTGTTGCCGTGGCTCGGCGCCCGGCTGCTCGCGCGCGAGACCCGCCGCGGGTTCGAAGCGATGAACGAGGCGCTCGCGCGCCGGGTCACGGCACCCCGGTGACGTAGAGCGCCACGCCGACGGTGATGCCGGCGCCGACCGTGACGAACAGCGTGCGGCGCGCCGTCGCGAGCCGGTCGCGGGCGGCCTCGAGCGCCGCGATCGGTCCAGCGGTGTGAGAGCGCGCCAGCTCCGGCGCGACGCGCGGCACGCACGACAGCGGGATGCCGAGCGCGCTCGGCAGGTCGGTGGCGACGGCGCGCGGGTACTGGCTGGTGATCAGCAGCTCGATGTCGTCGGGCACGAGCCCGTGCCGAGCCAGGAAGGAGCTGGCGACATCGGTCGCGAGCTCGACGCAGCGCGCGCCGAACTCCGGGGCCTCGTGGACGTCGACGATGTTGCGCCCTCGCCGCAGCCAGCCCGCGTGAGGCTCCCAGTGCACGCTCGCCTCGAACATCCCCGCGTGCTCCGGGAACGTGCGGAACTCGAACGCCTGGAAGCCAGTGGGGCCCGGGGTGTACGCCAGCAGCATCGCCGCCCCCGCCGGGGAGAACGGGAAGTTGCGCGAGGTGCGCGGCGACGGGTCGACATCTCCCGCCACGATCAGGCCGGTGCGCGCCGCGCCGTGCGACACGAACGTGTCGAGGAGCTGGGCCGCGGTGAGCACGCCGCAGCCTCCGTTCAGCACGTCGAACGCGAACGTGCCGTGGCCGTGCGCGTGCCGCGGCGCCGGGTTCGCGCCGAGATCCTCCTGGATGATCGTCGCGAGCGCGGGCTCCGCGGTGTTCGCGTCCTTGTAGAGGCCGGCGTTGATCAGCAGATCGAGCTCGCTCGGCCGACGTCCCGCGCGCCGCAGGCACGCCGTCGCGGCGACGTCCGTGACGTGAAGCGCACCACGGCCGCGCACGCGACCGCGCTCGCACGAGGTCGCGACCGCTTCAATGCAGCTCCCCATGGGTCACCTCCAGCTCGTCGACCTCGAACACGACGACGCCGACCTGCAGGCCCGAGGCGACGCTGAGCAGCAGCACCTTGTCGCGCCCGTGGAGCGCGTGCTGGTCGAGCAGCTTGTGCAGGGCGACGAACAGCGTCGTCGACGCCGTGTTGCCGAGCTCGTCGACGGTGATCGCCACGTGACGCGGATGCTCGCCGCTACGCTCCGCGAGCACTCGCTCGCCGGCCTTGATCGCGCGCACCGAGGTCTGATGGGGGATCAGCCAGTCGATGTCGCCGAGCGACAGGCCCGCGGCTCCGAGCACGTCCTCGAGGAGCGGCGGTCCGCTCTCCATCGCGACATCGTGGATCTTGCGCGCCCGCGTGAACATCACCGCGCCCGGGTGGTGCAGTGCCGGCATGCCGAGGCACAGGCGGCTGTGCTCGGCGAGCGTCGTGAAACCCGCGATCAGGATCCCGGCCGGCGACGCCGCCCGATCGACGATCACCGCCGCGCCGGCGTCTCCGAGGGTCAGCGACGCGAGCTGCGGGCTGAGGATGCTGCGGATGCTGCGCGCCGCGTTCGCACCGAGCCCCGTGATCCGCTCGCCGCTGACGACCATGCCCCGCCGGATCGCGCCGCGCCGGATCAGGTCGTTCAGCACGAACACGCCCGTGAGCATCCCGGCGCACGCGTTCGAGATGTCGAAGCTGGTCGCCGCGTGCGCGCCGATGGCTTCCTTGACCGACAGGCTGAGAGGAGGCTCGAGGCGATGCGTCGTCTCGTCGACGTAGCGCGTGATGCTCGCCTCGATCACCATGTCGAGATCGGCGCCGGTGTAACGCGAGCGCGCGAGACAGTCCCGGGCCGCCGCGATCTCGAGGCTGAGCGACGTCTCGCCGGGGCCGCACACGCGGCGCTCGCGGATGCCGGTGAGCCGCTCGAGATCGATGCGCGTGTGATGGCGCGTGCTCGCCATCAGCTCGTGCGTCGACAGCCGGCGCTCCGGCAGCGCCATCCCGACGCTCTCGAACCGCGTTCCGTACGTCGCGCCGGCGTCGCGTTTCGACTCGACGAGCATCCAGGGCAGCGCCGGCATGCCCCGACGCTCATGCAACGGCCGAGCCGTCAGCCGGAGTCCCGCGGAGGAACCGGCGCCCGCGTGACAGCTGATCCATCGCGCGCTGCATCGCGGTCTCGACGTCGCGGTAGCACCGGTCGAGCGCGGCCGGATCGCTGGCATCCGCCGGGCCGAGGTCGGGCCACCGGAGCGCGGGCAGGAAGGCGAGCGTCGTCTGTGCGGGCAGCGGCACGTAGGGCACGAAGCCCGACGTCAGGCCCCACGGCAGCGCGAGCACGATCGGGAGCACCTCCGTGCGCGCCCACCGGTGCGCGCGGAGCGCCCGGGCCAGCCGATCCCCCCGCGCGAGCACGATCATCTGCTCGTGGTTGCCGGTGGTGACCACCGGGACGATCGGCACCTGCTCGCGCAAAGCGAGCGCGATGAACCCCTTGCGGTTCCCGAGGACCACGCGGTTGCGGTCGCGAAACGGGCGGAAGGTGTCGAGATCCGAGCCGGGGTAGACGAGCACGCAGGCCCCGGCCGCGAACGCATGGCGTGCGCTCTCGTGCCCGGCGCGCAGCAAGCCGAGGCGCCCCGCGTACCGGCGCAACAGCGGATCCTCGAACAGGAAGTCGTGCGCGAGGGCGTAGACCGCCCGCGCCGGTCCGTACCGCTCCCAGATCGCGATCTCGGTGAAGAACCCCTCGCTCGGAAGCAGACCGCCGCTGTGGTTGCCCACGAGGAGGACGGGCCCCCGCGCGGGCACGTTCTCGATCCCCGTGACGCGGAGCCGGAAGTAGTGCCGGGCGAGCCAGCGGTAGAGCTCGCCGACGAGCACGACGAGCTCGGGATCGCGGGCCGCGAGGTCGTCGGCGGCGGCCTCGCCGGCGTGGCCGAGCACGCGCCGCGCCGCGTACTTCGCGAACCGCAGCACGAGGCGCGGGGGCGACAGCAGGACCTTGCGGTCCTCGCGCGGCACGAGCCTGCGCGCACGGCTCAGCCAGTCGCTCAGCGCGGACCACATGCCGAGGTCACACGCAACGAGCGTGCCGGGTCAGTGCTCCGGCGGACGCGGCAGGGTGAACCGGAACGTGTTGGTCGTGGCGGTGGTCTCGAGCCAGATCTTGCCTCCGTGGGCCTCGACCAGCCCGCGGGTGATGTAGAGGCCCAGGCCGATACCCGGGACCCCCGACGCGCGCGCGTCCTTCGTCCGCGAGAACCGGGTGAACAGGCGCGCGCTCTCGTCCTCGGAGATCGGCGTCCCGTGGCTGGTCACCGCGACCTCGACGTCGGCGTCGCGGCCGATCACCGCGACGCGGATCGGCGCCTCCGGCGCGCCGTACTTGGCGGCGTTGGACAGGAGATTCGCCAGGATCTGCTGGATGCGATCGTTGTCGAACCACGCCAGCGCGCTCTCGGTCGCGCTGAGCTCGTAGATCGCCTCGGGGTGCGCCAGGCGCGCGCTCTCGATCGCGCTGGTCACGGCCTCGACGACGTCGAGTGCGCACGGCTCGACGGACAGGCGGGTCGCCTCGATCCGGGCGGCGTCCAGCAGATCTTGCACCATCCGGTTGAGCCGCCAGGCGGCGCTCTTGATGCGCTCGACGGCGGCCGGGTTCGGGGAGCGCGCGAGCCGATCGCTCCACAGCATGATCGAGTTGAGCGGCTGCCGGAGATCGTGCGCGACCACCGCGATCCACTCCTCGCGCATGCGCTCGTGCTCCTTGCGCTCGGTGATCTCCGACACCACCAGCACCGCCCCCGTGATGCGCTGGAGCGCGTCGCGCAGGGGGCCCGCGCTCGCCACGACCGGAACGAGCCGGCCGTCGGGGTGCTTCATCACGAGCTCCCGCTCGCGCGTGACCTTGCCATCGCGGACCGCGCGGGACAGAGGGAGATCCTCGAACGGCACGGCGTGTCCATCGGGCGTGCGGACGTCGAACGACCGCGCGATGTCCTGGTGATCGGGTCCGACCGCGGTGTGCGCGAACGCCGCCAGTGCACCGTTGGTCACCCGGAGCTTGCCGTCGATGTCGATCACCATCACTCCCTCGGGGAGCTGATCGAGGATGCTCTGGAGCCAGCTGCGCGCCGTGACCTGCTCCGCGTACCTCGTCGCGATCTCGATCGCGGGTGCCACGCGCTGCGCGAGCGCCTGCACGATCGCCTCGTCGTCGGCGGAGAACTCCCCTCCGCCCTGCTTGTTCGCGAGGAACAGGGTGCCGACGACGCGCTCGCCTCGCCGGATCGGCACCGCGAGGAGGGTCGAGAGCGGCGGATGGCCTGGCGGTAGCCCGCGGAACTGCGGCGCGCGAGAGACCTCCCCGAGGCGCACGGCCTCGCCGGTGCGGATCACCTCGCCGAGGACGCCGACCGGACGTGGGGCGCGCCCGATCCGCACACGCACGTCGTCGGGCATGCCGGCCGGGACCCACGGGTCGAACGGGCTGTGCGGATCGCTCCCGATCCCGATCGCGCCGTACGCGGCGTCGACCGCGGTGCGAGCGGCTTCGGCGATCGGGGCGAGCAGCGACTCGAGGCCGCCCGGCTCGTCGGCCACAGCGCTCGACGCCGCGTCGATCACGGTCTCGAGCTCCATCCGCATCGACCGCTCGGCGCTGGCCGCGCGGGCGAGGTCGGCTTCGACGCGCTTCCGCTCGCGGATGTCGCGCACGATCCCCTGCCAGCGCCCGTCGGGGAAGATCTTCGCGCTGACCTCGACGGGCAGCCAGGTGCCGTCGCGATGCCGCAACGTCCACTCGGAGACGTCGGTGCTTCCGTCCATCATCCGCTCGCGCGACCTGGCGAGACGCTCGACGTGCTCGTGCGGGATCAGATCGGTGATCCTCTTGCCGAGCAGCTCGGCTCGCGTGTAGCCGAGCAGTCGACACGCCGCCTCGTTGACGTCGGTGTAGCGGCCCTCGAGATCCGCGATGAAGATCGGATCGGAGGCCTGATCGATCAGCACGCTCACGTGCGCCCGGCTCGCCCGGAGCGCCGCGTCCGCGCGGCTGAGGCGGTTCGCGGTCGCGATGATCAGCGCGCTCCCCGGGCCCAGGAAGCCGACCAGGATCAGCAGCCCGATGGCCGCCGTCGAGTTCATCCGGGCCGCCGCCAGCACCGCGATGCACACCGGCGGGACCGCGAGCAGCCCGACGAACAGGCGGCGCGCCGCCACGCCACCGGCGTCGTCGGCGACCACGACGGCGATCATGCTGTGCTCGATCCGCGTCGCGAGCACGCCGAGCCCCTGCGCGACCACGAGGGCCGCCGACGCGGCCGTCATGAAGGTGTGCCCGTCTCGGTACTGCATGCCGTAGAGCTGCGGCATACCGAACACGTGGCCGAGCAGCGCGATGCTGCCGACCCCGACCGCCAGCACCGCGAGCCCGTCGACGATGCGTCGCTTCCCGGCGGACAGCGAGCGGTCGCCGACCATCACCAGCGCGATGCCGAGGGCCGCGTACGCGAGCGCCCCGTGCGTGCTCGGCTCGTCGGGAGGCCAGCCCGCGAACAGCTCGTGCAGCCTGCGGCCGAGGTCGATCTCCAGGGGCAGCAGGTCGTCGGCGAGCAGGAGACCCGCCACTCCCGCCGCCAGGAACCCGCAAAATCGGCCGGCGGTCGCGAACAGCCGCGCAGGACGTGCAGGGACCGTCGCCAGCGCGGCGAGGCCGCAGAGCGCGGCGAGCAGCGCGGACAGCGCCGACAGCGACGCCTCGGTCCTCGGCGCCGCGACGCGACTCACCTCTCCGATCACCCCGAGCGCGCCGACGATGACCGCGACGCCGGCGGCGATGTAGGGGTACGAGCGGAGGGCGACGAAGCTCTCGCGAGTCCGGCTCATGCGCTCGCTACCATCGAGCCGAGGGACGGCCAGAGGTTCGAGATCGCCGCTCCCAGCTCCGCGACGCCGAACGGCTTGTGGAGCAACACGACCTGCCCGCCGAGCGCCGCCACGCGGTCCGCGACCTCCGGATCGCGCAGCGCGGTCATCACGACCACCGGCGTGACGAGCCCGGCGTAGCGCGTCGCCTGCACCGCCTGCACGCCGGTCA
>JAEUJX010000490.1 GCA_016794545.1 Myxococcales bacterium
CGCGATCGCCGCGGTCGTCGCCTCGGGCTCGCACGATGCTGTTGCCACCCCGGAGCCGCGCGGCGAACCCGCGGTGGTCCAGGCGTCGCCGTCGCCGTCGCCGTCGCCATCGCCGCCGCCGCCGCCATCGCCGCCGCCGCCGTCACCGACGCACGCCTCGCCGGTGGTGGCGGCGCCCTCCGATCCGGTGGTGGTGGCGCCCTCCGATCGGGTGGCGGCGGACCGTCCCGCGCGCGAGGTGTCGATCACCTCGTCGCCGCGCGGCGCGGTCGTGTATCGCGGCGACCGCCGGATCGGCCTCACACCGCTGACGCTCCGGTTCGAGGCCGCGAACGATGCGCAGACCCTGACCATCGAAGCACCGGGTTACCGTCCGCGGCGGGTCGTCGTCCGTGCGGATCGTGCGTCCGTGAACGTGGCGCTGACCGCGCTGCGACCTCCATCGCGTCCGGTGCGCGCGGCGCCGAGCACGCGCGGGGTGGGGGAGTGGTGAACCGCACCGTGCGGCGCGCGAGCCTCCTCGGTCTCGCGCTCGTCGCCGTGCAGCTCGTCGCCGTGGAGCTCGTCGTCGTGCGGCCCGCGGCCGCGCAGCCCGCCGAGGCCGCGGCGGAGCGCGAGTTCCGGCTCGGCTTCGTCGCGCTCCAGAAGGGAGACTGCACCCGGGCGCTGGTCCACTACCGGCGCTCGCTCGAGCTCGCGAAGCGGCCGCGCACGGTGTTCAACATCGCGACCTGCGAGGAAGACCTCGGTCAGGACGCCGCCGCGTGGCGCGACTACCACGCGTTCTTGAACCTCGCGGAGGAGCGCGATGCGGCGCTCGTGGTCGATGCGAAGGCGCGGCTCGACGGGCTGCGCAAGCGGCTGCGAGGGCAGATCTCGGTCGAGTCGAGCGTGAGCGGCGCGGCGGTGACCGTCGACGGCGAGCGGCAGCCTCGCGGCGAGACGCCGGTGACGCTGAGCCTCGAGCCCGGGCGCCACGTGCTCCGCGTCTCGCTGCCCGGAGCCGTGGCCGTCGAGCGGATCGTGGAGATCGCGCCCGACGACCAGACCTCGCTCCGGGTCGAGCTCGCGCTGTCGTCGTCGATCTCGATCCAGGCGGATCCTGCCGACGCGATCATCGATCCCCGGCGGGGAGGGGCGACCGCCGTCGGCCGGCTCGACGTTCCCGTGAAGCCGGGCCGTCACGAGTTCGTGATCCGCCGGGACGGCTACCGCACCGAGCACGTCTCGGTCGACGCGGTCGCGGGACGCACGCACGACGTGCGCGTCAACCTGAAGCCCGTGCAGGGGGTCGCGAGGCTGGTCGTCACCGGTGCCCCGGCCGCCACGATCACCGTCGACGGGACACCGGCGACGAGCGCGGGCGCGGTCGATCTGCACGGGCTCGCTGCCGGTGGTCACGAGATCGCGATCGAGAACGGTGGCCGGATCGTGTGGCGGCGCGATCTGCACTTCTCGCCGGGCGAGGTCGTCAGGCTCGACGTCGACCTGCCGCCGCCGCGATCGATCACGCGACGCGCGATCGGGTGGAGCGCCGGTGGCCTCGGAGTCGCGAGCATCGTCGCGGGAGGGATCCTCGGCACGTTCGCGCTGCGCGACGTGACGAGCTCGGACCTCGATCTCCACGATCGCGGCAAGACGCGAGCGCTCGCCGCCGACGGACTGATCATCGTCGGTGCGGGAGCGCTGGTCGTCGCGTGGCGCCTCCTGCGCAGCGAGGGCGTGTCGGCGCGGGTCCAGCGGGAGGCCCGAGCACCGTGACCGGCGCAGCTCCCCTCCGCGCGATCATCGCCGTCCTCGCGTCGAGCACGCTCGGCAGCGGTTGTCGCCTGCTCGCCGAGCTGGCGGAGTCCGATCCGTCCGACCCGACGGCGCCGGATGCGTCGTCGTCGTCGGACGGCCCGGGCTGCGAGACGTGGAGCCACGCGCCCGAGACGTTCGACCCGTGCGCGCTCCCCGCACCGAGCCCGCCGCTCGCGCTCACCGATGGGGCGTGGATGTTCGACACCAACAGCGGCGCGCTCACCGGGCCGGATGCGAACGCGACGTTTCCGGCGAGTGCGCTGATCATGTCGCGCGGTGGTATCGAGGTGCGCGCGGTGTCCATCGAGCGGATCACGAGCTCGGCGGGCTCCACGCTGTCCGTGCGCGGCAAGCGCCCGCTGATCGTGGCGTCGTGGTCCGACGTGGATCTTCGCGGCGTCATCGACCTGACGAGCCGGCCGGGCGCCGTCGCCGCCGGGGCGAGCCCCGACGCGTGCGCCGGCGCGGCCGCGGGAACCGGCGGCAACGATCCCGAGGGAGCCGGTGGTGGCGGAGGAGGCGGCTTCGGCGCCGGCGGCGCGGCCGGCGGCACCGGGAATGGCGGCGTCGGCACGGCCGGCCGCGCGGGGGTGGCGAGCACACCTTCGTCCTTTCGCGGTGGCTGTGCGGGTGGCGCGGGCGGCAATGCGCTACGAGGTGCGGGCGGCGAGGGCGGCGGCGCCGTCGTGATCGCGGCGCGCGAGCTCGTCACGTTGCACGGCGTCGTCACCGCCGGTGGCGGTGGGGGTGGCGCGGCACAAGGGGGGCGGAGCGGTGGCGGCGGAGGAGGAAGTGGCGGCTACGTCGGCCTCGCGGCCCCGGCGGTCGTGCTCGGTCCGGGCACGATCCTCGCGGCGAACGGGGGCGGCGGCGGCGGCGGCAGCGATGGCAGTCCCGCGATGGCCGGGCAAGACGGGCAGGCGACCGCGAGCCCGGCGGCGCCCGGCTCCGGACAGGGCATGGGCAGCGCCGGTGGCGCCGGTGGTGCGCGGAGCGTCGCGGCGAAGCCGGGGTTGTCGTCGAATCGCGGTGGCGGCGGCGGCGGTGGTGGCGCGGGCGTGGTGCGCATCGATAGCCCCGCCCAGACGATCCATCCCGGCGCCGTGATCTCGCCGTAGCCGTCGACGCGCCTGGCTACGGAGGGAGGCTCGTGATCCACGCGCGCAGGGCGCTCTGCCCCGCCGGATCGACGAGCTCGGTGCCGAGCGCCGGCATCCGCCTCTGCGTGCTCGTCGTGATCATGCGAGTGATGATCACCGACAGATCCGGATCCCCGGGCTTGAGGATGAGCGACGCGCCGTCGACCGGCACCGCCGCGGCGACGTTGAATGACGACGCGTACGCCCGCGTGGTCTGCACCGTCGCGAGATGGTCGACCTCGAGCCGCAGCATCGGCCGGTTGATCAGCGGCGAGTCCGAGTTGTGGCAGTGTCCGCAGTTCGCGTGCAGGTAGCCCAGCGCGGCCTGATCGACGGAGGTGCCGGGCAGCGGCAGGTGCGGCGTGGCGGTGCCGGGGATGTTCGAGACCCAGCCCGCGGCGATCGCGTCGTCGAGATCCATGAGGCCGCTCGGCGCGTCGTAGTCGAGCTGCAGCGCGCCGAAGCCGAGCACGCGGCTCTTCACGTTCTCGTGGCAGCCCATGCACGTCGCCTGCGAGGGGATGTCGTGCTGCGTGCCGTTCGCGTTCGTCACGCCGGCAGGCACCGCGACCGCGTCGGTCTGCGCCGCGTTCCACGCGAACGGCATCATCTCCCAGTCCTCGTCGTTCGGGCCGGTCTTGACCATGTAGCGGGTCTCGACGCGCACGCCGTCTCGCACGAACTCCTTCCACAGCTTCGTGCCGACCGGGAACCGCCAGTAGTCGAGGTCGGTGTCGTCGATCGTCGTCCCGGCCGGCAGCCGGATCCACCGCCGCTTCACCGCGCCATCGGTCCACAGCTGCCAGCGTGGCCGGAACTCGATCACGCCGGGCGTGATCACCATGCAGCCGGCATCGACGCACAGGCCGGTGTCGACGAGGTGCGGCTGCGGCATCGCGTCGGGCATCGCATCCGGCATCGCGTCGGGCATCGCGTCGGGCATCGCGTCGGGCATCGCGTCGGGCATTGCATCCGGCATCGCATCGATGCCGGCATCGGCGGGCGCGTCGATCTCCGCATCTGGCGCGGCGTCGGGCATCGCGTCGGGTGGTGCGTCGACGTCCTCGGCGGGGGCGTCGAGCCCGGCGTCCACATCGCTGCGCGCACCGTGCTCCCAGCGCATCTTGCACGCGGCGAGGAGGAGGACGAGAACAGCGAAGCGGCGCAACGTGCACCATCAAAGCAATGCACGTGCCTGCGGTCAACTGTGCGTGCGCGCTCGTCATCCTCGATCGGACCGCGAAGGGTCCGCCGACCCCACCTACATCTCGGTGCGGTCTGCGGTCGGGGTAGCGGTGGGTGGATCGCCCGGGCGCCGGCATTCTCGGGCGCGTACCAACTTTGCCGTGCGGTTCGCCCGGTCGCGTCGTATGACCGGGCCCCATGCGGAACCGAGTCCTCCTCGCGGCCCTCCTCCTCGCAGCCTGCGGCGGCGGCGGCTCCGCACAGACCGACGCTCCGCCGGGCGGCGGCTCCGACGCCCGGCTGCCCGACGGCGCGCAGCCCGACAGCCCGAACCCGCAGCCCGACGCCGCGATCGACGCGATGGCCGATGCGATGGTGGACGCGCCCGGCACCGGCGCCGACGCGATGCCCACGGGCATGTACATGGGACCGATGGACGGCAACCGCTGCAGCGAGGACCTGTGGTGCCCGGTCGAGCCGGCGATCCCCGCGACGCTGCGTGCGATGGGCGGCACGGGCCCGAACGACGTCTGGGCGGTCGGCGAGGCCGGCACCATGCTGCACTGGGACGGCACGCGGCTCACCCGCGTCCCCACGAACACGCGCGGCGAGATCGAGGACATCTACGCCGCGGCGCCGAACGACGTCTGGGCGATCGCGTCGCCGAAGCAGCTCCTCCACTTCAACGGCTCGACCTGGAGCCCGGTGACCGTGTCGACGCTCGACTACCCGATCAAGATGTCGGGCCAGAACGCCAGCTCGATCTGGATCCTCGAGTACGGCGGGGTCACGCACCGCTTCAACGGGACGACCTGGCAGAAGTTCCAGATCCCGGTCTCGACGAGCGTGTACATGTACTCGATCTGGGCGTCCGGTCCGAACGACGCCTGGGCGGGCGGCGGCGGCAACTCGCTGTTCCACTTCAACGGCACCTCGTGGACGCCGGTGACGTCGCCGTCGACCAGCGCGACCAACTCGTTCGTCAGCATCTGGGGCAACTCGATCAACGACGTGTGGTTCACCAACGGCGGGACCGCCTGGCACTGGGACGGCCAGGCCTTCACGCAGGGCATGGGCTCGCTCAGCTACCAGGGCTACATCAAGCCGATGTGGGGCCGCGCCAGCAATGACATCTGGGCGCCGGGCGACGGCTTCAACCTCAACCACTACAACGGCACCGCGTGGTCGTCGGTGCCTCTCGGCGTGCAGGGCCCGAGCTTCGTGCCGAGCGGACTCTCGGGCTTCTCCGCCGCCGCGAACGACATCTGGGTCACCACGATCTACGGCGGCCTGATCCGCGGCACCGGCACGACGTTCAACTGGGTGGAGCAGTCGGCGGTGTCCGCCGATCGCAAGGCGATCTGGGCCGCGGCCGCGAACGACGTCTGGGTCGTCGGCGACGGCGACGCGCGCCACTACGACGGCACGTCGTGGACCGACAAGACCATCCCCGCGCACGGCACGTTCAACGCGATCTTCGGCCTCGCGGCGAACAACATCTACGCGGCCGGCGATGGCGGCACGATCTTTCAGTACAACGGCACGACCTGGACCAAGATCCCGAACATCCCGACGACGACGTGGAGCATGTACGCGATCTGGGCGAGCAGCCCGTCCGACGTCTACGTCATGGGCTACCTCGGCAATCTGTCCTACTACAACGGCAGCACGTGGACCTCGATGTGGTCCGGCGCGACGACGAACCACGTCTACGGCCTCCACGGCTTCGGTGCGAACGACCTCTGGGGCGTCACCGAGAACGGCGGCGTGATCCACAAGACCGCCGCGGGCTGGACCAAGCAGACGCTGAGCCAGTACCACCTCTACGCGATCTGGGGCGCCGCGGCGAACGACATCTGGGCCGCGGGCTTCAACGGCTTCGTCTACCACTACAACGGCACGTCGTGGTCCGAGGTCGTGACGCCGGCGAAGATGGACTACGCGGACATCCGCGCGATCCGCGGCCGCAGCGCCAGCGACATCTACATGACCGGCTCGAACGGCGCCGTGTACCACTACAACGGCACGACGTGGACGCGCGAGCTCAGCGGCTCCTCGGCGTGGACGCGCGGCATCGGCTTCGCGGGCGCGAAGACGTTCATCGTGGGCGACGATGGCTCGATCATCCAGAAGTGACATGACGCGCCTCGTGATGGCCGTCTGCGTCGTGCTGGTCGCGGGACTCGCCCACGCCGGCGAGCTCGCGACCGACAGCAAGTACGGCATCACCCTGCGCGTGCCCGACGGGTTCCGGACGTTCCCCGAGGGGATGGCGCAGAGGAGGGCGATCTTCTCGTACGCGCGGGGCGAGCCCGGCGAACCCGGCTTCGAGGTGCTCGGCGTGACCGCGCTCGGCGGCACCATCGGCCGCGAGGCGTTCGACACCAGGCCGATCGTCCAGGGCCTGGCGGCGGCCATGGGCTTGACCGTCGTCAGCTCCGCGCAGCGCCCGCTCGCGTGGAAGGGCTTCGAGCTCGACGCCTTCACCGCCACGCTGCGGAAGGACGATGTGACCGCGACCATCGCGGGGGTCCAGGTCCCGGTCCGCGGCGAGGCCGTGCAGATCATGATCATGCGCCTCGGTGACAAGGACGTCGGCGACGAGCTCCAGGCCGTCCTCGCCGGCTTCGAGGCGGAGAGCAACTGGCTGACGAACGACGAGCGGATCGGGAAGCTCCTCGTCGGCGGGGCGTCGCTCCTGGCGTGCGTGATCGCGTACGTCGTGTTTCGGCGCCGCCGGCGACGAACCGAGCGTGGAGATCGGCCAGCTCGGCGCGGCGGCTCGGGTCAGGCCACGTCCGGGTAGTAGTACTCGGCGCACGGCGGGCACAGGCCGTGGCTGACGTGCGATAGCGGACGCGCGACGTAGACGGGGACCCAGTCCCAGCGCTCGCGCGCGCGCGGTGGCGTGCGCACGCGCCGGCAGTGTGCGCACATGGTGATGAGTCCCTGATGCACGTAGGCCTCCGCAGGTCCGCGGGTCTCTCGGTCGTGCGCGTGCTCCGCGCGCAGCGCGTGTGTGACGACGAAGCCCTCGGCGAATGGAAACACGATCATCCGGAACTGGCGGTACCTCTCGGGCGAGCTGCACTCGTAGTCGTGCTCCCATCGCTCGCCCGTCGAGCACGCGCGCGCGAACCCGTCGACGAAGAACGGTCTCAACGGCTCGGGGATCGCGGCGAGGAGCGACGCGCCACGCCCCCAGGTGGCGAGGATCTGCTCGCCTCCGTTCTCGATGGCGAACTGGTCCCACGCCGAGTTCGTGTTCTGGATGAATAGGTCGTTCGACAGGATGTACGACACGTTGTCGCTCGCCGCGAGGGCCGTGAACGTCTCGACCAGGCCGGGCGGTCCGAGCGATTCCTCCATCTGCCGTGTCTCCTCTCTCTCGATCATCGGCCGAATTCCGAGCTCGTCAAGCGCTCGCGCATGACCACGAGGCTACGGGATGACCGCGAACAGGTTCAGCACCAGCGCGTGATCCATGCGACCACCGTCGAAGTGGACGTTCTGGTAGCCGCCTTCGACGCGCAGGCCCTTCACCTTGATGTCGGCGCCGAGCCCGACGAACGCGCGGTTCTGGTTGTAGCCCTTGGCGATCCGCATCGTCTCGACGAGGTTGACGAACACCTCATCGATCACGACGAGCTGCGGTGCATCGGCGCGCGGGCTGTATTGCACGCGCGCGAGCATGCGGAGGCGGTGGCCGGTGCCGTCGTCGCCGTCGATGAAGCGCTGCTCGACGCGAAATCGACCCTGTAGCTTGAGCTCGCCGGAGATCGGGTGGTTGTACAGCGCCTGCTGCCAGGTGCGGTGCTCTCGCCCGTCGTCCATGTCCTTGATGAACGTGTGGATGTACGCGTAGCCGGCGTGCAGCGTGAGGTGCTTGCCGAACCCCCAGCCGATGGCGGGACGCAGGATCGTGACCGTCGAGCTACCGCGACGAACGTGGCCGTCGAACCAGCCCGCGATGCCGCCCTCCGCGGGGCGGTACTGGACGATCAGCGCGTCCCAGACCTGGCCCTCGCCATCCGCGCGCGCGAGCGACGGCGTGCCGAGGAGCAAGACGAGAACGACCAGAAGACGCATGCGCGCGACGTTCCCATGTCCTGCGAGGCATCGCCACCAGCTCGGCGCGCGCACGATCGGTTACCGCGGCTGTTCTCCGAGCAGCGTGGCAAACCGCGCACGAGCCCGCATCACGTCAGCGCGTGCATCGACCGCTTGCGCCGCGGCATCGGCCGCTGCTTCCTCGCGAATGTTGACGAGCACCACCGTGCTGTCTCCGCGCTCGAACCGCGTACGCTCTGCGGCCGCGAGCTGTTCGGCGAGCTCCGCGTTTCGCTGCGCGAGCCGGCTGCGCGCCTTTGCGGCCGCCAGCTCTGCGTGCGCCACGCGGATCTCGACGGCGACGCGGTCCGCTGCGAACTGCTGATCGGCCGCGATCCGGCGCTGGTCCGCGCGCGCGATGGCGAGTGCACCTCGCGCGTTGCGCACGCCGATGGGGACCTGGAACGTCGCGGCGACCCCCACGGCGAGGCCGGCGGTGCTGTCGAGCGCGGGATCTTCCGTGCCGCCAAGCCCGCGAGTGGCGAGCGCCGAGACGTCGAGCCGCGGCAGCGTCTGGTTGCGCGCGAGAGCGATGTCCACGCCGGCGATGTCACGCCGGGCCGCGAGCTCGACGAGGCGTGGCGCCGCTCGCAGGCCACGGCCGACAGCCGCTTCGAGGTCGGCCTCGAGCGGCAGGTCGAGGGGCTCGACGGGAAGCTCCGGGCGCTGACTCGCGTCGGGCGGCGCGGGATGTCCGTGTTCCGTGCGCAGGTGCAGCGACAGCTCGAGACTCGCGCGACGCTGATCGCGTTCGGCATTGACGACGAGCGCCTCGCGAGCAGCGATCAGTCGTGCGTTGTCGACGGCCTCGATCGGCGGGCGACTGCCTCGTGCCACCGCGCGGTCGATCTGCCGGCCCCGCTCGAGTGCGAGTGCGAGCTGCGTGCGACGCACGTCGAGGCGGTGCCCGGCGGCCACCCAATCCCAGTAGGCGAAGGTCGCATCGCGCATGACGTCGAGCAGCCGCTGCGCGACCTCGGCATCGGCGACGCGGCGCGCGATCGCCGCCTTCGAGCGTTCTGCTCGCGGGCGATCGATCTTCATGCCTTGCAGGAGCGGCATCGAGACGCCAGCGCGGAGCTCTCCGCCGCCGGGCGTCTGCAGCTTCTCGTCGTAATCCGCGAAGCTCCCTTGCCCGAGACGCCAGCCGACGAACGGTGTCAATCCGAACATCGACGTCGGCATGCGCAGCTCGGTGTCGAGCGTCGCGCGCTGGTACGGCCCGGTCGCGATCGTCGAGCCTTGGACGCTCACCTGGGGATCGAACGCGCCCTCGGCCGCGAGCGCCTGTGCGTCGACGCGGTCGATCGCGGCATCGGCCGCGGCGAGCAGCGGGTGCGTCGAGCGAACCGACTCGAGCACGTCGACAAGCCGCAAGCTGTTCGCACGCGCCTCGGTGGCTACGGCCAGCACGACGAAGACCGTGGCGTACGCGGACCTCACTTGGCTCCCTTCGCGGGCTCGGAGAGCGCGGGCACGCTCGTGCTCGGCGGAAATCCGTTCCACTGCCGCCAGAGCTCGAAGCCCAGCCGCACGCGGTCGAGCAGCACCCATCCGTTCACGCGGATGCCCTGACGGAGGAGCGGGCCGCTTGGCCACGGTTCTGCGGCCGGGTCAGGGACGACGACGACCCGCACGCGTCCCTGCGGATCGGCGGCGGCATCGACGAACGCGACGACACCCGGGAAGGTCCCCACGGCGACCGACGGCCAGCCGACGAACTGCACGGCGGGCCAGCCCTCGAACTGAAGCCGGACCTTGCGACCTGGTGACACGAGCGGCCCGTCGCGTCCGCTCATGAAGAGCTCGACGGCGCGGGAGCTCGTGTCGGGAACGAGCGTCGCGATCGCGTCACCGGCAGCGACGTACTCGGCGCCCTGCGCGGCGAGCATGCGGAGGATCGTCCCGTCGCGTGGCGCGACGACCTGCATCGTGTCCTGCCGCGCGACGGCGGTCGCACGCTCCTGCAGCTCACCCTCGGCACGGGCGGCGTCGCTGCGAGCCGTCTGCAAGGTCGCGCGCGCGCGGTCGATGTCCGCCTTCATCGTCGCGTCGGTGCGCCTGCGTTCGGCTTCGAGAGCCGAGATCTCGCCGCGTGCGGCGCGGACATTCGCGTTCGCTCGCTCGATCTCGGCGGCCGTCGTCTGTGCCGCGAGCTCCGCGAGCTCGAGCTCGCGCGTCGAGGACAGGCCATCCTGCGCGAGCTCCTTGATGCGCGCGAGGTTGAGCTCCGCCGCACGCGACGCCGCGACCGCCGCGTCCCGGCTCTGCTCGGCTGCGCGGAGCCGCTCGACGCCCATCGCGACCCGCCGGGCAGCCGCATCGACCGCCGAGAGGTGAGCGGATTCCAGGGAGCGAATCTGCTCCGAGAGGACGACGACGGACTGCTGCGCGGCGACCAGACGAGCCTCCGCGGTATCACGGACGCGCGCGAGGCGGCCGGCGAGGCCGGGGTCGTTATCCTCGATCGTCGCCAGCAGCTGGCCGGCGCGAACCGCGTCACCCTCCTGGACGTGCCAGCGCACGAGACGACCCGCGATCGGCGTCCGGATCGACTGCTGGCGATCGAGCGGCGCGTACGCGATCACCCGTCCGCTCCCCGTGACCGATTGCTGCCACGGAGCAAGCCACAGCGCCGCCGCGGCGAGGAGAAACGCGCAGACCACGAGCCTGCTCGCGATTCGAAGCGCGCGGCTGCGAGGGACGAGCTCCAGGGCGAGGTCCTCCGCGACCGCGTTGCCGTCGTCGATCCGGATCATCACGGAACCTCCACGAGCTGTCCGTTTGCGATGTGCACCTGTCGTTCACACCGGCGCTGAACGTCCGGGTCGTTACTGATCACGATCAGCGTCGTGTTGCGCTGGCGGAAGACCCTGTCGAGGACGCGCTCCTTCGCCGCCGCCTCGAGGCCCAGGTTGTCCAGTCCACCATCGACCACCATCAAGCGCGGGCGCGCGAGCAGCGCGCGCGCCAGGACGAGGCGCTGAGC
>JAEUJX010000499.1 GCA_016794545.1 Myxococcales bacterium
CTTTCGGCGAGCGGCATCGGCGTCTCCCATCTGTGGTCGCTCCACTTCCGCCCCACGAGCAAGGTCAAGGTCGGCGTCGTGTGCAGCGACCGTCGCGGGCAGCGTCTCGCTGTCGATCGCGTCGTACCTGCTGTCGAGGACCAGGACGTCGAACCCGGTGAACGCCGCGCGCTCGGCGATCAGCGCCGCGCTCTCGGCATCGGCCACGGTGCGGAGCACGAGCAGGGCGCCCTTGCCGTGGATGTACTCGACGATCCGGCGCCACGCGACGATCGCGTCGTCGGTCGCCAGCGCCGAGGCCTGGAGCACCGGGGTCACGACGAGGCCGACACCTTCGGCCGCCGCGGCGCCGAGCGCGACGAGCGCGTCGTCGCCAGGCTCGCGCGGGCAGAACGGCGCGAGCCCGATCCGGTTCGGTGCGCGCACCGGCCCGAGCGCGATCGGCAGCGCCGTCGGCGGGGGAGGCGGGTCTGCGGTGACGCCCGACCGCGCGGCGAGCAGCCGCTCGACGCCACGCGCGAGGTGCGGATCGCGCTTCGCGACGGATGCGTGGCTGACCCGCAGGCTGCGCGTCATGAGGCTATAGGTGAACTCGACCGGCGCCATCTTCGTGTACCGCTCGGTGCCCTCGAACCACTCGAGGCTCGCCTGCGCCGCGGCCTGCAGCGCCTCGACCTCGGGGCGCCGGCGCGCCTCGTACGCGGCGAGCGCCTCGGGGATGCTGCGCGAGCCCGGGGCGAGCAGCTCGTCGCGCAGCGCGATCGCATCCTCCATCGCCAGCTTGGTCCCCGAGCCGATCGAGAAGTGCGCGGTGTGCGCGGCATCCCCCATCAGGACGACGTTGCCGGCGTGCCACTTCCCGCACCGCACCGTCGGGAAGTTCCGCCAGATCGAACGATTCTTGATCAGCCGATGGCCGGCGAGCTCCTCGGCGAACACGCCCTCGAGGATCCGCACCGTCTCGTCCTCGCTGGCGCCCTCGAGCCCGGCCGCGCGCCAGGTCTCCTCGCGGCACTCGACGATGAACGTCGAGCCTCGCTCGTGATAGCGGTACGCGTGCACGCGGTAGAGGCCGTGCGGCGTCTGCTTGAACAGAAAGGTGAACGCCTCGTACGGCACCGTCGTGCCGAGCCACACGAACTTGTTCGGCCGCACGTCGACGTGCGGCTGGAGCTCGGCGGCGAGCGCGTCGCGGACCCAGCTCGCGACGCCGTCGCACGCGACGATCACGTCGGCCGCGACCTCCGACAGGCTCTTGATCTCGTGCTCGAACTCGACGCGCACGCCGAGGCCCACGGCGCGCCGCTGCAGGATCTCGAGCAGCTTCTTGCGCTCGAGGCCGCAGAAGCCGTGGCCGGTGGAGCGCAGCACCTCGCCGCCGACGTGGATCTCGATGTCGTCCCAGCGCGCGAAGCTCTCGAGGATCTCGGCGTGGGTCTCCGGATCCGCCGCCGCGAGGTGGCCGAGCGTCGCGTCGGAGAACACGACGCCGAACCCGAACGTGTCGTCGGGCCGGTTGCGCTCGTAGATCACGACGTCGTGCTCCGGCGCCGCGCGCTTCACGAGGATGCCGAGGTAGAGCCCGGCGGGGCCGCCGCCGATGCAGGCGATCTTCACGGGGGGAACCTATCAGACCCCCGACCGTGCTACAGCGGCTCCATGGGCGAGACCTTCTGCCCGCTCTGTGAAACGCCGCGGCCGAGGGGGGCCAAGCGGTGCGTCTGTAACTACACGTTCGAGTACGACCGCCCGATGCACGCCGTGCTTCGCCGGGGCGGAGCTGCGCCGCGGCTCGACGGCCTCCTGCTCGCGGTCGCGCTCGTCGCGGGCGCCGTCGCGTTCTACCTCGCGCGCAACGTCGCCCAGCCGCCGCGCGATTCGATGCTCCCGACGATCCTGCTCGCGATCGGGACGTTCACGCTGTTCGGTGCGTTCGCCGCGCCTCGCTGGTTCATGGGTAACCGCCGCGCGCGCCTGGTCGTCTGGCTCGTCGGCAGCAGCGGCGCGCGCGTGTTCTACGCGGCCCTCGGCGGCGCGTTCGCCGGCGGCGCGGCCGGCTTCGTCCTGCATCCGTAGCGGACAGTTCGGAGCCTCAGGACAGCTGGGGAGCCGGCTCGAGGCACGCGCGGATCGCAGCGTCCCTCTGGAAGAACTGCGTGTGGTAGTCCCGGTCCGCGGCGAGCACCCGTGCGCCGAGCTCTCTCGCTGGCCCGCAGTCACCCGCGGCGGCCGAGCGCCGCGCTGCGTCCGTGAGCTCGATCGCGAAGTCGCGCTTCCGCGCAGCCCGGTTACAGGTACCGAGCACGATGAAGCCGAAGATCGCGGACGCGACGGGAACTGCTGCAGCTCCGGCGATCACGGCAGCCTGTCCATCGTTGCCGCGTCGATCGCGGTAGTGATCGGCGGCCGCGGCTGCGGCGACGAGCAAGGTCGCCAGACCGAGCGCGATATCTCCGCCTGGCACGACGTAGCTCACGCACTCGACGCTGCCATCTCGGGGCGTCCCGCTCGGGGTGGGGCGCGCTGCGACGAACGAGCACGCGCCGAGCAGCGTGGCGCCCAGCAGGATCCTTTGCGCCCACCTCCGGCTCCCATCCATGGACATCACCCCCTTCTACTTCGCGAGCTTGCCGAGCTTGTCGAGCACGGCGGCCAGATCGGGACGCTCGTCGAGGACGGGGAGGCACGGGTCGCCCTTCCAGCTCGTCACGCGTTCGAGCGCGTTCGCGATCGTCCAGCGCCGCGCGTCGAGGCCGGGCACGACCTCGTCCCAGGTCACAGGCATCGAGACCGGTGCGGTGGCGACCGGGCGCACGCTGTAGGGCGCGACGAGCAGCTGGCCGTGCGCGTTCTGGCCCCAGTCGAGGTACACGCGGCCGCCGCGCGCGGCGGGGTTGCGGTTCGTCGTCGCCATCGTCGGGTGCCGCTGCTCGATGATGAGGCCGATCAGGTACGCGAGGGTGCGCGCCTGATCGAACGTGCACTGCCCGCCGAGCGGGATCAGCACGTGGAGGCCCGACTGACCGGAGGTCTTCACGTAGTTCGGCAGGCCGATCGACTCGCACAGCTCGTGGATCGCGAGCGCGAGCGGGACGACGTCCTCCTTCGGGGCGTTCTTCGGATCGAGGTCGACGATCGTCCAGTCGGGGCGCTCGAGCGAGCCGACGCGCGACGCCCAGCAGTGGATCGGGATCGAGGCGAGGTTCGCGACGAACGCGAGGCCGTCGGCGTCGTCGATCATGACGTAGTGGATCTCGCGCTGGCTGTGCTCGCTCCACAGCGCCGTGGTGCGGAGCCACGGCGGGATCCAGTCGGGCATGTCCTTCTGGTAGAACCGCTCGCCGTCGATGCCGTCGGGGTAGCGGTCGAGCACCGTCGGCCGATCCTTGAGGTAGGGCAGGAGCCACGGCGCGATCGCGCGGTAGTAGTCGATCAGCATCCCCTTCGTGATGCCGTCGTCCTTCCAGAACACCTTGTCCAGGCGGGTCAGTCGCAGCTCGCGGACCTGCGAGTCGACGACGAGCTCGAGCGGCGTCGCCTCCGGCTCCTCGTCCTTCTCGCGCGGCGCGGCCTCGGCGGTCGAGCGCATCGGCATGCCGCACTCGAGCGGCGTCTTGTCGGGACGCATGCGCTGGAACACCGGGAACCGCAGGGACGAGTCGGGGCGCCACTCGCGGTAGCGCACCTGCACGACGAGCTCGGGCTCGACCCAGATCGCGTCGCCTTCGCCCTCGGGGCGCGGAAACGGCGGGGTCCAGCGCGGCTTCGCCGAGAGCTCCTTCGTCAGCGTCGCGAGGAGCTTGTCGGGAAGCCCGCTGCCGACCTTGCCGGCCCAGACCCAGCGATCGTCGACCCGCACGCACAGGTGCAACGAGCCGAGCCCGAGCCGCGACCCCTTCGGCGGCGTGTAGCCGCACACCGCGAAGTCAGCCTCCGGGTCGGCCTTGAGCTTGAGCCAGTCGCCCGAGCGCTTGCCCTTGTACAGCGAGTCGGCCTTCTTCGCGACGACGCCCTCGAGGCCGCGGGCGACGACCTGCTGGAGCATCGCCTCGCCGTGCTCGGGGATGTGGTCGCCGTAGCGCAGCGGACCGACCTCGGGGATCAGGTCCTTCAGGAACGCCTTGCGCACGAGCAGCGGCAGCCCGCGCAGGTCGAAGCCGCCGGCGCCGAGCAGATCGAACACGATGTACGTCACCGGCGTCCACAGCGCGGCGCGCGCGATCTCGCTCGTGCGGTGGACCTGCGCCCGCGCGCCCATGCGGTGGAAGTCGGGCTTGCCCTCGCCGTCGAGGATCACGATCTCGCCGTCGAGCACGAGGTCGGGCACCGGCAACGCGCGGATCGCGCTCGTCAGCTCGGGGTAGCGCGCCGTCGCGTCCTGCCCCGAGCGGTAGCGCAGCTTCGCCTGCCCGGCGCCGCCGTGGGACAGCAGGCGGAAGCCGTCGTACTTGAGCTCGAAGATCCAGTCCGGCGACGAGAACGCCGCGTCGGCGGTCTGGCACAGCATCGGCTCGATGGTCGACAGGGTCAGCACCTTCCGCGGGACCTTGCGCGCCGCGAGCTCGGCGAGCACCGCCTGCTGCTTCGGCGCCTTCGCCGCGAGCTCGTCGATCGTGAGCCCCGACAGCACGCTCGCCGCCGACAGCGGCCGCCCGGCGGCGAGGAACTCCTCGGACGGCTGGTCGCGCTTCTTGATCAGGAGCCAGTCGTTGGAGCCGCGCCCGCTCTGGCGCCCGCGCTTGCCCTTGCCGGTGTGCACGAGCGTGAACGCCCCGCGGAGCTTGTAGCCGTAGAGCTCGAACTTGATCTCGCCGTCGCGCATCCCCTCGGCCGGATCGACGAGCGGCCGGAACTGGCCGCGGTCCCAGGCGATCATCGGCCCCGCGCCGTAGTTGCCGTCGGGGATGACCGCCTCGAAGTGGACGTACTCGAGCGGGTGGTTCTCGACCTTCACCGCGAGCCGCTTGTCGTCGGGATCCATCGACGGCTCCTTCGGGACCGCCCACGAGCACAGGACGCCGTCGATCTCGAGCCGGAGGTCCCAGTGCATCCGCGTCGCGTCGTGCTGGTGCACGACGAACATCCGCGGCCCGCGTCCGGTGACCGCGGCGCCGACCGGCTGGCTGGCCATCGGTTCAGGTGTGGCTCCGCCGGTGCGCTTGGCGCGGTAGGCCTCCAGACCTTCGTCCTTAGGATCGCTCACGGCCGCCCGGTACAATTAGACCATGCCCGCTCGTTCCATCGGCACGGCCACGATCTCGTTTGGCCTCGTCTCCATCCCGACGAAGCTCTACACGACGAACGAGACGGCCGGGGACATCCACTTCAACATGCTCCACGACGCGGATGGCGCCCGCCTCAAGCAGCAGTACATCTGTACCAAGTGCAACGAGGTTGTCGACCGCGACCACACGGTGAAGGGGTACGAGCACGCCAAGGGCCAGTACGTGGTCCTGTCGGCCGAGGAGCTCAAGGCGCTCGACGCCGTCGCGACCCAGACCATCGCGCTCGAGGAGTTCGTGCCCGCCTCCGCGGTCGACCCGCTGTGGATCGAGAAGTCCTACTACCTCGGGCCCGACAAGGGCGGCGAGCGCGCCTACAAGCTGATCCACGACGCGATGCTCGAGACCGGCCTCGTCGGCATCGCGAGCTACTCCGCGCGCGGCAAGCAGTACATCGTCGCGCTGCGCCCGTTCGAGAGCGGCCTCATCATCCACCAGCTCCGCTACGCCCAGGAGGTCAAGCCGTGGGCCGAGGTGCCCATCCCCGACCTGCCCGAGATCAAGGCCGCCGAGCTCGGCCTCGCGAAGCAGATCATCCAGCAGATCGCGCACGAGACGTTCTCGCCCGAGAACTACAAGGACGAGGTCACCGAGCGGATGCGCGAGCTGATCAACAAGAAGGTCGAAGGCCAGGAGATCACGATGGCCCCCGAGGCCCCGGCCGGGAAGGTCATCGATCTCATGGAGGCCCTGAAGGCGAGCCTCGGCATGGCGAACACCGAGGACAGAAAGCCCGCCGCCGCCGCGCCCGCGAAGGCCGCCGAGGAGGTCGAGGCCGCGCCGAAGAAGAAGGCCGCCTCGAAGAAGAAGTGACGCTGTCCGGCCCGGACAGCCGAGTTGCACGAATTGTGCAGAAACTAGGTCGGACCTAATTAGCTCGCTAGAACAGCTGCTCGTCGAAGCGGAACAGCAGGTAGCGGGGCGACGGCGTGTCCGGGCCGACCACGATCGCGCCGTCGGCGTTCACGAGGTTCCGGTGCACGAGGTGCGCGCTCGAGGCGTTCGCGCCGCCGGACGAGGTCGCGAACACGCTGATCTTCGCGCCGAGCTCGATCGGGGCGGTCATCGTGTCGACGAGCGCGTCCATCTCCATCGGCGTGAACGTGTCGCTGCCGACCTGCAGGTCCGCCACGTAGTCGAGCGTGTAGCCGGGGTGCCAGCCCTCGGCCCACGCGGGGCCGGCGAGCGGCGCGTCGAGCGTGCGGAAGAACACGCGCGGGTCGCCCATGCTCGAGCGCACGTTCACGACCATCCGGTGGGCCTGGCCGGCGAGGTCGACCTGCACGATCACGTGCGTGCTGTTGGGCTGCGGGCAACCGGGGAACCCGGGCGGGACGACGGCGCGGACGGTGCCGTCGAGGCGGCCGAACGCGTTGGTGAGCGAGGAGCCGAACGTCGCGGCGCAGGGGAGGGCCTTCGGGTACGGCGCGTCGATCGCGGCGTCCATGCGGACCCGCGCGTCGGGCTGCGCGGGCACGTCGCGGCAGCCGGCGAGGCCGATCACGAACGCCAGGACGAGGACGGCGCGCATCGAGGGTGTTCTTAGTACAGTTCGGCCGTGCCGGAGCTGCCGGATGTCGCGATCTACGTCGAGCGCCTCGCCGCGTTGACGATCGGCCAGCCGCTCGAGGGCATCCGCGTCGCGAGCCCGTTCGTGCTGCGGACGGTGACACCGTCGGTCAAGGACCTCGCAGGTGCGACGGTGGAGACCGTCGAGCGGCTCGGCAAGCGGATCGTGATCGGTGTCGAGGGCGATCGGTTCTGCGTGATCCACCTGATGATCGCGGGGCGGCTGCGCTGGAAGAAGCGCGGCGAGAAGGTGCCGAACAAGGTCGGGCTCGCCGCGTTCGACTTCCCGCACGGCACGCTGATCTTCACCGAGGCGTCGCCGAAGAAGCGCGCGTCGCTGCACCTCGTCGCCGGGCGCGCGGCGCTCGCCGAGTTCGATCGCGGCGGTCTCGACGTGTTCGGCGCGACGCCGGAGCAGTTCGCCGAGCGGCTGCGCGGCGAGCGCCACACGGTGAAGCGGTCGCTCACCGATCCGACGCTGTTCGACGGCATCGGCAATGCGTACTCCGACGAGATCCTCCACGCGGCGAAGCTGTCGCCGTTCCGCATGACGTCGTCGATCACGGATCAGGAGGTCGCGATCCTCCACCGCGCGTGCATCGACATCCTCGCGCAATGGACGCAGCGCACGCGCGAGGAGGTCGGCGATGGCTTCCCCGACAAGGTCACCGCGTTCCGGCCGGAGATGGCCGTGCACGGGAAGTACGGGCAGCCGTGCCCGGTGTGCGGCACCAAGGTCCAGCGCATCGTCTACGCCGACAACGAGGCGAACTACTGCCCGACCTGCCAGACCGAAGGGCGGCTGCTCGCCGATCGCTCGCTGTCCCGCCTCCTCAAGGAGGACTGGCCGAAGACCCTCGAGGAGCTCGAGGAGAAGAAGCGGGACGCGAAGACCGAGACGAGCTCGGGCACCCGACCGGCCGGCAGAAAAACGACCAAAGCGTAGACCTGCCTCCGGGGTCGTGCGTTTGGGCGGGAACGATGAAGAAGGTCCTCGCCGGTCTCCTCCTTTCGGCCGCCCTCGCCGGCTGTGGCCCCAAGCGCGCGAACTTCGTGAAGGTCGACGATGTCGCACTGGGGCGCGTGGTCATCTATCGCAACGGCGTCGCGTACTACGAGCGGCGCGCGACCGTGAAGGGCGGCTTCCTCACCGTGTCGGTGCCGCGGGACCGGGTCGACGACTTCCTGAAGTCGCTCACCGTGACGGATGCCATCTCCAAGCAGCCGCTGCCGGTCTCGATCCCCCGCCAGCAGGCGGGCGACGGCGACTACCTCGTGATGAAGCTCCAGCTGCCGAACAAGAAGGACATCGCCGACGTGGTCCTCACCTACGTCACCGAGTCCCCGGCCTGGAAGCCGAGCTATCGCGTGGTGGTCGGCAACGGCGGCAAGGTGATGGTCGAGGGCTGGGCGATCGTCGACAACACGTCGGGCGAGGACTGGAAGGACGTGCGCGTCGGCGTCGGCTCGAGCTCGGCGCTGTCGTTCAAGTACGACCTGTGGTCGGTGCGCCAGGTGCACCGCGAGACGCTCGCGTCCGAGGAGAAGTTCGCGGTCGCGCCGCCGAGCGGGGTCTCTCCGTACGCGGGCACGTCACCGGGCGCGAACGGCGACATCGCGCTCGGCGAGCTCGGCGACGACGAGATCCGCCGGCCGCAGGGACATCCCGAGGACAAGAGCGCCGAGCGCGTCGCGCTGAAGGACATGGACGAGGACGAACCGCTCAGCGCGCCGTCGCCATCGGTCGATGCGGGCAGCTACGCGGAGTCCATCGAGATCAGCGGCAGCACGCGCACCGGCGGCAGCATCAGCGGCGGCGGCGGCAGCGGCGGCCGCGGCC
>JAEUJX010000538.1 GCA_016794545.1 Myxococcales bacterium
GCCCATCACGAACAGGTTCACCAGCGGCGTGTGGAAGAACAGCTTCTGGAACCGCTTGAGCGGGCCGAACCACATCACGTCGCCGACCATCGACGCGCCGTTGTCGCCGACCGAGAACCCCCAGCGCTGATCCGCCAGCTCGACGTCGCCGACGACCTCGATGTTCTCGCGCCGCCCGTTGCCGAGCCCCTGCTCGTCCGCCATCGAGATGTACTTCAGCGACATCGGGTCGAAGCCCATCATCTGCGCCGCCACTGCATCGATCGCGACCTGATCCTCGGACGCGAGCATCACGTCCTTGATCACGGGCCGCATCGTGCGCGGCCCCGGCCCGTCACCCGCCGTGGTCCCGTCCATCACCGCGAACAGCCCCGCGTGGATCTCCTTCTGGATCGCCAGCAGGTCCACCAGCGTCTCGTGGATCCACGAGTGCGTGTAGTGGCGCTTGGTGTTGAGCAATCCACCGAACGCGTTCTTCATCGCGCCCGTCGTCGTGGTGTAGATGTGACACTTACAGGTTGGAAGCTGGACGATGTTCGTGCCGTGGAACGCGTCCGGGATCAGGATCCCCTCGGGGAAGATCTGATCGAGGACGTTCATCTTCGCCTTGGGCCGGAACACCGACCAGGACATGTCCTCGGGCTTGAAGTTGTAGCGGACCGGGATGTCGTAGGCCTTGAAGATCGGGACGTAGCCGTTCAGGTCCTCGCCCTTGAAGGCGTCGGTGACGACCGTCTTGTTCTGGACGCAGACGAGGTCGTTGTAGCCGCGCGACCGCAGCGAGCGGATGACGCCCTCGAGCTGCCACGGCGTGGTGTTCGCGCCGGGGAACGGGAAGTGCCACGAGATGTTGTCCTTGAGGATCGTCGGCACGCCCTTCTGCGGGAACGCCTGCTCCACATCGGCGAGCGCGTGCAGGCGCTCGATGTCGGCGAGGATGCTGTCGGGACGGACGCGGATCACCGCGACCTTGCTGCGGGCCATGGCGCGCAGCATGGCCCGACTGGGGATCGCCGTCAGCCGGGCCCGGGAGCGCTCCCGGGGACGCCGAAAATTTGCGACGGCGATCGGCGGGTGTGAGGGTGCCGATATGGGCGAGACCCTCTTCACGAGCACCTACACGCCGGATCCGAAGAGCGCTCTCGACGTGCTGGCGTTCGTGCTCACGCCGCTCGAGGCGTTCACGACCGATCCGGACGAAGCGGAGGCGGTCGCGGAGATCCTCGGCGCCGCCAAGGCGGAGGCGATCGAGCGGTGGCAGGCGATGCGGAGCGAAGCGACGCGGGACTGACCGCGCCTGGCTTCGGATCACATCACTTCCATCGCGGCGTACTCGAACGACATCCACTCGCAGAACAGGTCGATCTTGACCTGCTTGATCTCCTCGCTGCCCGCGTCGCTCTTGTCGGGCGTGACAGCGATGATCTCGGACTCGAAGAACTCGACGGTGAACAGCGGCCGGCCGCCGTTGTCGTAGGTGACGATCTGGCCGGTGTGCTTGGCCGACGCCTTGTCCTGGTGGCTCATCTGCTCGCGCTTGTCGACCATCGCGCGCTTGTTGAAGTGATCGAAGAACGGCTGCGCGTCGGCCTCGGGCACGTAGAACGAGAGGTTCGGCCACTCGATCGCGCTCGGCGTCTTCTCGGCTGACTGCCGGCCGCCGCGGTTGTACTCGACGATGTTCTGCTTGATGGTGAACGCGTCGATCTTGGTCACGCGGCGACACGCGTCGCTGAAGCCGTCGAGGTCGAACCGGAAGTTGCACGACGTCCAGAGCTTCTGCCCTTCGAAGCCCTTGCCCGGGCTCTCGAGGACCTTGCCGTCGCCCTGCTTAAACTCGATCGTCTCCACGCCGAGGGCGATGTTCATGTACGCGGGGTTCTTGTCCGTGGCGTCGAGCTTCGGGAACGTCAGCTCCTTGATCATGGCCTCGGTGAACTTCCGCTCCGCGCGGCGCTTGTAATAGAAGTCGCAGGCGATGATCGCGCCGCTCTTGCGGATGGCGTTGCCCCTGAAGAAGTTCGTGATCCAGTCGTAGAACGGCTTGGACATCGCCATGCCGACCTGCAGCTTGATGTCCTCGTACTTCTGCTTGCCGATGTACTTCAGGCGGTCGTAGTTGCCGCCCTGCTGGTAGGTCATCACGTCGACCTTGACGCCGCCGCCCTCGATCGAGCGGAACAGGCCCACGTCTTTCTTGTCGTCGAGCTCCAGCGCGAAGTGCGCCGCAGCATATGCGCGAGGGGCTGTCTTGTTCTGTTGCGGCATTCGAAACCCTTCGCGATTGTACATCAGGGGCTCGGGAGGCCCCGGGAGGTCGCGGGTCGAGCATGCTACGCTCTCGGGGCGCGGGGCCTTCCTAGGCGGCGAATCATTCCGGACGCTTCGCGCGGCATGTCCACGCCCGTACCACCTCCCGTAAGTCCGCGTCCTTCCCTGGCTCCCGCGCCGTGGGGGTTCTGGAAGGGGCTGTTGACGGGGGCCGCGCTCGAGATCCCCGCCCTGTCCGCGACGGTCTGGATCCTGGCCCGGTTCGGGGTCGGGAACCCGGACGCCACGTTCATGGAGATCGTGCGGTTGACCACGGTGTTCGCGGGGATCGCCGCCGTGCTCACCGCCGGGGGCATCGGCCGGCTCGCCGCGCACGCCGCACCCGCGGGTCGCCGCCGCGCCGTGTGGGTGGCCGCACGTGCACACGCGGCCGCAGGAATCGGGCTCGCGATCATCGCCGCCATCCCGCTCGGACACGTGCCGACCTCGCCGACCGGGTTCATCCCGATCGCCGTCGCCGGCGTCCTGTGCGGCGCGGCCTGCGGTGCCGTGATCGGGCTCGTCTGCGGCGGTGTCGCGCCCGTGGGCCTGGGCGATGTCTGGACGCTCGCGAAGTTCCCGACCACCGCGCTGCGCACGCTGCTGTCGCCCGAGGATCTCGTGAAGCTCGGCGGCGCGGTGCGCACTCGCACGACGCGGATGTTCGAGGGCATCTTCGAGCCGGCGCCGAAGCCGCCCGAGGACGAGCCGAAGGGCGGGAAGGCCGAGGACGCGCCCGCGCCGAAGGCCGACGGATGAGCGACCCCGTCGATCGCCGTGAGCTCCGCACGCTCGCGATCGCCCTGCTCGCCTCGCTGCTGCTGTGGAACCTGCCGAAGGGCGGGTTCGTGCTCTATCCGTTCAAGCTGCTCGCGACCTGGCTCCACGAGATGTCGCACGGACTCGTGATGGCGGTGACCGGCACGGGCTTCGAGTACATCCTCGTCTATCGCGATACCAGCGGCCTCGCCTACGCGTCGACGAAGATGGGCGGCTGGTCGCTGCCGCTGATCGCCGCCGCCGGCTACATGGGCACGCCCCTGTGGGGCGCGCTGCTCCTCCGCATCACGCCGACCGCCGAGCGCGCCCGCGTCGCGCTCGCCGTGCTCGGGGCGCTGATGGTCGTCACCGCCTTCACGTTCGTCGCGATCGACGACGGCGACGACGCGTTCGGGCCATGGGCGATCGGCGTCATGGGCGCGGTGCTGCTCGCCGCGGCGTTCCTCGTGCCGGCCCGCCTGCGGCGGACGCTCGCGCACTTCGTCGCGGCGCAGGCCTGCATCAACGCGCTGCTCGACATCCGCGTGCTGCTCCGGCCATCGCAGGTCGTCGGCGGCTCGGGCGCGATGTCATCGGATGCCTCCAGCATGGCGGCGTCGACATTCGGCACCACCGCCGACTGGGCGGTGTGGACGTGGGCCGGCATCTGGCTCGCGTGGTCGCTCGCCGTGCTCTACGTCGCGCTGCGGTTCAGTGGATCGCCTGCGCCTCTGCCCGGAGCGCCTGGCGATCAGCCCACGGCAGCGCCTCGAGATGAAAGTGATCGTGGTGAGCGTCGTCGTAGTCCGGCGACAGCACCAGGTGGAACAGCCCCGACCGGACGAGCTGACACTGCATGACCTTGAGCACGGCCCCGCCCTGCGTCAGCGGTGCGCCGAGGCAGTCGACGTCGTTGCCGAGCCCCTGCTCGTAGTCCTTGTCGACGCGCAGCGTGCCGAGGTCCGCGCCCGTGAACGTGTGCACGTCGATCGCGAGCCCGAAGCTGTGCTTGCTCGGCCGGTTGGTGCCGCGCACGTTGCGGCGCGAGTACGCCGACGAGAACGTCGCGCGCTCGATCCCGAGCGCGCGCAGGTAGCGCCCCGACTCGGCGAGCGAGACGGCGAGCGAGCAGTCGATCACGAGCGGCTGATCGGCGCTCGCGAGCAGCACGCCACCCAGGGGGCCCTTGATCTCGACCGCGTGCGCGATGCCGGGCCGCGACGCCTTCGCCCATTGCACGCCGCGCGCATCCAGCTCGGCCGTGCACTCGCCGAGCGCGTCGGCGGCGGCGGTCCTTGGGGTCAGCGAGACGTGCGATGCGAGCGCGAGCAACGCGAGGCGCATGGAGGGAAGCGTACGCGGGCCCGGTGCGCGGGCAAGTTTCACGCCCGTTTGACCGAGGACAGGAGCTTCGTCAGGAAGCCCGGCGCCGCGCGCGCGATGGTCTCGGGCGTCGTGATCACGACGAGCACGAGCATGCCGTCGATCACCTTGCCGCACGCGATCAGCCGGTAGCGCTGCTGGTATCCCATCGGGTCGCCGAACGACGCGATCAGCTCGCCGCCCTCCCAGCCCTTCGGCAGCGTGACCGTCGAGTCGGTCGCGCCGTCGACCTTCTCGAACCCGCGCGTCTTCGCGATCGCCGGCGCGTCGACCGCGAGCCAGCCCGCGATCAGCTTCGCCGGATCGGTCGCCGGCGCGCTGTGCACCGTGACGATCACGAGGCCATCGGGCTCCGCCAGCTCGGTGTCGTCGTGCGTCCACGTCGCCGGCGCGACCATCGTGACGCCCGCGATCTGCGGGTGCACCCGCGGCAGGCGCGAGAAGCTCTCGTCGATGCTCATCCCGGCGACGCGCACGCCGGCGAACGCCATGAAGCCGATCACGATGACCGCGACCGTGCGGCCGAGCGCGACGCCGGCCGTCTTCCAGCGCGCGTGGGGCGACAAGATCGCGCCGATCAACGCGCCCGCGGCGAGCCCCGCCCCGTGGGCCCACTGATCGATCACGGGGTACATGAAGCCGTAGCCGACCTGCGCGACGATCACGATCAGGAGGCCGCCCCACATGCCGCGCTTCCACGCGGCGCGATAGCGCTTGCGGTGCCACGTCAGCTCGACGAACACCGCGCCGAGCAGACCGAACAGCGCGCCCGAGGCGCCGGCCGAGATGCCCGCGGGCGAGGCGAGGTAGCTCGCGACCGCGCCCGCGAACCCGGCGACACCGAACAGCGCGAACGTGCGCGCGGTGCCGAACAGCTCCTCGGCGATCTTGCCGACGAACACCATGCCGATCGCGTTGACCAGGAGGTGCAGGCCACCGACGTGCACGAACACGCACGAGAAGATGCGCCACCACTCGCCGCCATCGACGAGACCGCGCACCATCGCGCCCGAGCGCATCAGCACGCCGACGTCGTTGGTGGCCCCGACGAGCACGGTGATGAGGAGTGCGACGATCAGCATCGCGCCGGTCAGCGACCACGTCGCGTACGACCGCGGCGCGCTCGGCGTGCGCACGCGCGCGGGCAGCGGCGCCGCCTCGATGCGCGCGACGATCTCCTTGGCCTCGTCGGACAGCGAGACCGGAACGCCGTCGGCCTTCGCGAGGTTCTCGAGCGCCTGATCGATCAGGTCGCGGGGGGGGCCGCGCGACCGGCCGCGCGCCTTCTCGTACGCGGCGGTCGCGGCGGCGCGGTTGCCCTCGTGCTCGTGCGCGACCGCGAGCCAGTACGTGCGCGCGGCGGCGCTCATGTGGCGCGCCTGGCGCGGATTGACGAGCGCCTGCACCGCGGCCGTGCGGCCCGCGAGCGCGAGGAACATGAGCCGCGCGCGGTGGATCCACACGGCGGCATCCTCGCGGCCCTCGCACACGTCCTCGAGCCGCGACAGCATGCGCGCCGCGCGATCGAGATCGCCCGTGCGGCCGTACGCGCCGAGCAGCTCGACCCACACCGGCGGCGCGACGCCGAGCGCGCGGCGCAGCGGCTGCTTCTGCGGCTCGCCCTCGCCGTCCGGCGGCTCGGAGGTCTGCGGCGCCGCTCCGAACAGGTTCGCCTCGGCGTGCGCGATCGCGTCGCTCCAGCGGTACGCGGCGAGGTAGAGCATCGCGATCCGCTCGTCGATCGCGAGCCGCGCCTCGGCGGGCGCGCGATCCTTGGCGGCGTTGAGCGCGTCGACGGTCTGCTCGATGTGCCCGTCGCGGATCTCCTGCATCGCGCCGAGCAGCGCCTTCTCGTCGGCGACGCCCGAGCCGGGTGCGAGCACCTCGGCGATATCGAGGAGCCGCCGCGCGATGCCGAGCCGCTCCTTCGCGGCGAACGCGCGGCCGAGCGCGCGGATCAGCGGACCGACGACGAGCAGGCACGTGCCGGTGCCGACCCCGATGGCACCGGCGATCCCCATCCAGCGCGGAGCGTCCTCGACGCGGTGCGCGTACAGCCCGAACGCCGACATCGCGGCGGCGGCGAGCTGCATGAGGCCGAACGTGATCGTGCCGTTGGGCCGCTTGCTGACGAAGAACCACCCCCAGTACGCGCCCGCGACGACGACGGAGGTGAGCGCAAGCTCGTAGTACACGCTTACCCCGGCGTCTCGACGAACGCGCCCATCGTGCGGAACTTCTGATAGCGGCGTTCGATCAGGTCGGAGGTCGACAGCTCGGTCAGCTCGCGCAGGTGACGCTTGAGCGCGTTGCGCAGGCGCGACGCCGTGATCGCGGCGTTGCGGTGCGCGCCGCCGTCGGCCTCGGGGACGATCTCGTCGCAGATGCCGAGGTTCGTGAGATCGGGCGCCGTCAGCTTCAGCTGCGTCGCGGCCTCGCCGATCTTCGCCGGGTCGCGCCACAGGATCGACGCGCAGCCTTCGGGCGAGATCACGCTGTAGATCGCGTACTCGAGCATCAGAATGCGATCGGTGACGCCGAGCGCGAGCGCGCCGCCCGAGCCGCCCTCGCCGATCACGACCGAGATCATCGGGCAGTCGAGCGACGACATGACCTGGAGCGCCTTCGCGATGGCCTCCGCCTGGCCGCGCTCCTCGGCGCCGAGGCCCGGGTACGCGCCCGGCGTGTCGATGAAGCACAGGATCGGGCGGCGGAACCGAGACGCGAGGCGCATGAGCCGCGTCGCCTTGCGGTAGCCCTCGGGGCGCGCCATCCCGAAGTTCCGGTGCATGTTGTCCTTCGTGTTGCGGCCCTTCTGATGGCCGAGCACGAGGACCTCCCACTCGTCGAACGTCGCGAGCCCGCCGATGATCGCCGGGTCGTCGCGGAAGCTGCGGTCGCCGTGCAGCTCGACGAAGTCGTCGCAGAGCAGGCCGACGTAATCCATCATGTACGGCCGCGCCGGGTGCCGCGCGAGCTGGACCTTCTGCTGCGCCGTCAGGTCCGCGAACACTTCCTTCTGGAGCTTCTTCGCCTTGCTCTCGAGGCGACGGATCTCGGACGAGAAGTCGACGGTCTCGGTCGACAACCCGCGGAGCTCGCTGATCTTTCGCTCGAGGTCGATGATCGGACGCTCGAAGTCCAGGATCATGCGGTCCGAGAGCTGGGTCGGTTCTGTCGACATCGCCACTTAGCGCCCTGCTAGGTACCGCTCCAGGTCCGCGAGGTCAACGGCAGCCACGTCCGTGGCCCAGGCCACCGGCTCGGTACCCGTCGACGCCGACCGGTACCAGCTCAGCTGGCGGCGCGCGTAATGCCGCGAATTCCTTTTGATCAGCTCGATGGCCCGCGCCCGCTCGAGCGTGCCCGCCGCCGCCTCGTGAAGCTCCGCGTACCCGATCGCCTGCTGCGAGCGGAGCGGAGGCACGTAGCCGCACTCCCGCAGCGCGGCGACCTCGGCCTCGAGCCCGGCCTCGATCATCTGGTCGACGCGGCGATCGATCGCGGCGTACAGCGCCTCGCGCTCGGGGGCCAGCCCGACGAGCCGCACCGGATAGCGCGGCGGGAGCGCGCGGTGATCGTGCCGCGCCTGGTGCGCGCTCATCGGCTCGCCGGTCAACCGGAACACCTCGAGCGCGCGGATCATCCGCTTCGCGTCGTTCCGGTCGATCTTCGCCGCGGCCTGCGGATCGACGCGCAGGAGCTCCGCGTGCAGCGCCGCCGTTCCGAGCTTGCCGAGCTCGGCGCGCAGCTCCGGCGACGCGGGCGGGCCCTCGAACAGGCCGAGCAGCAACGCGCGCACGTACAGCCCCGTGCCGCCGCAGACGATCACCGGCTTGCCGCGCGCGGCGACGTCCGCGATCGCCGCGTCGGCGAGCTCGATGAACCTCGCCGCGGTCATCTCCTCGTCGGGACGGACCACGTCGATCAGGTGGTGCGGCACGCGCGCGCGCTCGTCGCCGGTGACCTTCCCGGTCCCGATGTCCATCCCGAGGTAGACCTGCTGGCTGTCGGCCGACACCACCTCGCCGCCGACGCGCTCGGCGAGCGCCAGCGAGAGGCGCGTCTTGCCCGCACCGGTCGGACCGACGATGACGACGAGCCGCGGCCGCACGCGCAGGCATAGTACGATGAACGGGGTGCGCTGGCTCGTCGTCGCCGTGACCGTCCTCGTCGGCGGGTGCTATCGCCCCGCACCACAGGACGGCGCGCCGTGCAGCGCGCTCGGGGACTGCCCGAGCCCGCTTCGCTGCGACAACGGTGTGTGCCGAGCGGAGCCCGCGGACGGCGGCGCCGGCGCCGACGCGCCGCTCGGCGACGCCTCGATCGACGCGCCGATGGTCGATGCGCCCGACGCCGCCACCGGGATGTGCAGCACGCCGCCGTCCGGCGCGTGGAGCGCGCCCCTCGCGATCCCGGCACTGGCCGCCCCCGGGACTTTCGACGGCACGCCGGAGATGCGCTCGGACTTCATGGAGCTGTACTTCAAGAGCGAGCGCAACGGGACGCTGGACATCTGGCGCTCGTCCAGCTCGATCGCGGGGACGTTCGGCGCCCCGATGCTGGTGCCCGAGCTGAGCTCGGCCTTCGACGAGGGCAGCCCGGCGCTGTCGCCCGACGGGCTCACGATCTACATCTCCTCCGATCGCACGGGCTCCATCGGCTTCAACGACATCTGGAGGTCGACGCGCACCTCTCTCACCGGAGCGTGGTCGGCCCCCGTGCGCGTGCCGGAGCTGAGCAGCGCGGCGGACGACGAAGGGCTGACGATCCTGCCCGACGATCGCGTCGCGTACTTTCATTCGAACCGCAGCGGTTCGTTTCGCCTCTACCGCACGACGCGCGGTGCACCGACCGCCCCGTGGGGGCCTCCGATGGAGGTCCCGATCATCGCGACCGGCGACTACGAGAATCCGTCGGTCAGCGCCGACGAGTGCCGGATCTACGTGCAGGCGTACCGCAACGGCACCGGAGGCGCCGGCGACATCTACCTGTTGTCGCGCACGACGCCGAGCGGCCCCTGGGGAAGCCCCGTGAAGCTCTTGCCGCCGAGCTCGGGCGACTTCGACGCCGATCCGTGGGTGTCGTCTGACGAGCGCCTCATGCTGTTCACGACCGGCGGCGCGACGATCAACGCGCTCGACATCCACATCTCGAGCCGCTAGCGGCCGAACCGGCGCGCGATCTCGGCGAGCGGCAGGCGCAGCAGGATCGGGCGGCCGTGCGGACCGATCGCGGGCTGCTGGACGCCGTCGAGGTTCTTGAGGAGGGCCTCGGCCTCGCTCGGCGACAGGCGGTCGCCGGCGCGCACGACGGAGTGGCACGCGATCTCGGCGAGCAGGCGATCGACGCGCTCCTCGTCGGACGGCGCGCCCTCGGCGGCCCACTCGGCGAGCAGGCGGCGCAGCAGCTGGGTCGGATCGGTGTGGCGCAGCCCCGCGGGGACGGCCTTGATCGCGAGCGACGAGGCGCCGAACGGCTCGACCTCGTACCCGACGTGCGCGAGCGCCTCGCCGACGCGGCCGACCAGCTCGAGCTCCGCGGCGGTCGCGTCGATCGTGTGCGGGAACAGGAGGCGCTGCACCGCGATGTCGGCGACGCCCTCGTGCGTGCGCAGCCGCTCGAGCTCGACGCGCTCGTGCGCGCTGTGCTGGTCGATCAGCACGAGCTCGCCATCGCCATCGCACACGAGGTACGTCAGGTCGAGCTGGCCGAGGTAGCGCAGCGATCCGAAGAAGCCCGCGGCGGTGGGGCCCGAGCCCTCCGCGACGAGCTCCGGCGCCTCGGGCGCCGCGGGCGGCCGCGCCGCACGCGCGATGCGGGCGTCGGCGGCCTCGGCGGCGCGGGCCGCGCGCGTCCCGCTGCGGATGGTCTCGACCCACTCGCGCGCCTGGTGCTCCCGGCTCTCGAGGCCGCGCGAGGCCTGCGCGAGCTGCTGCGCGTAGCGCGCCGACAAGGCGGTCGCGGGTGTGCCGTCGAGCGGCAGGCGCGGCGGCGCGATGCTGGTCAGCGCGGAGACGTGCAGCGGCCCTGCCCCACCCTGCTCCGCGCGCCATGGCGCGGCCGCGACGCACGCCTGCACGACGTGGCGGACGGCGGCGTGAACCGCGCCCGCGTCGGAGAACCGCACCTCGAGCTTCTGCGGGTGCACGTTGACATCGACCGCGCCGGCCGGGACGTCGACGTGCACGATCGCGATCGGATAGCGGCCGCGCGGGACGAGCTCGCCGTAGCCCATGGTCACGGCGTGGAGCAGGCCGCGGTCGCGCACGGGGCGCTTGCCCACGAACAGCTGGACGCCGCGCGCGGTGGCCTGCGCGAGCTCGGGCGCGCCGAGGTACGCGGAGACGCGCACGCCGGACTCCTCGCCGTGCGCGCGCTCGAGCCGCGCCGCGATGCGCCCGCCGAGCAGCGCCTGCGCGCGCGCGAAGCCGTCCCGATCCGGCGGCGCCTCGAGCGCGGTGCGGCCGTTGTGCCGGAGCCGCAGGTGCAGCTCGGGGTGCGCCATCGCGACCTTCGCGACGAGCTCGGTGATGTGCGACGCCTCGGTCGCCTCGCCCTTCAGGAACTTCAGCCGCGCCGGCAGGTTGTAGAGGAGGTCGCTCACCTCGATGCAGGTGCCGGCGGGCGCGCCGACCTCGGTCACGCTGGTGACCCGGGACGCATCGATCACGATCCGCGTGGCCGCGAGATCCCCGGCCCGGCGGGTCGTAATGGTCATCCGCGACACGCTGCCGATCGAGGGGAGCGCCTCGCCGCGGAAGCCCATGCTCGCGAGCCCCCACAGGTCCCCGACGGAGCGGATCTTCGACGTCGCGTGGCGCTGGAGCGCGAGCAGGGCCGACTCGCGGCTCATCCCCACGCCGTCGTCGACCACGCGCACCAGAGCGCGGCCGCCGCCGAGGGTCTCCACCGTGATGGTCCGGGCGCCGGCGTCGATCGCGTTGTCGACCAGCTCCTTGACCACGCTGGCCGGGCGCTCGATGACCTCGCCCGCGGCGATCTGGTCGATCACCTCGGGTGCGAGTACCGCGATCACCGGTTCACCCATCGCGCTTCACGGGGTACCACGGCTCTCTGATCCCCGAGTGTTTTGCGCTATAAGCCGGGGGCCATGTCGCCTGCAGCCCCCAGCTCCGGCCGCGTCGTCGCCGTGACCGGGGCGTGCACGTACCTCGGCGGAGAGCTGCTGCGCCGCCTCGAGGAGGATCCGCGCTACAGCAAGGTCCTCGCGCTCGACATCCGCCCGCCCGCGCTCGCGCCCGGCGGCAAGGTCGAGTTCATCAAGGTCGACCTGACCCAGCCGACGGTCGACGCGGAGCTCGCCACGCTGCTCTCGCGCTACAAGGTCGACACGTTCGTCCACGGCGCGTTCCTCTCGCACCCGACGCACGCGGCCGAGTGGGCGCACGAGCTCGAGGACGTCGGCACGATGCACGTGCTGAACGCGTGCGCGGGCGTGCCGCCGCGGCGCCTCGTGATGATCTCGACGACGCTGGTGTACGGCGCGCACCCGAAGAACCCGAACTTCCTCTCCGAGGAGAGCGAGCTGCGCGGTCACCGCGACAGCCGGTTCGTCAACGACAAGGTGCGCGCCGAGAAGCAGGTCCAGCGGTTCGCGCGCGAGCACGCCGATATCGAGGTCTGCATCCTGCGGTTCGCGCCGATCCTCGGGCCGACGATCTCGAACATGTACACGCGGTTCTTCTCGCGGCCGGTCGCGCCCGTGATGATGGGCCACGACCCGCTCATGCAGTTCGTGCACGAGCAGGACGCGGCGTTCGCACTCACGCGCGCGGTCGAGGCGCGCTGCACCGGGGCGTTCAACATCGTCGGCAAGGGCGTCTTGCCGTACACGACCGTGCTCGCGCTGCTCGGGCGCGTGCCCGTCCCGATGCCGCAGATCGTCGCGCGCCAGCTGACGAAGGTGCTGTGGGCGACGCAGCTCGTCGGCTCGCCGCCGAGCTTCCTCGACTTCCTCCTCTACCTCTGCGTGGCGGACGGCCAGAAGGCACGGCGCGATCCGTCGCTCGCGTTCAGTCCGCGGCTCTCGATCAAGCGGACCATCCTCGACTTCCTCGGCATCGCGCCGGAGGACGGCGCCACCGACGTGGCCAGGGCGCAGGCATGACCGACGACGACAACGACGAGCTCGAGGCGCCGCCGCGCGACGAGGGCAACGACGACTGGTACGGCGATGCCGACCCGCGCGTGCCCGACGCCTCGGGCTGGCCGGTGCGCGACCTCGGCTTCCTCGGCGACGATGTCTACCTCGGCGAGGAAGGGCACGTGCCGCCGGAGATGGGCGGCTCGTACGTCCCGTCGGCGCCGGATGTGGACTCGGCCGAGCTGCGCGAGCTCGAGCGGCGCATGGAGCAGCACCGGACGCCGGTGTTCCCGATCGACCTCCGCCGCCGGCTCCCGCTCGAGGGCGTGTGGCGCCGCTGGCGCGCGCTCGCGATGTGGGGGCGCTCCGACGTCGTCGACGATTTCGGCCGCGATCCGCGCGCCACCGCGCGCTGGGAGTGGCTGTTCGAGTTCCTCTACTCGCGCTGGTTCCGCGTGCAGGCGAGCGGCCTCGAGCACATCCCGTCGCGCGGCCGCGCGCTCCTCGTCGCGAACCACGCCGGCTCGCTGCCGTACGACAGCGCGATGGTGATGCACGCGGTGCGCCGCGATCACCCCGCGCGCCGCGACGTCCGCCCGCTCGTCGAGGACACGGTGTTCCACCTGCCGTTCCTCGGCCCGATCATGAACCGGATCGGCGGCGTGCGCGCCGATCCGGAGAACGCCGAGCGCCTCCTCCTCAAGGACGAGCTCGTCGCGGTGTTCCCCGAGGGCGAGAAGGGCATGGGCAAGCTGTGGAAGGACCGGTACCGCCTCCAGCGGTTCGGCCGCGGCGGCTTCGTGAAGCTCGCGCTCCGCACCAACGCGCCGATCATCCCGGTCGCCGTCGTGGGCGCCGAGGAGGCCGCGCCGATGCTCGGCAAGGTCACGTGGTTCGCGAAGAACATCGGCATCCCGTGGATCCCGGTGACCCCGACGTTCCCGTGGCTCGGGCCCGCGGGCCTCTTGCCGCTGCCGAGCAAGTGGTACGTGCAGTTCGGCGCGCCGATCGATCTGGGCGCCGCGCACGGCCCCGCCGCCGCCGAGGACCGCCTGCTCGTCAACAAGCTCGCCGAGCAGATCCGCACCCAGATCCAGACCATGATCGAGGGCCTCCTGTCCCAGCGCCGCTCGCCGGTGCTGTCGGCGTTCCTGGGCTGACCGATGATCAAGGCGGTGGCACACATCGGCATCCGCGTTCACGACGTCGAGCGCTCGATCGCGTTCTACGCGGTCCTCGGGTTCAGGAAGACCGCCGGGCCCCTCGGCGACGATCGCGTCACGATCCTCGAGAGCGACACCGGCGTCGAGATCAACCTGATCCCCAACGCACCGGCGGTGTCGGAGCCCAACGTGCTGATGGACGTCCCCGTGAAGCACGCGGGGATCACGCACGTCGCGCTGCTCGTCGACGACCTCGAGGCCGCGCGGGCGACCGTCGAGGCCGCGGGCATCGCGCTGTCGGGCGGCCCGGTGCAGTTCACGCCGACCTCGCGCGCGTTCTTCGTCCGCGACCCGGACCGCACCGTGATCGAGATCCACGAGTCCATCGCTCGATAGGTCCGACCGCGAACTATCCACGGGCACATCGCAGATCTGCGTGTTAGCGTGGACGCAATGCGCGTTCCGCACGGAACCGAGTTCGACCGCCTGCTCGATCAGGCGCGCGAGCTCCTCGGTGCCGGTGATGACGAGCAGCTCGCCGACGCGAACCTCGCCGTCAACCAGGCCCTCGCGCTGCGGCCCGAGTCCGCCGACGGCTGGCTGCTCAAGTGCCAGGTCCAGTCGGCGACCGGGGACGACATCGCGGCGCTCGCGGCCGCCGAGATGGCCCTCGCCCGCGGAGCCATGCGCGCCGAGTGCCTGTACTGGCGCGGCGCCGTGCTCGGCGACCTCGGCCGCCACCGCGAGGCGCTGCGCGACATCGAGGCCGCGTTCGAGGCGCTCCTCCCCGAGGAGCACTGGCTGCTCGAGGACCTCTACTACGAGAAGGTGATGATGCTCGAGGCCCTCGGGCTGCCCGGTGCCGCGGTCGCGACGTGCGAGGTCGGCCTCGCGCAATGCCCGGGATCGGCGTTGTTGCGCGCGGCCCTGGTCCCCGCCGAGCGCGCCCGGGTGCGCAGCTCGCTCAAGGTGCTGCGCGGCGGCGCCGGCTAGGCGCTACAATGAGGCGTGCAGCGCGCGCGCGTGTGGATGCCGCTCTCGCTCGGCGCCGGCCTCGCGACCGTGGCCGTGGCCGTCGTGTGGCTCGGCGCCGCGACCGCTGGTGATCCGACCCCGCCCGCGATCGATGCGCCCGGTCCGATCGCCGCGGCGGTGAACGCCGGGCGGCACGTGCGGATCGAGGCACCGCGCGGCCCGGTACACGTGTGGATTCCGAAGGGCTACCGTCCAGACACCGGCGCGACCGTGATCTACGTGCACGGCTACTTCGACAACGCCGACACGGCGTGGAGCGCGCACCAGCTGCCGGAGCAGTTCGCGATGTCGGCGCTCAACGCGATGTTCATCGTGCCCGAGGCGCCGGTCGCACAGCGCGTCGCGATCAACTACCCCGATCTGTCGGAGCTGCTCCGGCTCGTCGAGGACAACACCGGGGTCACCCGCGGCGCGGCGCTGACCGTCGCGATCGGGCACTCCGGCGCGTTTCGCACGCTGCAGGACTGGCTCGACGAGCCGCTGCTCGATCAGCTCGTGATGGTCGACGCGATGTACGGCGACGAGGACCTCATCATCAACTGGTACAAGTCCTCGCCGCGGCACCGGCTGATCATGGTCGGCGAGGACACCGTCCTCGGCACCGAGTCGGTGGCGGCGAAGCTGCCGGAGGCCGTGATCCTCGATCGTTTCCCCCCGAGCTACGAGCTGTGGCCCGCCGACGCGAAGCGGGCGAAGCTCGTCTACATCCGCGCGCAGTTCACGCATATGGAGCTCGTCAACGCGGGCATCGCGCTACCCTCGCTCCTCCGGATCCTCCCCATCGAGCGGCTGGCGGAGCTCCCCTGGCAGCTCCCGCTCGGCTCGCTCCCGCCCCTGCCCGACGCCGCGCCCGACGACGCCGCCACCGATTGATCATGCGCCAGCACCTCGCCGTCCTCGTCGCCGCGGTCGCCCTGCTCGCCGCCGCGTGGCTCCTGCCCGACGTGCGCCGCGGCCTGATCCGCACCGCGACCACGCAGAATGCGGCGCCCGGCGAGCCGGTCGAGCTCCCGATCGCCGAGGGTGCCGGCCTGCCGAAGGCGGATCGCACGCGGGTCGTGCTCGTCGATGGCCTCACCGCCGAGGCGGCCGACACGATGGACACGTGGAAGATCCTGTGCGCGAACGGGGTGACGCTGAACATCGACGTCGGGTTTCCGACCGTGTCGCTGCCCGTCGAGATCGCGCTGTGGACGGGGCTGACCCAGCAGCAGACCGGCGTCGTCGCGAACCGCGCCTTCGATTCGCCGATCGAGGGCATCCCGTCGCGGGTGCCGGGCTCCGTCGCGATCGCGGAGAAGTACGGGTACATCGTGCGCGCGCTCGGCTTCGCCTCGGCCCAGCCGGCGGCCGAGCCCGGCAAGCCGATGGCCGACGCGAACGAGAGCGCCTGGGAGACGCAGTGGTTCACGCTCGCGCTCGAGGCGGTGCGCTCGCCGTCGCCGCTGGTGTTCGTCCACATCCTTCGTGTCGATGTCGCCGGTCACAAGGTCGGCCTGGGCGACGGCTACACGAAGGCCGTGCGCGACGTCGATCCGATGCTCGACAAGCTGTTCCAGGCCGACCCGTCCGCGCGCTGGTTCCTGCTATCGGACCACGGCCACATCGCCGGCGGCGGGCACGGCGGCGACGAGCGCCACGTGCGCCACGTGCAGGGCTGCCTGCACGGCCCCGGGCTCAAGAAGCAGCGGAGCGGGCTCATCCACATCGTCGACGTCGCACGGATGATCGCGGACTCCGTCGGCGTCGCGCTCGATCGCGAGTCGCGCGCGCGGCCGTTCGAGGCGGCGATGGCCACCCGGCTCGCCGAGGATCAGGCGCTGCCGCCGGTGTCGATCGCGCTCGGCGCGTTCGCGATCCTGATCCTGGTCGCGGGCCTCATCGGCGTCGTGTGGGGCCTGCGCCGCTGGTGGCTGTTCCCGATCTGGTTCCTCGCGGGCTGTGGGCTGCTCGTCGCCGTGCGCGGGCTGCCGACGTGGTCGACGCCGTTCATCTACCGGCCCGAGGGCCGTGACATGTGGACGCTCTGGGCCGCGGTGCTCCCGCTCGCGACGGCCGCGACGTGGTTCGGGCTCCAGAAGACGACGCTGCTCCGCGTGATCGCCGCCCAGCTCGCGCTCCCGATCGCCGCCGCGGCCGCGGCGATCACCGCCGCCGGCGCGTGGCCGACGCTGTTCGGCGCGGATGTCGCGCCGGTCGTGCCGCACTTCACGGCGTGGGTGTCCCCGCTTCTCCTGCTGCTGGCGCACGGCGCGGGGGCCGTCGGGCTTGCTGTTCTCGCCAGCGCCGTCCATCGAGCGTTCGGTCGACCTTCAGCTGCGGAACCTCCGCGTACCGAGCCCGCAGCCGAGTGACCACGTCGGGCTTGGCCTGCGCCAGGTCGTAGCTCTGCGCCGGATCGGCCTCGAGGTCGTAGAGCTCGACGAGATCCTCCGAGGGGCGCACGAGCAGCTGGTGGGGCCACTCGACGACGCTCCACTGGAGCTCCTCCTGGACGACCAGCGCACGCTCGGTGCGGCGCAGCGCGGGCGGGGCCCCGAGCAGCGCCGGCGTGAGATCCACGCCGTCGAGCGGTGCGATCGCGCCGGTGGCGCCGAGCACGGAGAGCAGCGTCGGCGCGATATCGACGAGGCTCGCCGGATCCGTGCGCACGCCGCCCGGCACGCCGGGGATGTGGAACGCGAGCGGGATCCGCACGAGCGCGTGATAGGCGACTCTGCCGTGGGTCTCGAGGAGCCGCGGATCCTCGCCGAGCGACTCGCCGTGGTCGGCCGCGAACACGATGATCGTCTTGTCGGCGAGCCCGCGCCTGGACAGCTCGCGCCGCAGCCGTCCGATCTCGTGGTCGATCGCGGCGAGCAGCGCGCGATAGTTGCGCCGCTTCTTCGACTCCTCCTCGTGCACGCGCTGCAGCAGCGCCTTCGGGGCCTTGAGCTGGTGGTGCTCGTGGACATCGAAGTAGTGCAGCCACACGAGCGACGGACGCCCGGCCGCATCGTCGAGCGCCCGCAGGCCCTCGGCGGTGGTGGTCGGTGCGCTGACGTGATCCGCGACGTCGGAGACGCCCCAGTCGGTGTAGACCGGCTTCGCGCGATCGATGCCGCGGCCCGGCAGCACCTGGCCCACGTAGCGCGTGACCTCCTCGGGCAGCGCGCTGTACGTGCGATAGCCGCGGGCCTGCAGCGCCTCGGGCAGCGTGGTGTCGATCGTCTGATACGGATCGTGGCGCCCCGTGAGCAGCGTCCCGAGCGAGATGTCGGTGCCCGTCGCCGGCGAGATCGCGCGGGTGAACCACACGCTGTCGTCGAGCAGCTTCACGAGCTCGGGGAACTCGGTGCGATCGGCCGTGTCGGGCGCGAGCATGTCGAAGCGCAGCGCATCGACGGTGACGAGCACGACGTTCATGCCCTTGGTGCGTGCGAGCGCGTCCGTCACCGGCTGCGTCGCCCGCCACGACGCGAGGTCGAGGGCCTTCGGCGCGGGCGGCGGCGGCGGCGCCACCGCGTCGCTGCCGTTGCAGTCCTGGTCGATGCCGTCGCCGGGCACGTCGGGCGCGCCGCGGTAGCGCACCGGATCGCGATCGTCGCAGTCGCCGCCTCCGAGCAGCGGCGAGCTGCCGTCGCCGTCGAGGTCGACCGCCGCGCGCACGAGGTGCACGAGGTCACGGCCCTGATCACCGTACGTCTCGAGCACGCGGCGCTGGGACTCGTCACGCAGCCCGTGCACCGTCGCCGCGACGGCGGTGCCGAACGTGCACGCGGCGAGCGCGGCGGCGACGTACGAGGACACGGGCGGCACGGCGATGGCGCGCACCAGCGCGCCGGCGAGCACGATGACCGCGATCGTCGCCCCGTAATGCGCGGCGGGATAGCCGCTGCCGAGGAGGTGGCGTTCGGACCACACGATGCCGCCGATCGCGCCGGCGCACGCGAGGATGCGGATCGCGCGGGTCGTCAGATCGCTGGTCGCGAGGAACGCGCGCACGCCGACGAGCACGGCCGCGATCAGCGCCCACGCGACCAGCGGCACCACGAACGGCAAGAGCCGCGCCCCCGGCAGCGTGCGCGCGAACGCACCGTCGAACAGCGTCCACGCGACCGGCCCCACCACGATCAGGCTCGGCGCGCTCCGGATCGCGGCCGCGACCAGCGTGCGCTTGCCCTCCGCCACGCGCTCGGACCCCGCGATCGCCAGACCGGCGGCGAGGCCCGCCGCACCGAACAGCGGCAGCAGCGTCAGCGCGAGCGCCCCACTCTTCAGCCGCGCGGCCTCGAGCGCCCCGATCGCGACCGCGCCGAGCACGTGGGCGGTCAGGATCCACGCGGTCGGAACGCGCGCGGGGGACGACGACATCCGCCCGATTCTACTCTCTCGGCGGGTACTTCTGGAGTTTGCGCTGCAGGCTGCGGCGGTGGATGCCGAGGCGGCGCGCGGCCTCCGAGATGTTGCCCCCCGCGTCGGAGAGCACGCGGTTGATGTGCTCCCACTCGGCGCGGGCGAGCGACGGCGCCTTGTACTCGCCCGAGTCGGAGGCCGGCGGCTCGAGCGGCGGAGCCTCCGCGCGCGCGAACGTCTGGACGATGTCGTCGGCGTCGGCGGGCTTCGACAGGTAGTACGTCGCGCCGAGGCGCACCGCGTCGATCGCGGTCGCGATGCTGCCGTAGCCGGTGAGCACGATCGACTTGGTCGACGGATCGATCTCGACGAGCGCCTTCACGAGCTCGAGGCCGCTCTTGCCCGGCATCTTGAGATCGACCACCGCGAGCTCGGGCGAGTCCTGCTGCGCCGAGGCGACGGCGCTGTCGTAGTCGTGAGCCGTGCGCACGTCGTAGCCGCGGTCGACGAACGCGCGCGCGAGCCGGTTCCGATACACCTCGTCGTCATCCACGATCAGGATCGAGGTCTTGTCGCCGGGGGTGCCGTCCGCGGAGGTCATGCCGACTTGGATACCACCTCGCGGCCCGAAACGTCGGTCGGAAGGCGCGCGAGCACCTCGGTGCCCTCCCCGGCCGTCGAGTGGATCTGCAGGGTCCCGCCGACGCCCTCGATGACCGCGCGGGCCAGGAACAGCCCGAGGCCCATGCCGCGGCCCGGGGCCTTCGTCGTGAAGAACGGCTCGCCGATGCGCGCGAGCACGTCCTCGGGGATCCCCGCACCGCGGTCGCGGATCGAGATCGACAGGACGGCGTCCTCGCGCCGCACCACCACGACCACGGAGGTGTTCGACGGGGACGCGTCCTGCGCGTTCGTGATCAGCGAGCGCAGCGCCTGGCCGACCGCGCGGGGCGGGATGTGCAGCGGCGACTTCGCGACGTCGCCCGGGATGTCGAGGTGGACCGAGGGCGCCGGGCGGATGCCGACCATGGTCTCGTCGAACAGCGCGCCGACGGTGACCGGCGCGACCGTCTCGCCGACGGTGCCGGCGCCCTGCGCCATCTGATCGAGGATCACGCGGCAGCGGCCGACCTGCTCGCGGATCAACCGCGCGTCCGCGGCGAGCTCCGGGTCCGCCGCCTTCTTGGTCAGCGCGCGCTCCAGCTCCTTCGCGGCGAGCGCCACGGTCCCGAGCGGTGTCGACAGCTCGTGCGCGGCACCGGCCGCCATCGTCGCGAGCGAGGCGAGGCGCTCCTGCCGCGCCGCGAGCCCGCGCGCCTCGGTCAGCTCGCGCTCGCGCTCGGCGAGCGCCTGCGTGATGCGCTTCAGGAAGTACACGACGAACGCCGACGCGACCCCGAGCGCGACCCACATGCCGATCGCGCGGCTGTCCTCGGGAATGAACACGGCCGTGCGCTTCGCGATCAGCAGCATGCCGAACGCGACGAACGACAGCCCGACGAGCATCAGCGTCCACGCGGTGTGGAGCAGCACGGTCGCCAGCGCGATCTGCACGAGGTAGAGGAACCCGAACGGGTTGTTCGGTCCGCCGGTCAGGTAGAGCAGCCCGGTCAGGATCGCGACGTCGAGCATCATGACCCACGCGGTCTGCCACTCGTGCACCGCGCGCGCCGGGCGCTCGCGCCGGCGGTCGCCGAAGTAGTAGAGCTCGAGCGCGAGGTTCGAGACGAGGCCGATCGAGATCACGCCGAGCAGCGTGACGATCGGCAGCGCGCCGTCGAGCAGGAACTGGCCGACGAGCACCGTGCCCGCCTGCCCCGCGATCTGCGCCCAGCGCAGCCGGATCAGCCACTGGATGTTGACCCAAGTGGCCTCGGGGATCGAACGGACGGGCACGGCCCCGACCTTAGCGCGTCGTCGACCTTCGCAGCGCCCTCCGGCGCTGCGACGCGGCCCTGCAACGCCGGGCCGTGCTCAGTTGGGCTTGGGCGCGCCCGCGGCGCGGAACTGCTTCTCGCCCTTGCCGAGGATCACCTTGTCGTAGAACTCCGACGCGGGGAGGCCGGAGGCCTCGGCCGCCTTCAGCTCGCGCTCGACGATCTGCTTGAACGAACCGAGGTCCATCGCGCCGGCCGAGTAGCGGCCGTTGATGAAGAAGCTCGGCGTCGAGCCGACGCGGAACTTGCGGAGTTCGGCGGCGTCCGCCGCGATCAGCTGCTGGCACTGCTGGCCGTCCATGTCGGCCTTCAGCTTCCGGGGATCGAGGCCGATCGACGGCACCCACGCCATGAACCCCTCTTCCGAGAGCAGCTTCGCGTCACGCGACTGCGTGTACGGGTTCCAGGCCTTGTCCCACCACGCGTTCTGCCACTCGACGAACTTGCCCTGCAGCGCCGCCGCGCACCCGGCGAGGTGAGCGCGCGCGACCTGCTGCGGGTGCACGACCAGGTTCTTGTAGATGACGCGGACCTTGCCGGGGTAGTCCTTCACGAGCTGCGCGAGCGTCGGGGCGACGCGCGCGCAGTACGGGCAGGCGTTGTCCCACGCGTCGACGATCGTGACGTAGGCGTCCTTCGGCCCCTCGATCATCCCGATCTCGATGTTGGACTTGACCTCGACCGCGAACACCGCCGTCGGGTCCGCCTCTTCGCGGGCCTGGCGCTGCTGCTGCTGCGCGGCCCCGGCACCACCACCGCCCCCTCGGGCGACTTGCGCCTTCAGGTCACGGATGTCCTTGGCCATGTCATCGAGCTTCTTCTCGATGTTCTTGGTATCGGGCTGACACGCGGTCAGCGACCACGCGAGGACGGACAGAACGAGTCTCTTCACAGATGCTCCTTCCCGTCCTCGACGCTGTCGGGACGGGCGTTACTGAGGCTTTTCAGCCTGCGGCTTGGGCGTGCCCGCAGCGCGGAACTGCTTCTCGCCCTTGCCCATGATCTCTTTGTCGTAGAATTCGTCAGCCGACGTCCCGGTCTTCTCCGCGAGAGCGAGCTCCCGATCGATGAGCTGCTTGAAGCCGTTCACATCCATCGCACCGGCCACGTAGTGCCCGTTGATGAAGAAGCTGGGCGTGGAGCCGACCCGGAACTTGCGCAGCTCGGCCGCATCGGCAGCGATCACCTGCTGGCACTCGCCGTCCATGTCGGCCTTGAGCTTCGCCGCGTCGAGCCCGAGGCTCGGCGCCCACGCGAGGAACTTCTCCTCCGAGAGCAACGTCGCGTCGCGGGTCTCCGTGTACGGCTTGTAGGCCTTCTCCCAGAATGCGTTGTAGAACTCCTTGAACTTGCCTTGCTTGGCCGCAGCGCAGTTCGCCAGGTGAGCGCGAGCCACTTGCTGCGGGTGCA
>JAEUJX010000561.1 GCA_016794545.1 Myxococcales bacterium
GGTCGCCCTGACGGTCACCGCGCTGCAGGACAGCTACTCCGACGAGCTGCGGTCTCGCTACGAGACGCTGCTCGTCGAGCGCGCCGCCGTGCTCCGCGACCTCGCGCTATGACCCGCACTCGGGCGTGACGCTGATCGGCGACTGCGTCGAGATGCCATCGAGGAAGAACAGCGTGAACGTGCCATCCGTCCCGCGCTGCCAGACGACGCGGTCCGCGGGTCGGTCGGTGGCGACGGCCGTGAAGCCCGGAAAGCGCAGCCGCACTGCGAAGCCGGCCGGCGCCGTGCCCTCGATGCGGATGGCGCCACTGTGGACGTTGGCGTCGTCGAAGACGCCGAACGCGTTGTAGAACACGCTCGCGAGCGAGCCCGCCGGGCCGATCATCACGGGCTGGACCGTGGCCATGCCTTCGAGGTTCGCGAGCAGGTCCGTGCACGGCCGCGCGCCCGCGTTCAGCATCAGGTGCGTCCGGATACCGAACGAAGCGTCCTGTTCGAGGGCCACGCCCGGCGAGGTCGCGTGCATGTCGTAGACGAACGCGACGATCTCGTGGCTGGTGCTGGCGTTCGTGACGCGGCGCAGGCGCGTGGGTGGGGTCGGCGGATCCTGGTTGTCGAGGCGGTCCCAGAACATCGCGACCTTGCCCATCGACGTGCCGCGCGCGCACGCACCGGCCATGCTGTCGATCACGCCGGCTGGCGGCAGGCCCTGCTGTTCGGACTCGCCGGACCGCGTCACCGCCGAGAGCAGCGTCGACTCGAAGGTCGCATAGCTCGTGACGAGTGCGCTCGCCACGCCGCTCGCACCCGAGCAGTTGCACCCGGAGGGTCCCGGGGTGACGGCGGCCATGTCGCCCGGCGTGACCGTGTCGTTGCGCACGACCTTACCGTCGGGGAAGAACGACCACGACGTGTTCCCCGCCGCCTGCGTCGGTTGCGGCGAGCACGCGCTCGGGATCGCGATCGTCCAGTGCGTGCGCAGCTGCGTGAACGCCGGGCCGGTCACCTCGACGTCGAGCAGGTGCGTCGGCTGGCCCGAGAGCGACTGCGATCCGATGGTGAAGATCGGGAAGACCGCGACGCCGACGGCATCCTCGAAGCCGCACCCCTCGGGCGCGGCGACGAGGTTCTGCCCACCGACCTCGAGCCGGTTCGGCATCGGATACCGCGTGAAGGCATCGCGAAAGCCGAACAGCGACCCGTCCCGGAAGGTCAGGTGGGTGTCGGCTGGAGCGGGGTTCACCACGAGCCCCGGTGCGCTCGGCTTCGAGGGCGTGCACGCCATCGGCGCGTCGATCGCGGTGTCGATCGGCGCGTCGCCGGTCGCCGCGTCCTTGCCCGCGAATCCCGGCTTGTCGAAGCATCCGGCCAGCGCGAGCGCGAGCACGAGCTTCACGCCTGCAGCTCCTTCACGAGTGCGGCGAGCGTGGCCTGCGCGCGCGGCAGCTCGTCGGCCCGCAGCGTGACGCCGCCGACGACGGCGTGGCCGCCGCCGCCGTACTTCGCGCACAGCGCCCCGATGTCGTGCTGCCGGGTCTGCTCCGCCCACGGGTTCACACCGACCGAGATCTTGATCGTCTTGTCGGTGCGCGTGCCCGTCACCGCGTACAGCGACGTCGGGAACAGCAAGTAGCCGAGGAAGCCGGGACTGCGCGCGCCGAGCTCGGCGAACCGATCGAACACGATGACGTCGCCCGCCCACACGCCGAGTCGCTTGACCGCATCGATCTCGTCGGCGCGCTCGGCCTCCACCGCGGCGAGCTCCGCCGCGATCTCGGGACGCCTCGCGACCTCCGCGAGCGAGCTCTTCGACAGCAGCTCCACGTAGCGCGCGGTGTCGACCGGCGTGCGGCCGTGGGCGAGCCACGCGGCGAGCCGCTGCGCGGGCAGCGCCAGCGCAACCGCCTCCTCGGCCGAGGCGAACTGCGCGGCGTCGATCGTGTCGGCCCACTCGACCGCGTCGATCAGGTGCGGCGGCGGCTTCCAGCCCCAGCCCTGCTGGAGCGCGCTGGCGATCAGGCCCGCGCACGACGGCGACGTGGGATCGAAGAACCACGTCGCGAGGTGCTCGCGCTCGAACACCTCGCGCAGCTGCGGCGGCTGGAACGCGGTCGGGTGGTGATCGAACCACCACGTCATCCGCGGATCCGCGCAGAACCGGAAGTCGACGCAGGCGTGGTCGTCACCGTCGAGCGGGATGCCGTCGAACGGGTCGCCGTCCTTGTGGACCATCCCCACCGGCCGGATCTCGACGTCCTGGTCGATGACGTCCCGGTAGAAGGCGGAGAACAACGCCGCCGAGGTCGTGCCATCGAAGCAGGCGTCGTGGAAGAAGATCTTGAGGACCCGGGCCACGAGCAGCGTCGATCATACCCTGATACCTTCGCCGCATGGACTCCAACATCCTGCTGTGGCTCCGGGCAGGTCACGTGATCTCGCTGTTTCTGTGGGTAGGCGGGTTGTTCGCGATCTACTGGATGCTGCGCCTCCACGCACACGCACCGAAGGAGGCCCACGAGAAGCTCACCCTCATGGAGCGATCGCTCGCGCTGGCGACCGACGTCGCATCGGCCGTCGCGATCGGCACCGGCGTGGCGATGCTGTTCCAGCCGCACGGGTTCTACCTGGGCCTGGCGGGAGCTGGCTGGTTGCACATCAAGCTCACGGTCGTGGTGCTCGGCGTGCTGCCGGTCCACGGCATCCTGCGCGGCAAGATCAAGAAGTTCGGGCTGGGTCAGATCGCGCCGGTGCCGCAGTGGCTGTGGAGCCTGTTCCTCGCGGCGATCACCGTGATCGTGATCCTGGTGTTCCGCGGGCCGCTGATGTTCGCGAAGTGACCCGCACGATCCTGCACGTCGATCTGGACGCGTTCTACGCGGCGGTCGAGCAGCGGGACAACCCGGAGCTGCGCGGCAAGCCCGTGCTGGTCGGCGGCTCGGCGAGGCGCGGCGTGGTCGCCTCGTGCAGCTACGAGTCGCGCGCGTTCGGCATCCGCTCGGCGATGCCGATGGCGGAGGCGCTGCGGCGCTGTCCGAAAGCGATCGTGGTCAAGCACCGGATGGATCGCTACGCGGAGGCGAGCGAGGGCTTCTTCCGGATCCTCGGCGATTACTCGCCCGAGGTCGAAGGTCTGTCGCTCGACGAGGCGTTCCTCGACGTCACCGCGAGCGAGCGCCTGCTCGGCGACGGCCCCACGATCGCGCGCGCGATCAAGCGGCGCGTGCGCGAGGAGCTGTCGCTCGTCGCCTCGGTCGGCGTCGCCCCGATCAAGCTCGCCGCGAAGATCGCGAGCGACATCGACAAGCCCGACGGGCTGCGCGTGGTGTCGCCCGACGGGCTGCTCGCGTTCCTCCATCCCCTGCCGGTGACGCGCCTGTGGGGCGTCGGAGAGACCACGCGCGAGGTCCTCGCGAGCATGGGCCTCGAGACGATCGGCCAGGTCGCGCGCTATCCCGAGGCCGCGCTCGTCGCGCGGCTCGGCGCGACCACCGGGCACCACCTCGCGACGCTCGCGCGCGGCGAGGATCATCGCGAGGTCATCCCCGAGAGCGATCCGGTGTCGATCGGCCATCAGGAGACGTTCGACGACGATCTCGACGACAAGGGCGAGCTCGCCGTGATCTTGCTCGACCAGGCGGACCGCGTCGCGCACCGCCTGCGCGCCGCGAGCCTGCGTGCGCGCTCCGTGGTGCTGATCGTGAAGTACGACGACTTCCGCCAGATCACGCGCCGCACCACGCTCGACGCCCCGACGAGCGACGGCGGCATGCTCGCCCGCACGGCGATCGATCTGTTGTCGAAGGTCGCGATCGAACCGCGCAAGGGCCACCGCGTGCGGCTGTGCGGCATCGCGGCGACCAGCCTCGAGCCGAGGGACGCGCCTCGGCAGCTCGGGTTCGACGAGGCCGCGCGCGCCCGGGGCGAGCGGCTGGGCGAGGCCATGGACCGGCTCGCCGCGAAGTTCGGCAAGAGCGCGATCCGCCGGGCCGTGCACGTCCAAAAGGACGACGAGGACACCTGATCGGGCGTAACGTGCCGGAAGGTGCCGGGATGGTCCCGGTTCCCACTTCTCGCGGGTGGCGTGTCATAGGGACAACGCCCATGAAGCTGCTCCTCCTCTCCCTCGCCGCGCTCGGACTCGGCGCCGCCGCGGCTGGTCCCGCAGCCGCCGGTGAACCGGACAGCGCGGTCGCGACCTACGCGGTGGTCGTCGGCTCGAACGCCGGCGGCCCCGGGCAGGCGACCCTCAAGTACGCCGAGGACGACGCACGGCGCGTCGCGAGCCTGCTCGTCGAGCTCGGCGGCTACACGCCCGACGCGGTCGACGTCGTCGTCCACCCCACCCCCGATCAGCTCCGCGATCGCCTCGCGAGGATCGCGACGCGCGTGCACGCGGACCTCGCGGCCGGCCGCCAGGCGCGCGTGTTCTTCTACTACTCCGGCCACGCACGCGCGACCGCGCTCGACCTCGGCAACCAGGAGCTCCCGCTCGCCGAGCTGCGCACGCGGCTGTTCAGCGTGCCCGCGGCCCTCACCGTCGTGGTGCTCGACGCGTGTCAGAGCGGCGCGTTCTCGCGCGTGAAGGGCGCGGCGCCCGCGGCCGACTTCTCGTTCAACTCGAGGAACCAGCTCGCGGCGACCGGCATCGCGGTGCTCGCGTCGTCGAGCGGCAGCGAGCTCTCGCAGGAGAGCGAGCAGCTGCGCTCGAGCTACTTCACGCACCACCTGCTTGTCGGCCTGCGCGGCGCGGGCGATGCGAACAAGGACGGCCAGGTCTCGATCGACGAGGCCTACCGCTACGCGTATCACCAGACGCTGCTCGCCACCGCCGAGACCGCGGTCGGTGGCCAGCACGTCTCGCTCGAGGTCGATCTCAAGGGCCACGGCGAGATCCCGCTCGCGTTCCCGCGCGCCGCGACGAGCGCGATCGAGCTGCCGTCCGCGCTCGAGGGCAAGACGCTCGTCGAGGATCGCACGGCGCGCGCCGTCCTCGCCGAGACCTACACGGCGGCCGGCGCCGCGGTCCGCATCGCGGTGGCGCCCGGCGACTACCAGGTGCTCGTGCGCGCGGGTGCGCAGCTCCGCCGCTGCCAGCTCACCGCCGGTCCGGGCGGCGTCGCGGTCGATCTGTCGCGCTGCTCGACGGAGACCATCGTGGCCACGGCCGCGAAGGGAGCGGGGGCCCCTGCGCCCGCGTTCGAGGGCAAGCAGACGTTCGAGCTGATGCTGTTCGCCGGGCCCGAGCGACGCGACGGCTACACCGACACCCTCATGAACTTCGGCTACACCGAGCAGGGCCTGATCCCGCTGTCGCGCGGCCTCGGCGGCATCTACCTCCGGCAGCTGACGCCGGACCTCTGGCTCGGCGGCGCCGCGAGCTACGAGGTGTCCCCCGAGTGGCGCCGCACCGACAGCGACACCTCGCTCGCCACCGACTGGTCGACCTCGCGCGCGATGGCCTACGGCCGCGCGGTGAAGATGGCCGGCGACCGCGGCTTCCTCGGCACGTTCGGCGTGTACGCGCAGGCCGGCCTCGGCCTCGCGCTCGCGCGCTCGCACTTCAAGGACGTCGACGACCGCTGGACGACCGACACCGATCTCGGCGTCGCATTCACCGCCGGCGCGGGCCTCAAGATGGAGAGCCCGTGGTTCGAGGGCTGGGGCGGCACGATCGGCTACGACTTCGCGTGGTCGCCGTCCCTGACCAACGACATCGGCGACCGCCACGCCAGCGGCGGTCACCGCCTCCAGTTCTCGTTCGGCGTGAGCTTCTAGGAGCCTCCCATGCGTCTTCCTCTCTCTCTCATCGTCATCGTCGCCGCGGCCTCCCAGGTCGGGGCGACCGACTGCGGCCAGATCACGCGCGACCAGGGCTTCGACCTGTGGTGCGGCGAGGTGCTGTGCACCTGGAAGCTCGAGCGCGGCGAGGTCAAGCGCGTCGGCACCTGGAACGCGAAGGATCCGGGCGTCGAGCTCGTCGGCGACGATGTCGCGATCGAGCAGCTGACGCCGGTGACCAGCGGCGACACCACGTGCATCCGGTTCGAGCTCGTCGCGGACATCGCCGAGGACGCCGAGGTGCGGCTGAACGCCGACGTGTTCGGCGACGGCTCCGTCGAATTCTCCGAGCGCCTGCCGACGGCGCGCTGGAAGCCGCTGTCGTTCCTGATCCCGGTGCGCGCGCCGTACGAGGGCGTGCGGTTCGAGCTGACCAAGCGCGGCCCCGGCAAGGCCGTCGTCGCGCAGCTCCAGGCGGAGACCGCGACCGGCGAGTGCGAGGGTTTCACCGTGATCGAGCCCGAGCCCGCGCCCGCGGGTGCGCGCTGCGCGGCGAACGATCAGTGCGCGAGCGGGATGTGCCGGATGATCAACGATCCGAGCTCGTGGTTCGGCATCGCGCAGCTGTGCGTGGAGTGCGACCCCGGGCTCGGCGCGACCGCGTGCCCCGATCGTCAGGTCTGCGGCTACGACGGCTACTTCTCGCGCGTGCTGCACGTGACCACGGCCTGCGTGCCGGTGGCCGCGAAGCCGCTCGGCGAACAGTGCCGCTCCGGCGCGGAGTGCGCGAGCGGCGTCTGCAACGCGTTCGTGTGCTCGACCTGCGACGGAGGGTCCCCCTGCCTCGGCGAGACCTGCGGACAGGCCTACCCGAACGGTCCGCATGTCTGCGCCGCCGGCCTGCACCAGCGCGGCGCGGGTCAGCCCTGCGCCACCCATGCCGACTGCGCGAGCGATCGGTGCGTCGGCGACACGCGGGAGCAGTGCAAGGACGGCCGCGCGTGCAACACCCCGGAGCAGTGTCCCGTCGAGGACGGGCTCGCGCCGGGCGAGTGCACCGAGGTGGGCGTCGAGGGTGGACGCTGCCAGTAACGATCCGCAGGCGGCCTATCGCGCGTACGGCCCCGCCCTCGTACGCAAGGCCGAGCGCATCCTCAGGAGCCGCGAGGATGCGAGCGACGTGGTGCACGCGCTGTTCGTCGATCTGATCCCGACCTGGACCTCCGCCGTGGACCTCCCCTACCTCTACCGCGCCATCACCAACCGGTGCCTCAACGTCGTTCGCGACCGGGGCACGCGGGCGCGCCTGCTCGCGCGGGACGGCGCCGCGGCGGCGCCGGTCGGTCGCGTGACGCTCGAGGACGAGGTCGTGGGCATCGGCCTCCTCGCCGCGCTCGCGGACCGGCTCGACGACGCGCACATGCAGGTGCTGATCGGGCGGTTCGTCGACGACATGACGCAGGAGGAGCTCGCCGAGCACCTCGGCGTGTCGCGAAAGACCATCGGCAAGCGGCTCGATCGGATCCGCGAGGCCGTGATCGAGCTGCGCGGCGGTGGGGAGGTCGCGTCGTGAGCGCGCTCGCGTGCACCGGCGAGCCGGTGTCGTGGCTTCGCCTCGAGCGCTTCGCGGCCGGCGCGAAGGACGCCGCGATCGCCGAGCACGTCGCCGCCTGCGCCGCCTGCCGGGCGTGCCTCGACGAGATCACGGGCGACCTCGTCGCGCTGCCGCCGCTCGCGGTGCCGGCGAGCACGCCCGCCCGGCGCTGGATCGGGTGGCTCGCGCCGGCGCTCGCCGTCGCGGCCGCCGCGGCGATCGCGATCGTGGTGCTGCGGCCAGAGCCCGAGACGCGCGAGGACATCGCGTACGTGAAGGGGGTCGGCGAGGTCGTGCTCGGCGTGGTGCGCGAGCGCGGCGGCGTCGTCCGTGATGACGCGCTCACGTTCGCGCCCGGCGATCGCTGGAAGATCGTCATCACCTGCCCGCCCGGTGCGTCGACGCGCGTCGAGGTCGGCGTGACCGACGAGCACAGCGGCCGCGTCGACCATCCGCTCGCGCCGGCGACGCTGACCTGCGGCAATCGTATGGTCTTGCCGGGGGCGTTCACGCTCACCGGCGACTACCCGAGTCGGGTGTGCGTGAGGGTCTCGAGCGTCGACGATGCTGCTTCGGCGTGCCTGACGATCACGCCCGAGTGATCGTCACGCGGCCCTACGGGAACGCGGCGCGCCAGGCGGCGACCTTGTCGCCGGGTCCGACCGCGATGCACGTGTACGGGCCGATCTTCCAGGCCACGCCCTTGATCGCGCCGTCGGTGCGATCGGAGTGGTCCGGTGCGAACCCCCGGGCACGCTGCACGAGGTAGGTGACGCGATCGCCGCCGATCTCGAGGCCGATCAGCGCCGCGCCACGGTCGTGGATCTCGAGGCGAGACGCGCCGAGGATCTTCGCGCTCGCGGCGGGCAGCGGCGGATCCTTGCCGAGGAGCCCGATCGACCACGCACGGAGCTCCGCGGCCGACGGCGCGCTGAGGTCCCACGTCGGCGCCGCGTCCTTGTGGTGATCGATCGCCTCGGTCATCAGCACGTTGTGCCGCGCCGGGAACACCAGGTAGATCGCGACGACCGTCCCGATCAGCACGGTCAGCGTGAACACCAGCGAGACCGAGACACGGCGGTGGGGCGGGCGCGGCGGGGTGACGAGAGGCTCGTCGCCCTCGACGGGTCCAACTTCTTCGGCTTCGACGAGGTTCATCGCAGGGGCTCGGGAAAGTCGGGCGCGCGCCCGAAGCGGCGCTCGAACTCGCCGCGTAACTTCGCATAGAACGTGCCGAGGTCAGTAGCGCCGTCGATCTCGATCAGATGGCGGGCCACCAGACCTTCCCCGGCGTGCGTCGCCGCCAGGGCGAGCGCGGCCGCACGGACGTCCTCGGCGTGGGCGTAGTGGACCATCGCGCTCTTGCCGCGCGGGTAGTCGATGAGGCCGTGCGCGAGGCGCAGCTGGAGGATCCCCGGGGCCACGGGCGCGTGATCCCCGGCCTCGTCGAGCGGGTACCACAGGCCGAAGCGCACGGCGAGAGTGTACTGTCGCGGGCGATGGAGATCGAGGCTCCGGACGACGTCGGCCGGCACGCGGACCGCCTCGTGTTCGGCGACAACGATCGTGCGCCCGACCAGCTGATCTGCGGCGACGCCCTCGAGGTCGCGGCGCGCGTGCCCGACGGAGCGCTCGACGCGATCTACATCGACCCGCCGTTTGGCACCGGCATCGTGCGCCAGGGCCGCGGCCACCGCTACGCGGACCGCGCCGACGATCCCGACGCGTTCGTCGCGTGGCTCTCGCCGGTGCTCGAGCACAGCCGGCGCACCCTCGCGGAGCACGGCTCGCTGTTCGTTCACCTCGACTACCGCGCCGTGCACTACGTCAAGGTCGCGCTGGACCGCCTGTTCGGCCGCGCGCGGTTCGTGAACGAGATCGTGTGGTGCTACGCCGTCGGCGGGAAGAGCCGCCGCGGGTTCGGCCGCAAGCACGACACCATCCTCTGGTACGCGAAGGGAGACGACTGGGCCTTCTACCCCGATGCGGTCCGCGTGCCTCGCCGCGGCGGTTCGCACATGCGCGTCGTGACCGACGGCGGCGCCGCCGTTCAGGAGAAGACCGACAAGAAGACCGGCCGCGTCTACCGCTATCCGGTCGCCGCCGGGAAGGTCCCCGAGGACTGGTGGGCCGACATCGAGACCTTGAACCACTCCGACAAGGAGCGCACCGGCTGGCCGTCCCAGAAGCCCGGGCGGCTGATCGAGCGGATCCTGCGCGCGGTGACCGAGCCCGGGGACCGCGTGGCGGACTGGTTCGCGGGGTCAGGCACGACGGCGGCGGTCGCGCAACGCCTCGCGCGCGGGTTCGTGGCCGTGGACCGCGAGAGGGCGGCGATCGGCCTCGTCCGCGCCCGCCTCGCCGCGCAGGGCCGCGCACTGGCGAAAGCGGGTGCCGCGCCCCCCGCGATCGTGATCTGGCGCTGACCTGCTTGCGGCCCGACCGGTGCGCGGGGGACAATTCCAACGTCTTCAAGGACCTGAATGGCTGCCGCACCCCAAGACGAGGCCGCTCGTGTGACCCTCGAAGCCTGGCTCGTCACTGACGTCGGCGTCGTGCGAGAGCACAACGAGGACTCCGCGTTCATGGAGCCCTCTCGGGGGTTCTTCATCGTCGCCGACGGCATGGGCGGTCACGCCGCCGGCGAGGTCGCGTCGGCGATGGCCGTCGACACGGTCAAGACCACGCTCGAGGCGGCCCGCACCGAGATCGAGGCGTTCAAGAAGGCGCCGAGCGACGCCGGCCGCCGCGGCCTCGTGCAGCTGCTCCAGAACGCGGTGCTGTCCGCGCACCAGGCGGTGTACCAGCGCGGCCAGGCCGAGCCCGACAAGGCCGGCATGGGCACGACGCTCGACGTGGTGCTCGTCGCGGGACCCGAGGCCTTCGTCGCGCACGTCGGCGATTCGCGCACGTACCTCATCCGGGACGGCAAGCCCTCGCAGATCACGACCGACCACACGGTCGCCGAGGTCCTCGTCATCGAGGGGAAGCTGACGATCGAGGAGGCGCAGGTCTCTCCGCTCCGCACGATCCTCGTGAACGCGATCGGCGTCTCGGCCGATGTCGGCGTCGAGATGGCGCACGTCACCCTGAAGAAGGGGGACCGGCTCCTGCTCTGCTCCGACGGCATGCACGACTACTTCCCCGCCGAGGACGAGATCGCCGAGCGGCTGTCCGCGGACGAGCCAGGCGAGGCACTGCAGGAGATGGTCGAGCTCGCCAAGACGCGCGGCGGCCACGACAACATCACCGGCGTCGTGTGCCACGTCCTCGAGGTCGACGAGGCCGTCCCGCACCAGATGGAGGGCGAGTCGACCCAGCCCGTCGAGCTGCCGATCTCGCCGTTCGCCGACGAGCCGACCGAGACCGCGTTCATCGCGCCCGCGGGTCTGCCTCCGCGCATGGTCGCCGCGGTGACGCCGGGGACCGTCCGGTCGACGCAGCCGATGCGCACGCTCGGCGAGGACACGCCGGCCGGCAACGCCGACACCATCCCGCCGCCCGACGTGACGAAGACCGAGGCCAAGAAGTCCGAGGACAAGCCCGCGGCGAAGGCCGACGGCGCGGCGGACGGCGAGTCGAACGACGCCGCGAACCACAGCACGGACGGCAAGGCCGCCGCGGACGGCAAGGCCGACAAGGCCGCCGCGGACGGCAAGGCCGCCACGACCGACAAGGACGCCAAGCCCGCCGGTGAGCTCGGCACGGCCGACACCGGCCGCGCCGACCAGCCGAAGGACAAGGGCGCAGGCTGAGCGCGCTCGTCGTTCCCGCGGATCTCGAGGACGCCGTGTACCGGGCGGCGCGAGCCGTGCTCGGGGATGCGGCGCTCGCGACCGGCACGCTCGTCCGCGCGATCCAG
>JAEUJX010000591.1 GCA_016794545.1 Myxococcales bacterium
TGGACGGTTGTTCGTGCTCGTGCAGCGGCGCGGCGCGGCCGGCAGCGACGTGCGGCTCTCCGTCGCGCAGACGTCCGACGGCGCGCAGAACCTCCACGTGCGGCTGCCGGCCGGGACGCGCCTCGCGATCGCTCCGCGCAGCGGTGTCGCCCTCGCGTGGGCCGGCACCGATGCGCGCCTGTTCAACCTGCGGTTCGGCCGGTGGGTGCGCGACCTCGCGCTGCCCGCCGACGTCGAGAACGTCGTGGTCGACGACGGGCTCGATCACATCGCGATGGTGTTCGAGAGCTCGATCGAGCTGACCGATGTCAACTCGCTTGCGGCCGCGAAGCTGCGCACGAACGACGGCGAGACCAACGGGCACGCGACCGTGTCCGTGCCGGCCCCGATCTCCGCGCTGCCCGCCGAGGCGCCGGCCGAGCCACCATCGGTCGCCGCCGAGCCGCCGCCGCCCGAGCCCGTCGCCGTCGTCGAGCACGTCGAGCCGCTCCCTGCCGCGCCTCTCGTCGGTCTCGAGCCGCCGACGGTCACGGAGCTCGCGACGCCGGAGGAGCGCGCTCAGGCGCTGGATCTCCACCTGAAGCTGATCGGCGCGCTCGCGAACGTCGCGATCGCCACCGCCTGGGACGAGGGGCGCATCATCCAGGCCGCGCCGGATCGCCCGCCGTTCTCCGAGGAGCTCGGTGGCCTGTTGCGCATCACGCGTGGCCTCCGTGCGCGCGAGCTGATGGAGGCGTACGACCGCCTGCGCGATGCCGATCAGAATGTCGAGCTCGCGGCCTCGGCGCGGCAGGGCCGGGCCACACCGCTCGAGCGCCTGACGCGCGACTTCGACCTGTCGCCGCTCGCGAGCATCCTCCTGTTCGCGGTGGCCGCGCCCCGGCTGCGCGGCGAGCTCGCCCGCGTCTACGGCATCCTCGCCAACGATCCGGGCCGGCCGCTCGTCGACGAGCACCTGCTGTCACTGCTGATCGGCGAGAACCCGCAGCTGATCGCCGCCGAGCTCGACACCGATCGTCCGCTGCGCCGCCACGGTCTCGTCAACGTCGGCGCGGGCTCGCGTCCGTTCGCCGCGCTCACCGTCGAGCCGCTCGTGGTGCGCTACCTCGCGGATCTCGATCTCGAGGGCGAGCTCGACGAGGTGCTGACGTCGCGCCGCGCCGATCGCCGGCTCGAGGAGCTCGACCTCCAGCGCGACCTCATCCTGAAGGCGATGCAGTACCTCGCCGCGCCGCGCGAGGGGGAGCACGCGCGGCTCGTGCTGCGCGGTCGCACCGGCGCGGGCCGGCACACGCTGCTCGCGTCGCTCGCCGAGCGCGTCGGCCGGGCGATCGGGATCATCGATCTCGCGGCCGCGCCCCGCGATCCCACGCGCGTCGCCGGCATCCTCGAGGGCGCGCTGCGCCGCGCGAAGCTGCGCGGCCTCGTACCGGTCGTCGACGGCCTCGAGCTCGTCGCGCCCGACGATCCGGATCTGCGGCTGCAGATCACGGCCGTGCTGCGGCGCCACCCGGGGCCGGTCGCGCTGCGCCTGACGCCCGAGGCGCGCCCGCCGCTCGATCCGGGCTACCTCATGCTCGATCTGCCGGTCCGCTCCGAGCACGACCGCGCGATCTCGTGGGGCAAGGCGCTCGCGCGCCACGCGATCGAGCTCGCCGATCCGACGGATCTCGCGGCGCGCTACCGCGTCGGGCCCGGCACGATCGAGCGCGTATCGTCGGAGGTCGCGACCCGCGCGGATCGCCCGACCGACGCCGCGGGCTGGATCCGCACGCTCGACGACGCCGTCCGCCAGCACCTGGTCAACCGCATCGGCGCGAGCGCGCAGCGCGTGACGCACCTCGCGAGCTGGGCCGACATCGTGTTGCCCGAGGACGTGAGCGATTCGCTGCTCGAGCTGACGTCGCGCGTCCGCCACCGCAAGACGGTCTTCGAGAAGTGGGGCTTCGGGAGGTCGATCACCACCGCCCGCGGCATCACGGCGCTGTTCCAGGGCAGCCCGGGCACCGGCAAGACGATGGTGGCCGGCGTGATCGCGCGCGATCTCGGCCTGGAGATGTATCGCGTCGACGTCTCGCGCATCACGTCGAAGTGGATCGGCGAGACGGAGAAGAACCTCGGCGCGCTGTTCGACGCCGCCGAGGAAGGGCAGGTGATGCTGCTGTTCGACGAGGCCGACTCGCTGTTCGCCAAGCGCACCGAGGTCAAGACCTCCGTCGATCGCTACGCCAACATGGAGGTCAACTACCTCCTGCAGCGCCTCGACTCGTTCGAGGGCATCGCGATCCTCACGACCAACTTCGGCAACTCGATCGACTCCGCGTTCAAGCGGCGCCTGACCTACCGCGTGACGTTCCCGTTCCCCGACGAGGAGATGCGCGAGCAGCTGTGGAAGGCCCTGTTGCCGCCGCAGGTCCCGATCTCCGGCGCGCTCGACTTCGCGGGCCTCGCGCAGAAGTTCCGGCTGTCGGGCGGCTACATCCGCAACGCGGCGCTCCGCGCGGCGTTCCTCGCCGTCGAGGAGGGCAGCGCGCTCACGCAGGCGCACATCGAGCGCGCGATCAAGATGGAGTTCCGCGAGATCGGCAAGCTGGCCGAGACCGGCGCCCTGGAGTGAGCTCAGCGGACCGGGTCGGGCGGCAGCTGGACATCGGCCCAGAGCAGGCCGAGCTCGAGCTCGATCGCGTCGAACGGCTCCCCGCGGACGCGGGCGTCGTCGCGGTACGTCCCGAGGAGGACCCAGCGGCCGGCCTCGAGCCGGAGGATCTCGAGCGTGCGCAGCAGCGGATCCACGAGCCAGGTATGACGGACCTCGCCGCGCGCGTAGATCGGTAGCTTGTCGGCACGATCGAGGCGCGCGGTGCCGGGTGACAGGACCTCGCACACCCAGTCGGGGGCGAGGGTGAAGTAGGCCTCCTCGGTGGTCATCACCGGCATCCGGCTCCGGCGCCAGCCCGCGAGGTCGGGGACCAGCACGTCGCCGCCGAAGTGGATCTCCGGTTCGAACAGAATGATCCAGCCGCCCGGGCCCCCACGGCCGCGCTTGAACGGAGGGCCGAGCTCCTCGCCGAGCACGCTCGCCGCCGCGGCGTGGGGCTTCGCGGGTCGCGGGCTCGTATGGAGCACGCCGTCGATCAGCTCGGCGACCCGGTTCTCCGGAGCGTCCAGGACGTCCTGGTACGTCGCGCGGCGCGGCGCCGTATCGACCATGCCCCTAGCGTAGCACCGCTCAGAACCAGGCCGAGTTGCAGATCACGAGCCGGTTGGAGGCGACGCCCTCGAGCGTGATCTCGCGCCCCGTGCGCGGCATGGTGTCGGGCACCTCGCACGCGCCGTTCTTGATCTCGAACAGCGTCGCGGTGTCGAGGAACGTGACGCGGACGAGGCCGGGGATCGGGACCATGAGCTCGACCCGGAGTGGACCACCGGCGCCCGCGGCGTCGATCTGTCCCATCCTGGTCTGCTCGTCGTCGTACGGCTCGCGGGGCTGCGAGCGCAGCTCCCCCTGCACGATGGCGAGCACGTCCACCGGCGGGCCGAGCCCCGCGCGCCCGGTGGCGTTGTAGACGCTCACCGAGACCAGCACCTCGTCGGGGACGTGCGTCTCGCACCCGGTGGGCGCGAGACACGCAGCGAGGGTGAGCGTTCGCGGGAGCATG
>JAEUJX010000611.1 GCA_016794545.1 Myxococcales bacterium
TGTTCTTCGGCTCGCGCAACAACCTCATCAAGCCCGGCCCGTCGCTGTCGATGGCGGATGGCTGGGAGACCCGGCGGCGCCGCGGCCCGGGCCACGACTGGGCCGAGATCAACCTGTGCGCGCGGGGCACCGTCGAGCGGCTCGTGGTGGACACGTCGCACTTCAAGGGCAACGCGCCCGCGCTGTGTACCGTCGACGGCTCGACCGACGGGCGGCACTGGACGCGGCTCCTCTCGTCGTCGCTGCAGGCGCACACGGTGCACTCGTTCTCGTCGGAGCTGCGGCGCATCGGGCCGGTCTCGCACCTCAAGGTGTCCGTGTACCCGTGCGGCGGCATCGCGCGGCTCCGCGCGTGGGGCACGCTCGCGCCGGCCGACGACCCGGCGCTCGCGCGGCTGAACGCGATGGGAGCCGACGAGCTCGGCGCGGCGCTGCGGCGCTGCTGCGGCTCGACGCGGTGGGGCGCGCTCCTCGCCGCGCAGCGGCCGTTCGAGAGCCGCGAGGCGCTGCTGCGGATCGCCGAGCGCGTGTGGTGGTCGCTCGACGAGGCGGATCACCGCGAGGCGTTCGCGGCGCACCCGAAGATCGGCGAGACGAAGGTCCCCGCGTCGGGCGACGCCGCGTGGTCGACGCACGAGCAGAAGGCCGCGGCCGACCTGGCGGCGCACACCGCCGCGCGGCTCGCCGACGCCAACCGCGCGTACGAGCGCGAGCACGGCTTCATCTTCATCGTGTGCGCGACCGGCCGCAGTGCCGAGTCGATGGCCGCGGAGTGCGAGCAGCGCGCGAAGCGCGACACGCGCGACGAGCTGCGCACGGCCGCCGAGGAGCAGATCAAGATCACGCGTCTGCGCCTCGCGAAGCTGCTGGGGGAGTCATGATCACGACGCACGTCCTCGACACGTCGCTCGGCAGGCCGGGCGCGAACATCGCGGTGGAGCTCGAGCGGGACGACCACGGCGTGTGGCACCTGATCGGGGGCGGCGTCACCGATGCCGACGGCCGGTTACGCACGCTCACGCCGCAGGGCCCGGTGACGCCGGGTCGGTATCGAATCCGGTTCCAGACCGGAGCGTACTTCAGTGCCAGTAACGTCGCGGGGTTCTTCCCGCTCGTCGAGATCCAGTTCACCGTCGCCGACGCCGACGCCCACTACCACGTCCCGCTCTTGCTCTCGCCGTACGGCTACTCGACGTACCGGGGCAGCTGACCGCGAGCGCGTGATACGGTCCGGGCCTATGTCGGTCCGCACCACGCTCTCGGAGAAGAAGCTGTCCAAGACCCTCGATCGCGTCATGAAGGCGCAGAAGGAGGTCTACGAGCTGTACCCCGGAGACTCCGGCGCACGGCAGCCGGTGCACACCGTCTACGGCGGCGCGCACCTGTTCACGGCCGACACCGCGAAGAAGCTCGGCGACCTCGCGCTGCGCTCGCTCGACACCTACGCGCCCGACGCGGCGACGTTCGCGGAGGCGATCGGGCTCTCCGGCTCGCTCGGCCCCAAGGTCTACGAGCGCGTGAAGGACAAGCTCCGCCGCGAGGCGGTCGAGGACTTCCGCATCGACTTCGAGGACGGCTACGGCAACCGCCCCGACGAGGAGGAGGACGGCCACGCGGTCGCCGCCGCGCAGCAGGTCGCCGCGGGGCTCGAGGCGAGCAAGCTGCCGCCGTTCCTCGGCATCCGCATCAAGCCGCTGACGCGCGACCTGGCGGCGCGCTCGCTGCGCACGCTCGACATCTTCCTCACCGAGCTGCTCGCGAACACCAACAACCGGCTGCCCGACAACTTCGTCGTCACGCTGCCCAAGATCCAGAGCAAGACGGACGTCGAGGCCCTGGTCGAGACGTTCGAGCAGCTCGAGGATCGCCTCGACCTGCCGCACCGCACGCTCAAGGTCGAGTTCATGGTCGAGACGACGCAGTCGATCTTCGATCCGAGCGGCCGCGCCGCGCTGCCGCGCCTGCACCGCGCCGCCGACGGCCGCCTCACCGGCGCGCACTTCGGGACGTACGACTACACCGCGAACTGCGACATCACCGCCGCGCACCAGCGGATGCGCCACCCGGCGTGCGACTTCGCGAAGCACGTGATGAAGGTGTCGTTCGCCGGCACCGGCGTGATGCTGTCTGACGGCGCGACGGTCATCATGCCGGTGCCCGTGCACAAGGGGCAGGACCTCACCGACCTCCAGAAGCGCGACAACCGCAACGCGGTCCACGCCGCGTGGCGCCTCCACGCCGACGACGTTCGCCACTCGCTGGTCAACGGCTTCTACCAGGGCTGGGACCTCCACCCGGGCCAGCTGCCCACCCGCTACGGCGCGGTCTACGGGTTCTTCCTCGACGGCCTCGCTCCCGCCTCGGAGCGGCTCAAGAACTTCGTCGACAAGGCCGCGCAGGCCACGCTGGTCGGCGACGTGTTCGACGACGCGGCGACCGGGCAGGGCCTGCTCAACTACTTCCTGCGCGGCATCGCGTGCGGCGCGGTGACCGAGGACGAGGCCCTGGCGACCGGGCTCTCGCTCGAGGAGATCCGCTCGAAGTCGTTCGTGAAGATCATGGCGGCGCGCCGCGCGAAGCAGGCCTGACCGCCCCTCGCGGATGACTCGTTAGCCACGCTTGCGTGTCTCAGACACGCGTCGGACAGCGGATCGGACATTCGGGCGATGACAGGTGCCAACCACCTGACATCGCTCGTCTGGTTTTCGGCCCACTGCTTGCTCGACGCCGCGGCATGAAGACTCCAATGCGAACGATGATGGTGTTGTGGATGGCCGCGGCGGGCTGCGCCGACGTGGTGGGAGACGTACCGGAGGAAGTCGAGGACACGAGCGAGCTCGCTGGCTGCTACGCGACCATCGACGCCAAGTACGCGGCGTTTGGCGGCGCCGGCGGCTTCCTCGGGCAGCCGCTGATCCCCCAGTCGGTCACGTCGGGTGGCGATGGCGTGTTCCGCGCCTTCCAGGGGGGGGCCATCTACAAGAAGAACGGCGGCTGTGCCTACGCCGTGCAGGGTGGAATCGCGGCCAAGTGGGGCGAAGCCAACTGGGAGCGCGGCGTGCTCGGCTTCCCGGTCTCCGACGAGGAGTGGGCCAGCGACCACTGGGGGCGCGTCAGCCACTTCGAGCGCGGCTCGATCTACTGGAACCCGTCGACTGGCTCCGCGATCATCCGCTCCACGTTTCGCACCAAGTGGCTCGCTCTGGGCGGCATCAACAGCCCGCTCGGGTACCCGGTGCGCGACCAGGTCAACGGCGTGCGGCCACCGGCGGTGCAGGTGTTCGAGTGGGGCACCATCTTCGATCCGGTGATCTCGCCGGCGCGCGCGGTGTTCGGCGCGATCGGCGTGCTGCACCGCGAGCTCGGCTCGGAGAACGGCGTCGCCGGCGTGCCCACCACCGACGAGTACAACTGCTGGCCGGCCTCGCTTGGCACTCGTTGCCAGCGCTTTCAGCGCGGCATCATCACGTGGACGGCGGCGGGCGGCGCGCGGTTCATTCCGAACTGACGATCCGCATACTCGATCCTGACATCTTTGCGATCTGGGAGGTTTCGATGAGGCAAACAGGTTTGGTGGTCTTGGTCCTGGCAATGCTCGCGATCCCCGCGGCGGCCGACACGGTGGATCCGAAGGCGGCGTTCGCAGCGGCCGACGCAGGCTGTGCGGCCGGAAAGCCCGAAGACTGCGCGAAGGTCGGGCACGCCTATCTGAACGGCAATGGCGTCAAGGCCGACGGGCCGAAGGGCATCGCGCTCCTGACCAAGGCCTGCGGTGACGGCTCGCTCTACGGCTGCAACGTGCTCGCGATCGCCCACAACAACGGGCAAGGCACGAAGAAGGACCCGAAGCGCCACAACGAGATCAGCGAGAAGCTGTGCAGCGCGACCACCGGAGAGAGCTTCCAGCGCGGGTCGGCGTGCGGTCGCCTCGCGAAGGCCTACAACAACGGGACTGGCGTCAAGAAGGACGTGAAGAAGGCGAACGAGCTCTATCAGAAGGCCTGTGACCTCGACACGCCGTTCGGGTGCAGCGTCCTGGGCGTCTCGTACTTGAACGGCGAGGGCGGCCTCGCGCGGGACGTCGAGCGCGGCAAGACGCTGCTCGAAAAGGCCTGCAAGGGCGGCAACGAATTCGCGTGCAAGCAGCTCGCGAACGCGAACAAGCCAAAGCCGGCCGGTGGTGGGGGCGGCGGCACCTGCCCGGGCACCGGCGAGATCCGGTGCGGCGGGGTGTGCGTCAACACGCTCAGCCCGAGCAGCCGCAACTGCGGCGGCTGCGGCAACGTCTGCCCGGGGGGCTTCTACTGCAACAGTGGCTCGTGCACGGCGAGGTGATCTCATCATGAACAACCATCGCTTCCTGATCATCCTGTCGCTCGTCGCCAGCTGCAAAGCGGGCGGGCTGGTCCCCGGTGGCACCGCGCCTGCGACCGGCGGAGGGCCGACGGCCGATGGGACCGCCGCCGCGGAACCAGCATCGGATGGCGAGATCGCCCTGAACCTCGCTGGCCAGACGCACCTCCAGATCTGGGAACAGCTCGCCACGCACGGCCATCAGGGCGATCTCGAGTTCAAGATCACGGCCGAAGAGGAGAAGCCGTCGCTGATGCGGTTCCAGAAGGGCGGGCAGCAGACGACGGTCACGGTCCGCCAGGACGTCCTCGTGATGATCGATGGTCCGGTCTCCGACAAGAAGAAGCCGTTTCCGGCGATCGTCGGGATGCCGGTCGCAGGGGCGATCACGGCGCTGACCGACGCCGGCATCATCGAGTTCGCTCTCGAGCGCGTCGACACGTGTGCCAAGGGGACCGTGTGCGCGACGTTCGAGCGCAAGGCCGGCGACGAGGCCTCGTACTACGCGGGCCGGATCGAGATTGGTAAGTAGGCCTCGACGAAGGCGATCGCGACCGGAGCTCCTCGAGCGAGAGCCCGGTTCGTAAAGATCTCGTCGGGCCAAGACCGCTTGAAACAGGGGCTTGCGATCCCCCGAAGTCTCGGGTAGATACGTCTCCTTCACGGCGGTTGTAGCTCAGCTGGTAGAGCGCCAGGTTGTGGTCCTGGATGTCGCGGGTTCGAACCCCGTCGATCGCCCCAAGGTTTCAGTCTTCTACGAGGCGGCCTTCTTCCTTCCTCGTTTCTGTTGTCGTCCTCCTGGAGAGCGACACTGCCAGGGCCGACGGTGTGGCGGCCGATCGTCCGTCAGTGCGCTCCTGATCGCGCGCCGGCGGTGCGTCCGCTGAGTGCGCGATAATCCCGGCATGAACCTCACGCGCGGCCGCGTCCGAGAACCCCAGGCTCTGGCTGAGCTCACGCCGCTCGAGCAGGCTCAGCTCGCCGTGGCCGGGGAGCGCTACGACGGCGAGGCGCTGCCCGCTTCGGCAAGGCTGGGAAGCGCGGATGACGACGATGAGGCTGTGCTGTCGTCGCTGACCGTGGTCGAGCTGCACGACGAGCGCGGCGACCTGGCCTACGTCGCGTGGACCTACTGCGTGGATTCGGGCACGGTGTTCGCCGCCGGCGGCACCCACGTCGTGGCCGACGTGATCCAGTTCGGGCTGACCTGCTCCGATCCGGCACTGCGGGCTGCGCTCGAGGCCGCGGGCTTCGGCCGCTAGTCCACCGCCGGCGGGCGCGTCCGGTAGAACGTGACGCCCTCGCAGTTGTCGCCGCCGGTGGACACGGGCGCAGGCTCGCCGTCGTCCATGCGCGCACCTTGCTGGAACCAACCGTCTCCCGAGAGCTCCGGGATCGTGTGGGCGGCGAGCCTCTCGCGAAGCATCGCGAAGACGGGGCGAACCAGGTCGGGGATACGTGCGCGAGAGCAGTTCAGCGATCGATTCCGAGGGGGCCATCGTGCTCGTGCGGTCGCGGTTCCGCTTCTGCTGCGACGGCTGGATCGCGTTCCGGCGCGGCGCGAAGCGCGGCGTGCAGCCGTTCTCGCTGAGCATCATCGAGATCTTCGAACACGAGACCGACTCCGGGGTCACCGCCACTGGAGACGCGCCACACCACTCGCGCGCGGACCTCGAGCAGAGCCTCATCGCCGATTTGCGCCGAGTCGTTGACGCCGCCGATCGACAGCTCCACGCGCGCGTCCGGCAGGAGCCACAGGCACTCGGTTGCCGGAACCGCCACGAAGATCCCGCCAGAGGAGAGGTTGCGTGCCTCGAGAATCTCGATCTCTCCTTCACCTCCTCGCGCCTCCACCTGGGCCCAGAAGTCATACCGCTCGTGTTTGCGTTGATTCGTCAGCGGGGCACCTCGACCATGATTGCATTCGCGTCCGTGTCACTGGGGTAGGTGCCGGGTAGAAGCTCGGCAGCCGTCGCCGTTCGGCGCGGTCTGCGTGACAGTTCCGCTGGCGCACGGGCCGAGGGATAGTGCGTGCATGCGCTACGCACTGAAGCAGAGACTATGGCAGCGCCGCGGCACGTTCAGGATTCAAGACGACGCGGGCGAGGACGTGATGACGGCCACCCCGACCGTGCTGAGCACGAGTTTCGAGGTCGTGTTTCGGGATCTCGCCGGTCGTGAGCTCCTCGCGATCCGGAACCGCGCGATGTCGGTGCGGCGCACCTGGGACATCTACCGCGGCGGCGAGCCGATCGCGGTCATCGTCGGCGGGAGAGACACGGCGACGTTCGTCGGGATCCGGTTCGACATCGGCAAGCCGACGTTCAGGTTCGACGTCGACGTGCCGGGCCCTGACGATCTGGTCGTGAAGGGCAGCATCGAGGAGCACGAGTACACGATGAAGCGCGGCGACCGGACGGTGGCGACGGTGTCGAAGACGTGGTTCTCCTGGGACGACTCCTATGGCGTCGAGATCGTCGATGGCGAGGACATCCCGCTGGTCCTCGCCTCGACGGTCGCGATCGACATCGTGATCGGATACGACTGAGACGAGGGCCGAGCCGATCAGACCAGGGTCAGCTCGGCGGAGGCTGCAGCATCGCGGCCTCGAGCGCGCGCATCTCGCCCGGCTCGAAGTCCTTGAACACCACGGTCTGCTGCGGGCGCACCATCGAGAGGTCGTAGAGCTCCTTGTACGCGGCGAACACGGCCGGCTTGGGCTTCAAGGCAGCATACGCGCGGCCGACGGCGGCGGGGTACTGCCCCTTGGACTCGCCGACCAGCTCCGCGATCCGGGCGCTGGTCTCGGCCTGGAGCATCGCCACGCGCTGCCGGCCGTGCTCCTCGAGATCCGCCTTCGCGCGCTCGAGCCGCGCGGCGACCGCGTGAAACAGCTGCTGGTTGACCTCCGGCAGCAGGCTGATGTTCTTGATGAACGCCAGCTCGACCTTGATCCCCCAGCGCGCGGTCTCGGTGCCGATGTCCTTGCGCAGCATCTCGCCGAGCTCGGTGCGGTCGGCGAGGATCTCCTGGAACTCGCGATTGCCGAGGATCGAGATCACGGCGTGCGAGACCAGGTTCTTCAGCGCGTGGTGCCAGTCGGCGATCTCGAACGTCGCCTTCGCCGGGTCGACGACGCGAAACTCGAGCCAGACATCGACGACGACCGTGGTTCCACGGGAGTCGTTGATGCAGATGTTCGGGAAGTCGCAGAAGTCACTCTGCAGCGAGACGCGGTAGGTCTTCGTCCACGGTGCGACGCGATCGAACAGCCAGTGCCAGCCCGGCCGATCGAGGCGCGCGGCGAGCTTGCCGAACCGGGTGACGAGCACGGACTCGCCATCCTCGACCTCGACGCGGAACATCCGCAGCGCGAGGGCGGCGAACGGGATGATCGCGATACCGAGGAGGATTCCGAACACGAACAGGTTGGTGTCGCTCACGATGCACTCCGCATGTAGAGGGTCTTGGCCTGGGAGATGACTTCGGACCGGCGCCGCGCGATGTAGTCGGGGAGCGTGCCGTCTGCCTCGAGCTGCTCGAGGTACGAGCCGAGCTTGGCGATCTCGCGCTCGACCGCGACGCCCTTGGCCTTCGCGATCTCGACGCCGCGCTCGGCCGCGACCACGCGTTGCTGAGACTCGGCCTCGGCGTGCGCGTACAGGCTCTCCGCCTCGGTCTGCGCGTTGATCACGGCGTTGAGCGCCTCGGCGAGCTCGTCGGGAGGCAGGATGTCGGTGAGGTCGACCGCGTTGAACTGCACGCCGTAGCGCCGGCCGATCTGCGTGCGGCAGAAGTCCTCGATCCGCCGGTTGAGCACCCCGCGCGCGCGCCGGATCGCGGCGTAGGCGCCGCCGTCGTCCGTGCCGCCCTCGGGGCGAAAGTTCGCGATCTCGTTACGCAGGAGCGAGGTGAACAGACCGGTGATGTGCTCGTGCGGATTCTTCAGGTCGAACAGGAAGTGCTCGAGCTCGTCCTCCACGGGATGGAAGCGCAAGATCGAGTCGAACCGCAGGACCGTGCCGTCGTAGGCCATCGCGGTGCGACCGCCCTCTTCGCCCGACAGCTCCAGGCTCTGCTCCATCATCGCGACGCGGTGGACGCGCTGCCACGGCCACTTGAAGTGGAGGCCGGGCTTGTAGGTGACGAGCTTGCCGCGGGCCTTCTTCGCGGCCCCGAACGTGGTGAGCACGCCGAGGTAACCCTGCTCGATGCGAAAGCCGCAGCTCGCGAGCAGGTACACGCAGAAGGCGGCAGCTCCGACGATCATTCCGAGGAACAGCATGGGAGATCTCCTTTCTAGAACCGGTCGTGATCGAGGCTCGGCGCGTCCCAGCCGGCCTCGCGGGCGACGCGCGTGCGCGTCACCGTGGGTTTGTGGTGGTGGTTGCTCGAGCCGCCGTTGGTGTGCGTGTGGTGGTACGCCGCGGCGAGCCCGCGGTTGACCTCGACGACGTCGTCGTTGAAGTGCATGTGCGCCTCGCTCGCCGGCGGCAGGTCCTTCACCTTCGCGGGGCTGTCGATGATCATCCCGTGCGGCACGAACTTGCCGTCGGGGATCTCGACTCCGACCACGACGGCGCCGATGCCGATGAAGCAGCGCTCGCCGACCACCGAGTCGTGCACCACGGCCTTGAAGCCGATGAACGTGCCGTCGCCGACGTAGCACGGGCCGTGAACGAGCGCGTCGTGTGCCATCGAGACGTTGCGCCCGACGTACACGGCCCACTCCTCTCCGCCGACCTGCACGTAGCGATCCTTGAGCGCGTGGATCACCACACCGTCCTGGATGTTCGACGACGACCCGATGAAGAAGGGCGCGCCCTCGTCGGCGCGCACCGACGCGGACGCGGCGACGTTGACGTGATCGCCGAGCACGACATCGCCGATCACGCTCGCCTTGTCGTGGATGAACGCCGACGGAGCGAGCCGCGCGCGCGCCTTGAGGTGTGCGATCCACTTCTGGCGCTCGTTCGAGATCGGCACCACGTGCGCCGGCCTGCGGGCGCCCGCCTTGTCCGTGTGCAGCACGGCGCGCACCACCCTCGGGTGATGCTGCCGGACGGTGTTGTGCTCGACCGCCGGCTGGGCGACCGGCACGCCGAGAGCCTCGACGATCTTCCACACGCCGAAGATCACGAGCGAGCTCAGCACGCCGGTGAGGAAGTCGGTGATGATCACCATCACCGCCGTGAAGATCATCAGCGCCGTGTGGCCGCGCCCCATGTGAAGCACCTCGGTCACCTCGGAGGGCTTGACCATGTTCGTGGCGACGAACAGGAGGATGCCGGCGATGCAGGCCGTCGGGACGAGCTCGAGGTAGCGCGCGAGGTAGTACGCGATCAGCAGTTTGAGCGCGAACTTGAACACTCCGGCGAGCGGCGAGATCGCGCCGAGCTTGATGTTGGTCGCCGTGCGCGCGAGCGCACCCGTGTGCGGGAACCCGTTGAGCAGCGGCACGAACGCCATCACCAGCGACTGGCCGAACAGCTCCTTGTTCGGGTTGTAGGGCAGCCCCTTGTTGTTCGCGAGCCGGTCCGCCATGCGCGAGCACAGCAGGCTCTCGATCGCCGCGACGAACACGATCGCGAGCGTGTAGTAGACGAGATCGCCCGCGTACTCGGCCGACAGGTAGTCGCCCGGAGGGGTCCACGCCCACGACTCCGCCGGGATCGAGCCGTACTTCTCGCCGATCAGGGTCAGGTTCTGCTGCCCGAGCAGCGTGTTGGCGAGCAGCGCTCCGATCCCCAGCGCGATCAGCGGCGCGGGGATGAAGGCCGTGATCTTGAGGACCCGCTTGACGAACAGGAACGTCCCGAGCGCCAGCACCAGCGCCCACACGTTGAACTCGTCGATGTGCCGGCTGACGCCCTCGATCTTCTCGAAGAAGCCGTAGCCGAGCGCGGACTCGAGCCCGAGCAGCTCGCCCAGCTGCGACGCCGCGATCGTGAACGCGATGCCGAGCGTGAACCCGACGATGATCGAGTGCGGCACCAGCTTGACGATCCGACCCGCGCCCGCGAACGACATCAGCATCAGCACCGCGCCCGCGAGCAGTGCCACGAGCACGAGAAAGCCGTGGTCGTACTCGAGCATGATCGCGGCGATCACCGGGATGAATGCTGCGGTCGGGCCATAGACCTGGTACTTCGAGCCGCCCCACAGCGCACCGATCACGCCTGCGACGGCGCCGCCGACGATGCCCTGCTCCGGTCGCAGCCCGGACGCCATCGCGAATCCCATCGCCAGCGGGATCGCGACCATCGCGACCACCAGCCCCGCCATGAAGTCCCGCATGACGTTGAGGACGGGATTGCCTTTGCGCAGATCCTCGTACCGCCCGTCGAACGGGTTAATGAACAGCTTGAATGTTTTCCACACGAGAGTCCTCCGCACGCGCGCGAGGCGCGTGCACGAACGAGTCGAGACGAATCACGGAGACGACGATGCGGTCCCGTGACTCATCTCAATCGGCGTTCGGAGAACCTCGCTGGATGGAGCGGAAGCGCCGGGGTGGGCGTCCAGCTCCGGTGGTGGTGCCGAGGCGCGACGCTCGCGATCGCGACCACGCGTCGCTGCGGTCGAAGCCCCACGTGCGGCGCCTGCTCGTCACGCCCTTCGATGCTCTTGTGCTCGGATTCCTCGGTCGGGTCCTGGTGACCCGACGCCTGCTGCAGCGCCGGCTTGAGGGCAACGCCCAGGGCCGGTGCAACGACGAGCACCAGCGTGAGCGCGAGCTGCACGACAAAACGGATCACCATCGGGCCCACCAAACCCGACGCCTGGTATTCCCGATCCTGGACCAAAAGGAAAGAGCGGGGGGCATGTCATCGGACGCGGCGTGCGGATTCGCGCGACACGATGTCGGAGGTCGCGCCGGCGGAGCGGATCGAACGCGACAGGGTGTCGCCGACGCGCGGGACGGGAGGCCACGGCCGAGGAGGGGGGCGGATTCCAGGCAGTTACTCGCTGGCGTGCACCCTGCACGGAGCATGATCAGCCGTGCCCGAGACACCCGCGATCGCCAGCCCACTCCAGAACGACCTCGTCCTTTCGGACCGGCTGTTCGATCGCGTGTTTCCGTTCAGCCAGCGCCTCCGATCGCACGTCCACTGGACGCCGGTCGAGATCGCGAAGCGCGCGTGCAGCTTGCTCTCTGGGGGAGCGAGCCGTCGCGTGCTCGACGTCGGCGCCGGCGTCGGCAAGCTCTGTCTCGTCGGCGCCCTCACGACGCCGTGCGCGTGGACGGGGATCGAGAGCGACGAGCGCATGGTGGACGCCGCTCGCCGGGCGGCCGCGGCGCTCGGCGTCGAGAGCCGGGTGACGTTTGTCCACGGCGACGCGACGGCCCACGACTGGTCGGAGTTCGAGGCCATCTACCTGTTCAATCCGTTCGCCGAGATCCTGACCGACTCGCGCCTCGATCCGATGATGAGGCGGGACGTGTACGTCGAGACGGTCGCGCGAGCGCAGTCCCGGCTCGTCGAGACCAGGCCGGGGACGCGGGTCGTCACCTACCACGGGTTCGGAGGCGAGATGCCGACGGGGCTCGCGCTGCTCGAGCGTCATCCGGCAGAGCTCGACGAGCTGTGCTTGTGGGTGCGCGAGGGGTGACGAGCCGCGCCCGCGGAAGCTGGACGGTCTCGTAGGCCTGCCAGTGCCGGACGACGACGAGCAGCAGGCAGAATGCCAGGACGATCGCGAGCCCGTCGCGGAGCGGCAGCGTGCCGGCGGCGACGACGAAGATCACCGCGACATCGAACGCGGCGTTGCTTCGCGACGAGTCTCCGTACTTCATGCGCCTGCCGCTCGCTGCACGGTGCGGGCCAGCCGTAACCCACGGCCCCCCGCCTCACGAGAGCGCGGCGCGACGTCGGGGCGCCCTGTGGCCCGGGCGCGGACCACGTCACGTTGTCGCGTCTGGAGCCGTCAGCGCTTCGAGCGGCGCTGCAACGTGCGAACGCTGACCTTCAGGCGCTGCGCGGCGCGCGTCAGGTTGCCGTTCTCGGCCGCGATCGCGGCGTCGATCACGAGATCGAGGATCTCGGCGAGGGGTCGGTTGGTCGGCACCACGAGCGCGTCGCCGGCCGCGGTCTGATCGGCGCGGCCCTGCCGGATCGCCGGCGGCAGATCCTGCGGCCGCACCGGCTTTCCCTCGCGGAGAATGCAGAGCAGCTCGACGACGTTCCGGAGCTCGCGGACGTTGCCAGGCCAGTCGTACGCCATGAGCGCCGTGCGCGTGGACCGCACGAACACCGGCGGCGCGACGTCGTGGATCGCGGATAGCTGGGCGATGAAGGCGTCGAGCAGCTGGGGGATATCCCGGCGGCGGGCGCGGAGCGGCGGCACCTCGAGCACGATGCCCTGGATCCGGTAGTAGAGGTCCGGGCGGAACCGGCCGGCGCGGACCTCCTGCTCGAGGGGGCGCAGCGTCGCGAGGACGAGGCGGACGTCGGCCTCGATCTTCTTCGCCCCGCCGACGCGCATGTAGCGGCGGGTCTCGAGGAACCGGAGCATCTTGGCCTGGAGCCCGAGCGGCATCTCGGCGATCTCGTCGAGAAACAGCGTGCCGCCGTTCGCGACCTCGATCTTGCCGGTCGAGCGCTCGTTCGCTCCGGTGTAAGCACCGCGCTCGTGGCCGAACAGCTCGCTCTCGAACAGCGCCTCGGGGATCGCCGCGCAGTTGATCGGCACGAACGGACCGCCGCGGCGCGGCGAGAGCTCGTGAAGGCGGCGCGCCATCACCTCCTTGCCGGAGCCGCTCTCGCCCGCGAACGTCACCGTCACCTCCTTCACCGCGACCGCCCGCAGGAAGCGGTCGAACGAGCGCATGACCGGCGACGACATCGCCGGCTCCAGCACGACAGACGGGTTCGCGCGGAGGCGCTTCGGCATGCGGGTGCAGTCTACGCGAACCGGGCGGGCACGCATGCGAGTGGGGTGACCGCGCGGCGTCCGCGTGTCGGGATCCGGGGCCCTCGACCGTGTTCCTGCCTCCGGGATGACGGTACCCCTGCGGTGGCTGGCGCTTCCGCTACGACAACCTGTCGCACGCCGGTCGCCCGCATCCCGAGGTCATTCCGAACACCTGGAATGCACCGGCGCCATCCCGCGCGAGCGCGACGCCGGCGCCGTGGCGCACTGCTTGCACTTTCGGCCGGCACCGATGGTCGCCTCCGGTCTGTTCCTGGCGAGCGTGCCCGTGCTCCTGATCGGAGCGGCACTCGCGGCGGGCTTGCGTGGCAACCGGGCGCGCGGGCTGGCCGCACTCGGCTCGCAGGCGATCGCGATCGTGCTCGTCAGCCTGAGCGTCGTTCCGATCCTCGCGGGCGACGGCAGCCTCGAGGTCACCTGGTCGTGGCCCTCGCCGATCGACAGCATCGCGTTCCGCGTGGATGCGCTCGGCGCGTTCTTCCTCGTGTGGTCGCTGCCGATGACGTTCCTCGGCACGCTGTACTCGGTGGGCTACCTGCAGCCGTATTTCCACCACGGCCGCAACGGAGGCCCGCACTTCGCGCTGCTCAACCTGACCTCGCTGTCGTTCGTGCTGATCTACGCGGTCCAGAACGCGCTCGTGTTCCTGCTCGGCTGGGAGATCGCGGCGGTCGCGGCGTGGCTGATGGTCATCTGGGACTACCGCAATCAGAAGATCCGCTTCGCCGGCTTCAACTACCTCGTGTCGACGCACGTCGGGCTGTTCGTGCTCGTCGCCGCGTTCATGCTGCTTCACGGCTCGACAGGCTCGATGGACTTCGCCGACTTCGGCCGCTACCTGTCCGCGCACCCCGCCGGGCAGGGCACGCTGTTCCTCCTCCTCGGCATCTCGTTCGCGCTCAAGTCCGCGTTCTTCCCGTTCCACACCTGGCTACCGCGCGCGCACTCCGCCGCGCCGGCCCACGTCTCCGCGCTGATGTCCGGCGTCATCCACAAGGCCGGTCTGTTCGCGTTCCTGCGCTTCACGCTGCTCGGCGGGAAGCCCGAACCCTGGATGGGCTGGGCGGTGCTGACGTTCGGTGCCCTGTCCGCCGTGTTCGGCGTGCTCTACACCGCCGCGCAGCGCGACCTCAAGCGCATGCTCGGCTACTCGTCGACGGAGAACGTCGGCATCGCCGCGATGGGGTTCGGCATCGGGATGCTCGGCTGGTCGTGGTCGGATCCGGCGCTCGCGACGCTCGGGTTCGGCGGCGGCCTGCTGCACGTCCTGAATCACGCGCTGTTCAAGTGCTCGCTGTTCTACGCCGCGGGCGCGATCTACCGCGCGACGCACACGATCGATCTCGAGCGGCTCGGCGGGCTCGCGCGCCGGATGCCGAGGACGGCGATCTTCTTCCTGCTCGGTGGCCTCGCCATGTGCGGGTTGCCTCCGTTCAACGGCTTCATCAGCGAGTTCCTCGTCTACTCGGGCCTGCTGTCGGGCGCGGCGCCGAGCATCGAAGGCGACGTCGTGCTCGTGTGCGCGGCGGCGGTCCTCGCCTTCGTCGGCGCGGTCGGGGCGCTGTCGACGACGCGAGCGTTCGGGCTCGCCTTCCTCGGCGTGCCTCGGGATCCGTCGATCCGCGCCGGCGAGGACGCGCCCCGCTCGATGGCGGTCCCGATGGTCGTGCACAGCGTGGGCATCATCGTCCTCGGGGTGTTCCCGACGGCCGCGCTCGCCCTCGTCGAGCCCGTGCTCGCGCTGTTCCCGGTCGGTGGCGGCGCCGCCCACGGACCCGAGCTCGCCGACGTGCTCGGGCCGGTGGTGTGGGCGTGCCGCGGCCTCGCGTGTGCGCTCGCGATCGCGATGTTCGCGACGTGGCGGCGCCGCCGGAGCGCTCGCGAGAGCGTGACGTGGGGCTGCGGCTACACCGCGGGGACCGCGCGCATGCAGTACACCGGCAGCTCGTTCTCGGCGCAGCTCTCGTCGCTGTTCCGGCCGGCGCTGCCGGTGTTGACGCGCGAGGAGCTCCCGACCGATCCGTTCCCGCAGCACTCCTCGCACCTGTCCACGCACCACGTGGATGCCGTCGAGAAGCGCATGTACGAGGTGATCGGGCAGGGCGAGCAGTTCGTGCAGGACGCCTCGTCGCGGATCCCCGAGCAGCCGCGCTTCGCCTTCGCCGCGGGTCTGCTGGCGCTCGTCGTGCTGGCGCTCGTCGCTCTCCGGGAGGGTCTGTGACGAGCGCCATCGCGAACATCCTCGCGCTGCTCGTGATGCCGATCGTCGTGACCGGCACGATCAACCGCGTCAAGGCGCGGTGGGCCGGACGCGTCGGGCCGCCGATCTTCCAGCTCGCGTTCGATCTGTGGCGGCTCGTTCGCAAGACGCCGGTCTACAGCAAGGTCACCACGCCCGTGTTCCGCGTCGGGCCCGCGATCGTCCTCGTCACCTCGGTCGCGTCCGCGTGCATCGTGCCGCTCGCCGGAACGGGGTCGCTCGTCGCGTTCTCGTTCGACTTCGTCTGGTTCGCCTACGTGTGGTCGTTCGGGCGGGTCGCGCTGATGCTGGGAGCGCTCGACACCGGGAGCTCGTTCGAGGGCATGGGGGCCTCGCGCGAGGCGACGTTCGCGACGCTGCTCGAGCCCGTGCTGTTCCTCGTGGCGGGTGCGCTCTGTCTCCACGGCGGCGTCCGCAGCTTCGAGGCCGCGCTCGTCCCTCACCTCGATGGCCCCTCCGCCGTCGTCATGTGGCTCTGTGCGATCGGCGCGCTGATGATCGTCATCCAGGTCGAGGCCGCGCGCATGCCGGTCGACGACCCGACCACGCACCTCGAGCTCACGATGGTCCACGAGGTGATGATCCTCGATCACGGCGGGCCCGAGCTCGCGATGCTGCAGGCCGCGTCCGCGATCAAGACGTTCGTCGCGATCTCGGTGGCCGCGACGCTGCTCGATCCGCTCGCGGGCGAGTCGTCGATCCTCGCGATCGGAGCCCACCTCGGCATCTGCCTCGCGATCGCGATCGGGCTCGGGATGATCGAGTCCCTCGTGGCGCGCCTCAAGCTGCGCATCGTGCCGCAGTACATCGTGGTCGCCCTGGTCTCGGCGGGGATCGCGCTGCTGTCGACGCTGGGCCGCGGAGGCTTCTCGTGAACCCGATCCTGATCGCGTTCGTGGGCGTCCTGATGCTGCCGCAGTTCGTCGCGTCGTGGCGGCTCACCCTGTTCAGCCTCTCCCTGCAGGGCCTGCTGATGGCGTGGATCAGCTACGACCTCCACACCTCGCTCGACTCCGTCGGCGCCTGGATCCAGATGTTCGATCTGGCGATCGTCCGCGGCCTCGCGGCGCCGATCGCGCTCTACGCGGTGCTGCGCGGCCAGCGGGCGAGCGCGCGCCACGACGTCATCCCGCCCAACCTGATGTCGTGGACGCTGGTGCTGGTGCTCGTGCTCGTCGCGTTTCGCTTCGCGGACATGCTCCTGCCCGCCGGCGGCCCGGACCACTCGTTCGTGGCCGCCGCCTGTGCCGGCGTCCTGCTCGGCGTCCTCGTGCTGTCGACGCAGACCGGACCGTTCAGCCAGATGGCCGGCGCCCTGGGGATCGAGAACGGGATCGCGATGTTCGAGCTGCGCGGCCACCACGACCCGGCGATGCAGATCGCGCAGACGCTGATCCTCGTCGCGACGATCCTGCTGTTCCGGTGGTACCTGAAGACCCTGCCTCGCGCCAGCGCGGTGAAGGTCAGCGCCGTCGAAGGGATGCACCCGTGACCTGGCTCCTCCTCGTCGGCATCCCCGTCGTGAGCGCGCTCGCCGTGTGGATGACGCCCGCGGGTGCCCGCGCCTCGACGGTCCTCCTCGTGACCGCCTCGATGACGTCGATCGTCGCGGTGGTCCACGCCGCGCTGCCGACCGAGCCGCCGTTCCTCGGGGGCTATGTCCGCGGCGACGCGACCGTGCAGCTGTTCGCGCCGGTCATCAATGTCATCTTCGCGGGGATCGCGGTCTACGTGCGCGCGCGTGTCGCGATCGAGCCGGCGTCGCGGCGGTTCGTGTTTCTCGCGCTCGGCTTCCTTGCCGCGTCGAACCTCGCGCTCCTTGGCAATCACCTCCTGCTGATGTGGATCGGGCTCGAGGCGACCACGCTCGCGGCGGCGCTGCTGATCGTTCGCGCGGACGTGCCGTCCTCGCGGCTCGCGTCGTGGCGCTACCTCCTGTTCTCGTCGGTCGGGCTCGGCCTGGTGCTGCTCGGGCTGTCGTGCCTGACGCGCAGCATGGAGATGTCGGGCCACGCGGGGACGCTGTTCCTCGACGAGATGCCCGCCGCGGTCGCGGGGCCCGCGGATGGCTGGCGCCAGCTCGGCGTGGCCTTGACGCTGCTCGGGCTCGGCACGAAGCTCGGGCTCGCGCCGATGTACAGCTGGCTGCCGGAGGCCTACGACGAGGCACCGGCGCCGGTGACCGCGATGCTCGGGGCCGTGCAGTTCAACGTGGCGCTCGTGCTGCTCCTGCGCGTGCTCCACGTCTACCGCGCCGGCAGCGGAGACCTGATCGCCGGCCAGCTCCTGACGATCGGGCTCGCCTCGATCGCGGTCTCGACGGCCAGCATCGTCGCGACCCGCAACGTCAAGCGGCTCCTGGCCTACGCCTCGATCAACCACGCCGGCGTCATCGCGATCGGGCTGGGCCTGGGCCACTCGGCGTCGTTCGGGGTGCTGCTCTACGTGCTCAGCAACGCCTTCATCAAGGCGATCCTGTTCCTCACCGCCGGCAAGATCGAGGCGCACTACGGGACGAAAGACACGAAGTCGATCGCCGGGCTCATCAAGGATCTGCCGTTCAGCGGCGTGTTCCTCATGGTCGGCACCTTCGCGCTGCTCGGGTTCCCGCCGTTCGGCAGCTTCCTCGGCGAGCTGCTGATCCTGTCGGCGCTCGTGAGCAGCGGGCAGATGTTCGTGTTCGCCGGCTTCTGCATGCTGATCACGGTCTCGTTCGTCGCGACGGGCCGCACGATCTTCCCGATGATCTGGGGCGAGCCGAAGCAGGTGAGGACCTGGCCGCGCCAGCGGCTCGGCGGCGCGCTGCACAAGCTGATCTTCCTCGTGCTGCTGCTCGTCCTCGGCATCTACATCCCGCCGCAGCTGAACGTGCTCATGAACGAGGTCGCTCACACGCTGGAGGGGCCGTGAGCTCCGTCCTCGCGCGGGCGATCCCGGTGGGAGAGATCGAGGTGCTGGCGATCGATGCGTGGCGCGCGCAGCTCCTCGCGCGTGCGCAGGCGCGAGCACGGCCGGTGATCGTCTATGGCCGGCGCGATGCGGCGCGCGTCGTCCTGACCGCCGTGCACCAGGACGGCGCGGGGCTGGTCGCCGCGCGGACCTCGGTCGATCCGGCGACCGGCTACCACGAGCTGACGTCGAGCCTGCCCGCGCTCCACTGCTTCGAGCGCGAGCTGCACGAACAGCTCGGGGTCCGCGTCGCCGGGCATCCCTGGCTCAAGCCGGTGCGCTTCGAGGGCAGGGACCAGGCCGCGATGGGCTCGTATCCGTTCTATCGCGTCGACGGCAAGGAGGTGCACGAGGTCGCGGTCGGCCCGATCCACGCCGGCGTGATCGAGCCGGGCTCGTTCCGCTTCATGTGCTTCGGCGAGCACGTGCTGCACCTCGAGATCCACCTCGGCTACCAGCACCGCGGGGTCGAGGCGCGGCTCCTGCAGCGCGACCCGCGCGCGCTCGCGCCATGGGCCGAGACCATCGCCGGGGACACCACGATCGGACACGCGTGGGCCTACGCGGCCGCCCTCGAAGCTCTCGCGGGCCACGAGGTCGCCCCCGAGCACGAGCTCGCGCGCGCGGTGATGCTCGAGCTGGAGCGCGTCGCGATGCACCTCGCCGGCCTCGCCGGCCTGGCGGCCGACGTCGGCTTCCTCCCCGGCGCCGCGACGTACGGCCGCCTGCGGACGACCGCGATCAACAGCTCGATGCGGCTGTGCGGCAGCCGGTTCGGGCGCGGCGCGGTCCGGCCGTGCGGCAGCGGCGTCACGCTCGATGACGAGCTGCGCGAGCTCCTGCGCGCGAACGTGCAGCTGCTCCGCCGCGATGGCGCGATCATCGATGACTCGTTCGAGCACGCGCGGTCGGTGCGCCACCGCCTCGCCGGCGTCGGGGTGGTGTCGGCGGACCTGGCGATGCAGCTCGGTCTCGTCGGGATGGCGGCCCGCAGCGCCGGCGTGGCGATCGACACGCGGATGCCCGCCCACGGGCTGTACGAACACCACCCGATCGCGCTGTGCACCGAGACCGGCGGCGACTGCTGGGCGCGCGCGCAGCTGCGGATCTCCGAGATCCGCGCCTCGCTCGACTGGCTCGATCGCGTGCTCGCGGAGCGGCCCACCTGGCGGCCCGCGCGGGATCCGGTGCCGGCACTCGCGCCCTCGCGGCTCGCGATCGCGGTCGTGGAAGGGTGGCGCGGCGAGGTCGTCCACTGCCTCGAGACGGGCGAGGACGGCGCACTGGTGCACTACAAGGCGCAGGACCCGTCGCTGCGCAACTGGATGGGCCTCGCGCTCGCCGTGCGCGGCAACGACATCTCCGACTTTCCGATCTGCAACAAGAGCTTCGATCTCTCCTACTGCGGGAACGACCTGTGATGTTCAAGTCGCTACGTGTCCGGCTCTCCCAGGGCAAGCAGTTCATCCCCGACGTGCGCGCGGCCAAGCCGGCCGGCTTTCGCGGCATGCCCCGGATCGGGCCGGCGCCGTGCGCGGCCGGGTGTGACGCGTGCGTCGCCGTCTGCCCGACGGCGGCCATCCGCACGGACCCGCTGTCGATCGACCTCGGACGGTGCGTGTTCTGCAACGAGTGCGTGTCGGCGTGCCCCGAGGCCAAGCTCGAGCTGACCCCCGAGCCGCGGATGGGCGCGGCGTCGCGGGCGGATCTCGCCGTGGGGCCCGGCGCGGAGGAGCGCATTCGCATCCGGGCGAACGAGGGTCTCGCGAGACTGTTCGGCCGTTCGCTCAAGCTGCGCCAGGTGTCCGCGGGTGGCTGCAACGGCTGCGAGCTGGAGCTCAACGCCACCGCGAACGTCAACTTCGATCTCCAGCGCTTCGGGATCGAGTGGGTCGCGTCGCCGCGGCACGCGGATGCGCTCGTGCTCTCGGGCGCGCTCACCCGCACGATGAAGGACGCCGTGCGCCTCGCCTGGGAGGCGATGCCCGAGCCGCGCTTCGTCATCGCGGTGGGCGCCTGCGCGATCTCCGGAGGACTCTACGAGGGAGCCTCCGGCGTCGAGCGCACGTTCCTCGACGAGGTGATCCCGGTCCTGTACGTGCCGGGGTGCCCACCGCACCCGCTCACGTTCGTGAACGCGGTCCTCGATCTGCTCGGAGTGGCCGAGTGAGCGGCGAGGCACGGAACCTCCTGTTCGACGAGGACGAGCTGTTCGACCTCCAGCTGCCGCCGCGCATGCGCCTGAAGTCCTCGATCCACTTCACCCCGGTCACCGTCGCGCGGCTCGCGGCGCGGATGCTCGCGCCGCGCCCGGGGATGCGCGTGCTCGACGTCGGCTCGGGACCGGGGAAGTTCTGCATCGTCGCGGCGCGCGAGGTGCCGAGCGCGACCTTCGTGGGCGTCGAGATCCGTCCGCACCTCGTTCGCATCGCGCGCCGGCTCGCCTCGCGCGCCGGCCTCGAGAACGCCGCGTTCATCGAGGGCAACGCGATGGACACGGACTGGCGCGCCTTCGACGCGTTCTACCTCTACAACCCGTTCGCCGAGCAGCTGCGCGACGACGAGCACGTGCTCGACCGCTCGATGACCTTCGCGCCGGCGAAGTTCGCCGAGTACGTGCGCGGGGCGAGGGAGCGCCTGTCGGCTGCCCCGGCCGGGACGCGCGTCGTCACCTATCACAGCTTCGGGGCACCGGCCCCGCTCGGCTACGAGCTCGTCGAGGACCTCCCGATCGAGACGGACCGGCTCGAGCTCTGGGTGAAGTCGGGGCAACGCAGCAACCACGAGCGAGGTGCGATGTCATGAAGTCCAGCAGCGTCGATACCGTCCTGGAGGTCCGCCTCCGCCACGAGCCCGGCACGCTGGCTCGCCTCGCCGCGGCGATCGCGAGCGAGGGTGGCTTGCTCTGCGAGATCGAGACGCTCCGCATCGGAGACGAGCAGACGCTGCGGGAGATCACCGTCGAGACGCGCAGCTCGGGGGAGGTCGCGCGCATGATCGCCGCGGTCGAGAAGGTGGAGGGGGTGACCGTGATGTCGACCCGGAACCGGGTGATGGATGCGCACCGCGGCGGCAAGATCCGCGTGGCGTCCCGGCTGCCGCTCGCCAGCGTGCGAGACCTCAGGACGATCTACACGCCCGGCGTCGCGCAGGTCGTGCGGGCGATCCAGGACGATCCGAGCGTCGCGTACACGACCACGTGGCGCGGGAGCAACGTCGCGATCGTCACGGACGGCACCCGCGTGCTCGGCCTCGGCAACGTGGGACCACTCGCAGCGCTGCCGGTGATGGAGGGCAAGGCGGTGCTGTACGACAAGCTCGCCGACGTCTCGGCGATCCCGCTCGTTCTCGACGTCGCGACGCCGGCGGAGTTCGTCGAGACCGTCGCGCGCATCTCGCCGGGCTTCGCGGCGATTCACCTGGAGGACATCCGGTCGCCCGACTGCTTCGAGATCGAGGAGCGCCTCGCCGAGCGGCTGCGCAAGCCGGTCTTTCACGACGACCAGCACGGGACGGCGACCGCGGTGCTGGCGGCCATCATCAACGCCGCGAAGGCCACGAAGGTCCCGCTCGCGCGCGCGCGTGTCGGCGTGATCGGGCTCGGCGCGGCCGGGACCGCGATCGCCCGGCTCGTGAAGCGGTTCGGCGTCGACGAGCTGCTCTGTCACGATCCCGATCCGAGCGCCGCGGCGCGCGCGATCGCGGTCGGGGCGCAGACGGTCGCCTTCTCGCACCTGATGGCGAACGCGGACATCGTCGTCGCGGTGACCGGGCGCGGCAAGCTGATCGCACCGGAGCTGATCAAGAAGGGCCAGATCGTCCTCGCGCTCTCCAACCCGGATCCGGAGATCGAGCCGAGGGTGGCTCTCGCTGCGGGAGCCGCGCTCGCCTCCGACGGGCGCGCGATCAACAACGCGCTCGCGTTCCCGGGGCTGATGCGAGGAGCGATCGAGGCGCGGGCGCGTTCGATCAACCAGGAGATGATGATCGAGACCGCTCGCCTGATCGCGAGCCGCACCGAGCCGGGCGAGCTCGTTCCGTCACCGCTCGCCCGCGAGCTGCACGACGCGATCGCCGCCGGAGTCGTGAGGCACGCGCGCAAGACGGGCATGGCCGGGACGGCGGCGCCATGAGCCCTCCGTCCCGCAACCGCCGCCGCTGCACCTGCCGCAGCGCGAGCCTCGACGAACAGTTCGATCGGCTCCTGCCGGACGAGCTGAGGCACCTCTCGGCGACGCACTGGACGCCGGTCCGCGCCGCGGTGCGAGCGGCCAGCCTGCTGACCGGGAGCAAGCGGACGCGCATCCTCGACATCGGCTCCGGCGTGGGCAAGGTCTGCGCGATCGGCGCGCTGTCGGGGCAGGGCACCTGGGTCGGCGTCGAGCAGCACCCGGCGCTGGTGGAACCGGCGGCGGAGCTCGCCCGCGCGCTCGGGGTCGCGGACCGCACGCGGTTCGTGCAGGCCGATGCGTTCTCCCTCGACTGGACCGAGTTCGACGCGCTGTACCTCTACAACCCGTTCGAGCTGCCGCTGTTTCGCGACGTGCCGCCGGGCGCCTCGCTCGCCGAGCAGACCGCGCAGGTCCAGCGCCGGCTGGCGGCGATGCCGAGCTGCGCGCGGGTGGTGACGCTCCACGGCTTCGGCGGGACCATGCCGGCGAGCTACGAGCTGCTCTATCACGAGGTCATCCCGGGCGTCGGGCTCGATCTCGCGATGTGGATCCAGCGCGGGCACGCCGTCACCTGGAGTGCGGCGTCATGAAGCCGAACGCGGTGGCGCTCGTCGCACCGCCCGACGCCTCGCGGGGGCAGATCGCGAGGTACCTGCGCGAGCGCGGCTACGACGTGTTCGAGTGCGACGACCTTGCCATCTCGGGCCAGTTCGAGAGCGTCGTCATGGTCGATCTCGAGGCGAGTGATGCGGCGCGCGCCCGCGTGCAGGCCTGGCTCCGGGGAACGACGGCGCCTCGGGTGGTGGTGGTCAGCTCCCGGCCGTCGGCCTGGAAGGCGCTGTCGATGGCACGCAGCGATGATCTCTACGTGCTCGCCGCCCCCGCGTTCGAGTGGGAGATCGTCGATGCCCTGCGGGCGACCACGCCGACCTTGCCACACGCATGAGACGCGCCGCGGCTCCCCTCGTGCTCCTGTCGCTGCTCGCGGGCTGCGGCGACCCGGAGACGCGCGCGGCGCCCGCGCATGCGACCGAGCGCGCTGGTTCCGCCGAGCCCGCACGGGACGACAATGGCCGCGCGAGACGGCAGCGTGCGGTCGAGCGCGCGAACGAGGCGGTCGCGACGCTGGAGGCCGAGCTCGCCTGGCGCGAGCAGGAGGGCCTCGTCATCAAGGTGGCCGTCGGTCGGGGCCGCTGCACCCGGGGCCTCCTCGCGAAGCTCGTCGCGACGATCAAGCGGGCCGGCCTCGATCTGCGCGCAGAGGGGTTCGGGAAGATCGAGTGCACGGTGGACCCGCCATCGCTGGACCTGTGATCGCTACTCGTCGGGCGCGGGCACGAAGGCCGGGATCGTGACGGCGATGTCGATCGAGGCCTCGCCCTTGGCGACGTTGACCTGCTTGCAGAACACCGGCAGGTTGTCGCCCTCGCGGACCAGGTAGTCCTCGACCTCGAAGCCGACCTCGCCGGGGAACGGCGACGCGCAGACGGTGTAGAGGCCGGGCGCGAGCTTCTCGAGCCGGGCGGGGTTGCCGGCGATCGCCATGGCGAAGCCCGACTGACCGGCGTCGAGCGCGAGCGTCTTCGTCTCGAGCTCCTTCGCGGTCCTCGCCGCCACCGCGCCCCGGACGCTGTAGACCATCGCGAACACCACCGGCGTGGTCGCCGTCGGCCGCACGACCAGCACGGCGTCGCCGGTCTCCACCGCGAGGTCGAGCCTGGTGGGCTTGCCCGACCGTACGGTCGTGGTGCGCGCGTGGAACCCGAAGCCCTGCATCGGGTCGGCGCCGAGCATCGCGGACACCGAGTAGGTGTCGGGCGCGAGACGATCGAAGCGATACGAGCCGTCGGTGCTCGTGACGACGCTGTACATCGTCTCCGGGACGGTCTTGGACTGCGCGTTGACCACGATGCGGCTCGCGGGCTCGCGGCCCAGCGTCACCTTGCCTTCGAGCGCACCGAACGCGACGAGCGTGACCTGGACGTCGGTCGCGGAGCGATCGGTCGTCGGGAGCGTGATCGGCACGGAGCGCCCCAGCGTGTCGTGCTCCGCGACGAGGTGCCTCGGACCACGGCCCACGCCGGTGATCACGAACTCGCCGCGCTCGTCGGTCGTCGCCTCCTTGATCCCGCTCGCGCCGGGCGGGCCCCCCATGCCGGAGGGCGCGCTCGCCTTCGAGCCGGTCCCCCACAACGTCGAGCCGGCGAGCACGGTCGCGCCCGCGACGGGCGTGCCCCGCGCGTCGACCACCCGACCGGAGATGCTGCGGCCCGCGTGCACGGTGATCGTGCCGAGGTCGGCGGTCTTGCCGGGCGCGACGGTGATCGCGGGCAGCGATCGCTCGGCGAAGCCGGCGCCGCGGATCGTGATCCGGTACTCGCGCGGCGGCAGGTCGCGCAGCTCGAACGAGCCGTCCTTCGTGGACACGGTGCGCGCGCTGCCCCAGCCCCCGAGGCTCGCGACGAACAGCATCGCCGGCTTGCCGTCCGCGAACACGACCTTGCCCGTGACCGCGCCGTCGCCGGCCAGCACGAGCTTCACGGCGCGGTCGCCGACGGTCGCCTTGACCTCGGGGCGCAGGAGCAGCGTCTCGTAGTCCGGCGTCGCACCCGGTGGGTGCGCGCGCAGCGTGTAGCGGCCCGGCGAGAGCCCGCGAAACGCGAACGCGCCGGCGCCGTCGGTGAGCGCGACCTGTTCGCCGCGCAGCTGCGCATCGCCCGCGCTGCCGCCGTCGCTCGCGTCGCGGTACGCCCACACCTGGCCTCCCTCGACCGGCTCGCCACGGCCGTCGACGACGTTGCCCGCGATCTGCCCCTCGAGGTCGAGCACCAGCTCGACGCGCGCGGTGGCCGACGTCGCGAGGTCGACGCGCGCGGTCGTGCTCGTCCGGTCCTCGCCGAGCGCGACGACGTGCACGCTGGTGCGCGGCAGACCGGCGAACCGGAACGTGCCCGCGGCATCCGTCGTGACCTGCCGCGTCCGCTGCATCGGCAAGCCCGCGGTCTCCTCGCGCACGCGCACGCGCGCCGCGGGCACCGGCACGCGCGCCGCGTCGAGCACGACGCCTTCGAGCACCGCGCCCGGGCGCAGCTGGATCGTGATCCCCTCGCGCGCGGTCGCGCCGTCGAGGACGAGCGTGTCGGTGACGCCGGGCGCGTGCTCGTCGTGCCGCGCCTCGAACCGGAAGCTACCGGCGGGGAGCGCCGCGATCCGAAACCGGCCGTCCGCGCCGGTCTCGATCGCGTCGCTCGGTGCCTGCGTCCAGTCGGAGACGCCCTCGTACCGGACCCGGGCGCCAGCGATCGGCGCGCCCGCGGGATCGACGACGCGTCCGGAGACCGGGGCGCCGGAGACGAGCTCGAGGCGGACGTGCGCCGTGCTCGAGGTGACCTCGAGGAACGTCGTCGACGGAGCGAAGCCGCTCGCGGAGGCGACCACCAGGTACCAGCCCGGTGGAACGCCGCGCAGCGCGGCGGTCCCCGTCGGTCCCGTGGTCGCCCCGCGGTCGACGAGGCCGTTCAGCTCGACGCGCGCGCCGCTCACCGGCGACCGGTCGCGGGCGAGCGCGACGGCCACCTCGACGGTCGCGCCGGCCGCGAGCCGCAGGATCACCGGCTCGGTGCGCGCGTGGACCTGGACGCCGATCGGTCCGCCGACCAGGTCGCCCGCGGTCGCGACGAGCTCGTAGCTGCGCGCGGTCAGATCCTCGATCGCGAACGAGCCATCGGCCTCGCTGGTGACGGTGCGCGACGGACGCGTGTCGATCGCGATCGTCGCTCCGGCGACCGGGTTCGCGTCGGCATCGATCACCTGCCCCTCCAGCCGGATCGTCCCGGCGACGTCGTCGTCGAGCTCCACCGAGCGGTCGGCCCGCTTCGGCAGCTCCGCGCGCGGCGGGCTCGCCTCGACGGTCGGACCGGGCCGTGCGGGGCCGCGGGCGGCGGCGCTCGACGGCTGGCGGGCCGAGCGAAGCACGAACACGCCGCCGATCACGGCGGCGATCACGGCGAGTGCGATCCACACGCGTCGATGGTTCATGGCGGCGTGGGTGTGCAGCGGACATGCCGCGCTCGCCGCGCGGATCTCCCGCTACTTGCGCGACGCTGCGACCCGGCTGCGACGGTCGCGCTGGGGCAGCCGCCTGTTGCAGGTGTTGCACCCGGCGACTCAGCGCGCCGCGGCCGCGAGCCAGGCGCGCAGCGCGGCCGGATCCCGCGGGAGCTCGTCGGACCACACGCGGACCGTGCCGTCGCGGCTCGAGGTCGCGAGCCGGGTTCCGTCGGCGAACCACTGCACCTGCCACACCCACGCCGCGTGACCCGCCAGCTCGCGCGACTCGCCGGCGCCGACGTCCCACAGCCGGGCCGTCCCGTCGAGACACGCACTCGCGAGCGTTCGGCCATCCGGGGAGAACGCGAGATCGAGCACGGTCTCGGCGTGCCGCCCGATCACGCGGGGAGCGCCGGTCGCCACATCCCACAGCCGGACCTGCTTGTCGGTCCCCGCGGTCGCGAGGGTCCGGCCGCTCGGATCGAACGCGGCCGCGAGCACCCAGCCCTCGTGTGCTGCGAGCACGCGCGGCGGGCCGCCCGCGACCGGCCACAGCCGGACCGAGGCGCGCTCGTCGGTGGCCGCGAGCCAGCTGCCATCGGGAGAGAACACGAGCGCGCGGATCGGCGCGTGGTGCGTGCCGAGGATCTTCGACGTGCCATCCGCCGTGCTCCACACGCGCACGGTGTGATCCGCGCCCGCGGTCGCGAGGACGCCGCCCGGCGAGAACGCGAGCGCGAGCGGGATCCCGGTGTGACCCACGAACGAGCGCACGGCGCCGGTCCGCACGCTCCACACGGAGATGTCGCGCTGGTCTCCGATCGCGGCGAGCAGCTCTCCGTCGGGCGAGAACCGCAGGCCGCGCTGGCCGCGGCCGGGCAGGAGCACGCTGCGCCCGGCGCGGGGCTCCCACAGCCGCACGCGGTGATCGTCGTCGAGCGCCGCGATCAGCGCGCCGTTCGGCGAGAACACGGCGTGCTGCACCGTGGCCTGGTGTCCGCGCAGATCGCGCGTCTGCCGCGTGGCGAGGTCGGTGATGCGCAGCGTCCATCCCGGTCCGCCCGACGCGAGCGTGGTGCCATCGGGCGACAGTCCCGCGCGGCGGGCGAGCTCGCCGGCCTGGAACACGCGCGCGCCCCCGCGGGTGGTCGTCCACGCGAGCAGCTCGCGCTCGACGCCGAACGCGATCACGCGGTCGTCGTCGGCGAACCGCGCTTCGCCGCGCGAACCCGCGAGCGCCTGGCCCGACTTCGTGCGCGTGTCGAGCAGGTGCACCGCGCCCTCGCTGCTCCAGGCGGCGACGAGCGCCCCGTCCGCGCGGACCTGGAGCCCCGTGATCGGCCGGGTGAGCCCGCGGTACGCCCAGCTCTGCTTCGCCGGGTCGCGGACGAGCATCGCGCCGACCGACGTGCCGATCACGATCGTGCCATCGCGGCCGATCGCGAGCGCGGTGCAGCGGTCGGAGAGCTCGCGGAGCACGGTCTCCGCACCCGACGCGAGGTCGCGCGTGAGGACCTTGCCGTCACCCGCGATCAGGAGCGTCGACGTCCCGGGCAGGAACGCGGCGCACCGCTGGCCGAGCTCGAGGACGCGCTTCCCGGTGGCGAGGTCCCAGAGCGCGCGGCCCTCCTGCGGCTCGGTCGCGATCAGCAGCTTCGCGTCTGGAGACAGCTCGCGGGCGAACAGCAGCGCCGGCAGCTCGCGCGCCTCGCCCGTCGCGAGGGACCACACGCGGGTGACGCGGTCCAGGCTGCTCGAGATCGCGTGCGTGTCATCGCCGGAGAGCTCGACACCGAGCACGTACCCGCGATGACCGCGGAGCCGGCGCGGTGGGCTGCCGTCGAGGGACCAGATCGCGACGGTGTTGTCTCGGCTCGCCGTCGCGATCCGCGTGCCGTCGCGCGAGAACACCACGTCGCTGATCTCCGCGTCGTGCGAGCCGAGCACGCGCTCGGTGCCGCTGGCGAGCTCGCGGAGGCGCAGCTCGGCATCCCGGGCATACGCCGCCAGCTTGCCGTCGGGCGACAGCTCGAGCTCGTCGACCGACCGCGCCTCCCAGACCACGGTCGGGAGGCCCCGGGCCACGGCATCCGACGCGACCATGCGCGCGGCGGGCCAGTGGACCGAGCCGAGCGACAGCTCGGAGAGCACGGTGATCGCCTTCAGCGGATCCGACTCGACCGTCGCGCGGGCCTGCGCGAGCACGAGCGCGTCGGCGCGAGCCGAGGCGACCTGCTCGGCCGCGCGCGCGCGATCGCGCTCGCGCACGATGCCGATGACGCTGGCGGTGCCGAGCGCCGCGAGCACGACAGCGGCGACGGCGCCGACGAGCACGGCGCCGCGGTGGCGGCGCAGCCAGCGCGTGAACAGCTGGCGCCTCGTGTACCGGTGCGCCGCGACGAGCTGGCCGGTCTGGAAGCGGGCGAGGTCGGTGGCGAGCTCCTTCGCGCTCGGATACCGCTCGTCGCGATCCCGCGCCATCGCGCGCGCGACGATGGTCTGGAGGTCGACGGGGATCCGCGGCTCGAGCTCGCCGACCGGGCGCGGGGCCTCCTCGAGGACGCGCGCCATGATGCTCGCCGCGTCGCCGCCGACGAACGGCGGAGCTCCCGTGAGGACGGTGTAGAGGATGGCGCCGAGCGCGTAGACATCCGTGCGCTCGTCGGCGTCCTCGCCGCGCGCCTGCTCCGGCGCCATGAACGACGGCGTGCCGAGGATGGAGCCGGCGGCCGTCATCTGCGAGTCCGCGCCGCGCGCGAGCGAGGGCAGCGGGTCCGGTGCGTCGTCGGCGGCGCGCAGGTCCTTCGCCAGTCCCCAGTCGATGACGACGGTCTCGCCGAACTCCCCGACGAGGACGTTCGCCGGCTTGAGGTCGCGGTGGATGATGCCGCGGTCGTGCGCGTACGCGAGCGCGTCGACGATCGCGATCGTGCTGGCCAGGAGGCCGAGCCGCTCGTCGAGCGTCTTCCTGCGCTCGATGGCCTCCTTGAGCGACTGGCCGCTGACCTTCTTCATCGCGAAGAACGGCTCGCCGCTCGGCCACCGCCCGGCCTCGAGCAGGCTCACGATCGAGGGGTGCTGCAGGCGCGCGGTGATCTGGATCTCGCGGTGAAACCTCGCCACGAGTCCCGGGTCCCGCGCGATCAGCTCCTTGATCGCGATCACCCGGCCGAGGCGCTTGTCGCGGACCTCGGCGATCCGGCCCATCCCGCCTCGCGCGAAGTAGCGGCCGAACACGTAGGTGTCGGGGTCGACGACGGGCAGCTCCGCGAGGTCCTGCGCCGCCGACTCGAGGTCGCCCGTGCGCTCGCTCGGCGCGGTGCGCTCGGGGATGGCCGTCGGCGTGGAGCCCGGTCGCGCGGGCAGCGTCGCCGTCCGGGCAGGATCTCCGTCGCTATCGGGCGCGTCCACCACGATCCTCGGTGACGCGGAGCTTCGCGTCGTACGTCATCGTGATGGCGTACGTGGTGGTCTGCGTGCCGTCGAGGCGACGGATCCGCATGTCCGCGGTGAAGTCGAACGTCGTCGTCGCATCGGTCGGCAGGGGGCGCTCGAGCGAGAACGTCAGGTCGCCCGAGCCGGTGGAGCGAAACGCGACCATCTCGAACATGGTCACGGGATCGTCGGCATACGACGTCACCAGCTGCGGCCAGCTGCCCTGGGCGAGCGTCGCGCGCGTACGCCCGGACGTGGGTGACAGCTCGACGAGCTCGTGCGTGTCGACGGACTGGAGCCCGAGCCCGTTGCGCTGCATCCGCGAGTGGACCTCCCAGCGCGCGCCGCGGCCGACCGGCTCCTCGGGGAGCAGCATCAGGTAGTCCGTGAGCTGGAACGCCTCGCGGGCGAGCTCGCTGGTCTCGATGAACGGCAGGTTGGTCTCCAGCAGGCGGCCGCGATCGCTCATCACGAAGGTGCCCTGCTGGTTCGCGAGGGACTCCGGCTTCGTGAAGTTGGTCGGGTCGTACGAGGGTGCCTTCAGCTCGATCACGTCGACCTTGACGGTGATGCGCTCGCCGTCGACGCGCTCGACGCGCAGCACGACGCGCCCCTCGGTCGTTCCCTGCTGCGCGAGCATCCGGTGTCCGCCGGCGGTCATCGCCATGTCCATGCCGGTCTCGAGCACGATCGTCTGCTCGTCGCCGGGGCGCGGCCGATATCGCAGCAGCCGGCGCGGCTCGGCGCCGGGCGACAGCACGCGGAGCCCGATGGTCTCCTCGTGAGGCGGCTCCGGCAGCGCGGTCGGGCCTGCGACCGGCCGCGCCGGCGGGGCGCGCTCCGGTGCTCGATCGGCGACCGGATCGTCGGCGCAGGCCGCACAGAGCGCGACAGCCGCGAGCCACCAGCGACCGACCATACGGACTTGTACCGCATACGCCATCGGGCCAGGATCGTAAGTCGTGTCGGACCCGACGCAAGCCACGCTCTCGGTGCGGCCGGCGAGCAGCGCTGCGGAGGTGCCGGCGCCGGCGCTGTTCGTCGCGTTCGAAGGCGCGCGTCCGCTCGCGCTCGCCGCGCGGTTCTCGCTCGCGGACGTCGACCTGGTCACGCTCGGGCGCGGCCCCGAGCGCGCGGCGTCGCGCACGACGGTCGATCAGCGGCGCGTCCTCGCGATCACGATCCCCGATCCGCAGATGTCGACCAGGCACGCGGTGCTCGAGCGCGAGCTCGGCCGCTGGATCGCGAGTGACGCCGGTTCCAAGAACGGCACCTTCCTCGATGGAGCGCCGCTGCGGCGCGCGGTCCTGCCCGACGGCACGTGGCTCGAGCTCGGCCACACGCTCGTGACGATCGAGCGGCGCGCCGGCGCGACGGATCTCGACGCGAGCACCCTGCCGCACGATCCGCCGGGGCTCGCGACCGTCGATCCGGAGCTCGCCGCCGAGCTCGCGCAGCTGCGCGCGATGGCACCGTCGCTCGTCCCGATCTCGATCGGCGGCGAGACCGGCACCGGCAAGGAGCTGATCGCCCGCGCCGTTCACGCGCTGTCCGCGCGCCGGGGGCCGCTGGTCGCCGTGAACTGCGGCGCCTTGCCGCCGACGCTCGTCGAGGCCGAGCTGTTCGGGGTCCGGCGCGGCGCGTTCTCGGGCGCGACCGAGGATCGCCCCGGGCTCGTTCGCCAGGCGGACGGCGGCACGCTGTTCCTCGATGAGATCGGCGATCTCCCGCTGTCCGCGCAGGCGGCGCTGCTTCGCGTGCTCCAGGAGCGCGAGGTCAGGGCGGTCGGCGACACCCGCGGTGCCCCCGTCGACTTCCGCCTCGTCACCGCGACGCTGCACGATCTCGACGCGCGCGTCCGCGCCAGCGCGTTCCGCGCCGACCTGCGCGCGCGGATCTCCGGCTTCCACATCGAGCTGCCGGCGCTGCGCGATCGCCGCGTCGACCTCGGCCTCCTGATCGGCACGTTGCTCGCGCGGCTCGCGCCCGGTCGCTCGGTCCGCTTCGCGCTCGACGCCGTGCGCGCGCTCGCCCGCCACGCCTGGCCCGCGAACATCCGCGAGCTCGAGCGCTGCCTCGCGGCCGCGCTGACCCTCGCGGACAGCTCCGGCACGATCGAGGCCGCGCACCTCCCGGCGTCGGTGCGGAGCGTCGCGCGGTCCGCGGCGGCCGATCTCGACCTGGACGCCGAGCAACGCGCGCTGCGCGACGACCTGGTCGCGCTGCTCCAGGCCAACGGCGGCAACATCAGCGCCGTCGCGCGTCAGCTCGGGAAGGCGCGCATGCAGGTGCAGCGCTGGATCGCCCGGTTCGGGCTGGATCCCGCGCGATATCGCAGCCCGTGAGCTACCCCGTCCCGGGTGGACGCCCCTGATAGGCTATGCGGATGGGGGATGGAAAGCGGACTCCGCACGTCGTGCGCAAGGAGCGCCCGGCCAGGGCCACGACGCCGATCTCGGCGCCGAAGCTCGCGGAGCTCGTCGAGGATCTGCGCACGCCCGAGCCGTCGGCCGCGGCGACGCTCGAGCTGCCCGAGGCCATCCCCGGCGACGAGGACGTCCTCGAGCTGACGGTCGACGACGACCCGCCGGCGCCGAGGCAGCGCCTCGCACATGTCGTTCGCCGTCCGAAGCAGCCCTGAGACGCCGAGCGGACGCAGAGGGCGTGTGGCCCGGTACAAAGCTTACCGGGAGGCCGAAATTACGTACCCCGCGCGTATCCCTTTCGCACCACGAGGGCGCGCAAGCTGTCGCTGCTCTTGGTTCGTAGGGGAGGAGCGATGGCCGAACGTCTGCGTCGGTACGTGACCGTGGTTGCTCGTCAGCCGGCTGTGCGCGCGCGCGCGCGAGCCGAGCTCGTCGAGCGCTTCCAGTACGTGTTCGCGTGCGCCCCCGAGAGTCTCGAGGAGCTCACGCGGACCGTGAAGTTCGATGTCATCGTGTTCGTCGGGCCGGAGGCCCAGGCGGTGCGCACCTCCGTGGAGCCGGTGCTGTCGGCCTCGCCGGTCGCGGGTCGCCGCGTGCTGGTGATCGACGACCCGTCGTTCGTGCCCGCGCTCGTCGAGCGCGCGCTCGCGCCCTGAGCTCATCCCCGCGATAGATACGCGAGCAGCTTCGGCTCGATCGCGCGCATCGCACGGGCGCGATGCGAGAGGTCGCCCTTCGTGCCGACGCCGAGCTCCGCGAAGGTCTGGCCGAGCTCGGGAACCAGGAACAGCGGGTCGTAGCCGAAGCCGCCGGTGCCGCGCGGCGCGTCGAGGATCTGGCCCTCGCACACGCCGTGCGCGGTGATCGCGCCTGCGCCGAGCGGGCCGTGGACGTCGCACAGCGCGAGCACGGCGTGGAACCGGCCGGTGCGCTTCGCCTCCGGGACGTTCGCGAGCGCGGCGAGCAGCTTCGCGTTGTTCGCGGCGTCGGCGTCGTGTCCGGACACGCCCGCATAGCGCGCGCTGTACACGCCGGGCGCGCCGCCGAGCGCGTCGACCTCGAGGCCCGAGTCGTCGGCGAGCGCGGGCAGGCGCGTGAGGTCCGAGACCTCGCGCGCCTTCTTGACCGCGTTGCCCTCGAACGTGTCGGCGTCCTCGACGACCTCGGGGATCTCGAGGCCGAGCCGCGCCGCGGCCTCGTCGACGCTGAGCACCGAGACGCCGGGCAGCAGCTGGCGCAGCTCGACGAGCTTGCCCTTGTTGCGCGTCGCGAACACCAGCGGCCGCATGGTCACTTCGCGATCGCGGCGCGCTGCGCCTGCACGAGCTGCTTGATGCCGACGCCGGCGAGATCGAGCATGGCGTTCAGCTGCGCGCGGTCGAACGTCCCGCGCTCGGCGGTGCCCTGCACCTCGATCAGCGTGCCGCCCTCGTCGCCGACGACGTTCATGTCGACGTCGGCCTTGCTGTCCTCGAGGTACGGCAGATCGAGCACGCACTCGCCACCGACGATGCCGACCGACACCGCGGCGACCGGCGGCATCAGGGCATTCTTGTTCGCGAGCTTGCCCTGCGCGACGAGCTTGTCGATCGCGAGCGCGAGCGCGACCCACGCGCCGGTGATCGAGCACACGCGCGTGCCGCCGTCGGCGCACAGCACGTCGCAGTCGACGTTGATCGTGCGCTCGCCGAGCTGCTTGAGGTCGACCGCCGCGCGGAGCGAGCGGCCGATCAATCGCTGGATCTCCTTGCCGCGGCCGCCGGGGTCACGCTTGCTGCGCGTGTGCGTCGAGCGCGGGAGCATCGCGTACTCGGCGGTCAGCCAGCCCTTGCCCTTGCCCGCCATCCACGCGGGCACCGTCTCCTCGACGGAGGCCGCGCACAGCACCCACGTGTCGCCGAGCTTGATCAGCGCGGAGCCCTCCGCGTGCTTCTGGTAGTTCGTGATGATCTCGAGCGAGCGGAGCTGATCGGGGCGACGGCCATCGGGACGCATGTCGCGCGCACCCTACCTCCAAACGCGCGGCGGGCGTAGGCTCCGCGCATGTCGAATCCACCGTCGTCGCCGCTGACCACGCCGATGCCCTGGGACCTCGTCGCGCCGGCCTACGCCGAGGAGATCGTGCCGGTGTTCGAGCAGTTCGCGGCCGACGCGTTCCGGCTCGCGGCTCCCGCGCCCGGCGCGCGCGTCGTCGATGTCGCGTGCGGTCCGGGCACGCTCGCGTTCCTCGCCGCCGACGCCGGCCACCCGGTCGACGCGCTCGACTTCTCGCCGCAGATGATCGAGCGCCTCGCGGCGCGGAAGGGCGCGATCGGTGACACGCACGTCACGCCGCACGTCGGCGACGGTCAGGCGCTGCCCTACGCCGACGCCACGTTCGGTGCCGCGTTCTCGATGTTCGGCCTGATGTTCTTCCCCGATCGCGCGGCTGGCTTTCGCGAGCTGCGCCGCGTGCTCGTGCCGGGCGCGCGCGCGGTGGTCTCGAGCTGGACGCGGCTCGAGGACAACCCGGTGCTCGCGGCGATGTTCGGCGCGCTGCGCGAGACGTTGAGCAGGGTGCTCGGCCCGAACGCCCCGAAGCCCGGCTCATCCGAGATGCCGCTCGTCACCGAGGACCTGTGCCGCACCGAGATGAGCGCGTACTTCTCGGACGTCGAGGTCCACCCGATCGCGCACACCCAGACCCTCGCCTCCGTCGACGACGTCTGGCCGTCGTTCGCCCGGACCATGGCACCGCTCGCGCTCATGAAGAAGAACCTGCCGGCGCCGGCGTGGGCCGCGGTCTCGGACGCCGCGGACGCCGCGATCAGGAAGGCCATCGGCGACGGGCCGCCGAGCGCCACGCTGCCCGCGTGGCTCACGGTCGGCGTGGCGCGGTAGCGGCGGCGGGCCGCGTCAGTCGTTCTTCAGCAGCTTCTTCGCCTGGTCGCGGACGGCGAATGGATACGCCGTCGCGGTCGAGGCGACCTTGAGCTCGTGCTTGGGCATGAGCCGCAACACGCGCAGGATCTGATCCGTGCCGAGGCGCGGGTTCGAGAGCAGCGCGCGCCGCACCTCGGGGATCTGGAGCCACGCGCTGTTCGTGACGATCGTCTCGAGCTGCACGCGCGGCAGCGTGCCCATGCGCGCGAGCCGCGCGACCTCGGGCGCGGTCAGGCGCGGGTTGCGAAGCAGCGCCTCCCACACCGCCTTGCCGTACATCCGCTCGAGCGCCATGCGGGTCGCCGGATCGGACGACTGCGCCTTGCGTACCTGCTCGGCGAGCGAGAGGCCGCGCAGCCGCTCCTGCAGGTTGCCCGCGCGCGCCGGTTGACCGTCACCGTCACCGTTGCCGTCGCCGTCGCTGTCGCTGTCGCTGTCGTCGTCGCCGTCGCCGTCGCCGTCGCTGTCGTCGTCGCCGTCGCCGTCGCCGTCGCTGTCGTCGTCGCCGTCGGCCGCGAGCGTCAGGAGGCCGTCCGCGCCGAGATCGGCCTCGAGCTCCGGGACCGCCGGGGGCTGCCGGGGCGCGGCGGCGGACTTCGCGAGCTCCGCGAGCCGCTCCTTCATCGTCGGGCCGCACCCGATCAGCTCGAGGCCCGCGCCGCTCGCGGGATCGACGTAGACGACGCGCGCGGGCAGCGTCATCTCGCCGGTCGGCGCGCGCACGACGAGGTCGCACTCGGACTGGACCGCGAGCGCGCAGCCGGGCACGAACACGCCGCCGGCGTTGACGTCATCGACAAACCGCGGATTCGCCGCGAGCTCGAGCACGACGGTGGGCCGGCTCATCGCGAACTATTGTATCGCTAATCGCCGAGCGTGACGCGTTCGGCGATCGTACCGGCGGGCGTGCCGGGGGCGAGCCGCTGGTACGCCGCGGCGGCCTGGCGGCACTCGTCGTCGAGCCCGCGCGTGCACAGGATGCGGAGCTTGAGCCACGCGATCGAGGTCCGCTCGGGATAGACCCGGCCCTGCGCGAACCGGCGCTCGTACACCATGATCGTGCGCAGCGCGTCGCCGGTGCGGCCGAGCTTCATCGCCTGCATGTAGGCGATGCCGTAGTACGCGCGCGACTCCTCCTCGCCGGAGGACTTGGTGCGGATCAGCTCCTGGTACTTGCTGACGGCGCTCGCGGCGACCGGCTCGCCGAGGTCGAGCGGTGGTTCCACCGGCTGGGCCTTGATCAGCGAGATCAGGCTCCCTGCCGGCGCCGCGCTGCCGCTGCCGCCACCACCGCCGGTCCCGCCGCGCGGCGGGCGCACGACGTCCGGCCGGGCCGCGCCGCCAGCGGTCGCGCCATCGCCGGAGCCCGTGCGCACCGGCGGCCTCGTGTCCTCGGGCACCGCGGCCGTGCGGCCGTGGAGCACGTCGGGGCCCGCGCCCATGTCGATCTCGTACGCGCCGCTGCCGCCGGTCGACACCTCGCCGATCGTCGCGCCGTCGGGCGCGCTCGGCCCCGGGCGGCTGCCGTCCGCGAGGGCGACGCGCACCTCGGGCGTCGCGTCGACGAGCGCGATCACGCCGCGTGCCGGCTCCCACGCCTGGTCCGCGGCGACGCGCACTTCCTGGTGGTGCCGCACGACCTTCACGACGCCCTCGGTGACGCGCACGTCCGCGTCGCCGGTGCCGTCGCCGAAGTCGACCGAGAAGTGCGTGCCGACGACGATCACGTCCGTGTCGCCGGCGCGCACGACGAGCGGCGGCCGGTTCTCGCGC
>JAEUJX010000655.1 GCA_016794545.1 Myxococcales bacterium
TGCTGAGCTAGCTCGGCGGCGGGCCGGGGGCGGGCGGCACCGCCGGCAGCTTCGCGCGCGTCAGCGCGCTGCGCGCCGCGGTGGCGCCCGACAGCGCCCGGTCGCTTCCGGGCTCGACGCTGTCCGTGCGCTCGTTCGCCGAGGACGGCTGGGCGGTGGTGCTGATCGCCGACAACGGCGCCGGCAGCGCGCGCGCTGTCGAGCTCGGGGACACCGCGCGCGCGATCCTCGAGCCGTGGGGCGCGACGATCGACGCGGCGAGCGCGGAGGGGCAGGGCACGAGCTTCGAGCTGCGGCTCGTCACGACGCCGGGATAGCGCGCCGGCGCCGGTGCAACCGTGCGCTGCTGCACGTGTCCGAGGTACATGGCGCGGTGCGCGTCGATCGCTCATGCTCGTCTGATGCGTCGGGTCGCGCTCGCCGTCGTGTTGGCGGGCTGCGCGATCGGCGAGGCCGCACCGGCGGGTCCGCCGGCGAGCACCGAGGTGCCGCGATCGCGGCGCGTGCTCCAGCTCGGCGTTCACGAGGGCGTGCCGTGGCCGTTCATCAACGCGCCGATCGACGGCCCCTTGCCCCCCGCACCCGTCCCGGACCAGCCGCCGCCGGCGGCCGCGACGAAGGCGGGCGCGCGCGTGCTCGCGCTGATCGACGACATCCGCGCGCGGATGGTCGACTCGAAGTATCAGGCCGCGACGTCGGTGCGCGTGAAGGACGGCATCTACCACTGGGACTGTTCCGGGATGGCGGCCTGGATCCTTCGGCGGACGGCGCCGATCGCGCAGCAGGCGCTGGGGAGCAGCAGGCCGGTCGCCCGCGACTTCGTCGCCGCGATCGAGCGCGCGCCGGTCGGGAGGTCGCGCGGCGGCTGGCAGCGGATCGCGAGCATCGCGGAGGTCATGCCGGGCGACGTGTTCGCGTGGCGACGGCCGCGAGGACTGCCGAGCAAGAACACCGGGCACGTCGGCTTCGTCGTGGATCGGCCGCTGCCCGTGCCCGAGATCCCCGGCGCGTGGGCGGTCACGATCGTCGACTCGACCTCGTCCTCTCACCAGAACGACACGCGGTGGAACGACGTCGATGGCGGCTTCGGCACCGGGACGCTCGTGTTCCTGACCGACGCCGACGGCCGCGCCACGAGCTACGGCTGGGCGGGCACCCGCAGCGAGTGGTACATCGTCACGCCCATCGTGTTCGGTCGCGTCTCGCGGTGAGGCGCGGCCGTCACAGCGGCGTGAGCGTGATGACCTTGCCGTCGTCGATCGGCGCGTAGCCCGGGCCGGGGCCCGCGCCCGTGCCGCACTGGATGGCTTCGAACAGCACGCTCGCGGGCGCCTCGAGGCCGACCGTCGCGGAGCAGCCGCGGTGGCGATCGGGACCGCAGTCCTTGTTCGCGTTGCTGCCGCTCGGCGCCGTGCGCGGGCCGTAGCGCAGCTCGATCACGCCGTTCTCGCGCAGCACGATCTGGTGCGTGACCCGAACGCCCTGCGCGAACGAGTTGTTGCCACCGCCGGCGACGTAGTACGCGTCCATGTCCTTCCACTCGAACGTGATCGCGCGATCGGGCGCCGTGCCCGTCGTCGCGTACGTCATGGTCGCCGCCGGCGCCGCGTCGTTCGCGTACAGGTCGTCCCAGAACGCGGCGATCATCGCGCCGGGCGGCGAGCTGTCGAGCGGACAGTCGTTCAGCGCCGTGTCGGCGCCCGTCGCGGGGGCGTCGAACGACACGTAGCCGTTCACGCTGACATTCACCGTCGTGAACGTCACGCCGTAGAACGCGAACGCGAACGGCAGCGCCAGGGGATAGCTCTCGTCGTCGGCGCGCGCCACGAAGCCGGGCACGACCGTCCCGCTCGCGATCGGCGTGAACGTGCCCGACGTCGACGCGACCGCGTAGTCGCCCGTGCCCGGCGGCGCATCGGCCGACAGCGGTCCATCCGGGCCGACCGCGGCATCCGGCTTGGGCGCGGCGACGTCGAGGTCGGCGTCGCCCGGCGCGTCGGTGTCCTCGCCGCCGTCGACCGCGTCGAGCGGCACAGCGAAGCCCCAGCGGCCGCAGCCCCCAGCGGCGAGCGCGACTGCGAGAACAACAGCGGCGCGCACGACGACAGTGTAGCGCCGCACGGCGTTCGAAGACCAAACAGAGATCGATCCGGACCCGGCTCAGCGTCCGGCGGTGTGACCTGACCACGCTTCGTAGTCGGCGATCCTCTTCGACAGCAGCGTGACGTCCTCTCCGGCCTTGGCCCGGCCGTCGGCGGCGACGACGAGCAGGCCCATCGCGGCCTGGAGCAGGCGGCCTCCGGTGAGCGGCAAGTTCGCGCCGCGCAGGGCGTACTCGCGAACCTCGGAGATCCGGAAGGCGACCTGACCGACCTGTAGGTAATCGCCCCGCAGGTAGACGACGTCGGTACCCACGAGGAGCGCGTTCTCGATCTCGCGCATCGCGGAGGCCTCGCCTTTGCCTTCCGCCTGGGCGCGCATCCGCCGCTTCGCATCCTCGTAGACCTCGGGCCGGGTGATCGGCGCGTCGCGGGTGTACGGCGCGAGCTCGTCGCGGATGTTCTTCGCCGCTTCGGGACCATCGGCGACGTGCAGCGCGACCTCGAGGTCACCGAGCGCGAGCAACAGGTCGCGGCTGCGCGTGCGGCGGCGCGCCTCGGAGAACCGCTCGTGGGCGAGGTAGGCGAGGCCCGCGCACGCGAACACGCCGCCCGGCACGATCGAGAGCGCGGCCGCGGCGACGCCGGCGGTCGCGACGCCGGACCACACCAGCGGTCCGGTCGGCGAGCGGCCGATCAGCTCGACGCGATCGAGCAGGCGCGCGTCGAGCCGGATGATCGGGTTACCGGGCGGAGCGATGACGAGCCACGCGCCGTCGACGCCGATGCCGCTGCGAGGCAACAGGCGCTGGCGATCGATCTGACTGGCGGGCGACGTCGTATCCATCATGGTCACGGTCAACCGAGATCGACGACCCCCACCTCGGCCAGGCGGGAGAACGCGAGCAGGGCCTCGGCCTCGCGCACCGACGCGGAGCGGATCAGCGAGAGCAGGTCCCAGCGGCCGTCGACACGATCGGCGAGCTCCTGCTCGGCGGGCGTCAGCTCGGTCCGGGGGGCGTGATCGAGGCGGCGCGGCACGCGGTGACGCGCGAGCAGCTGGCGCGCGACCTCCGCGACTCGCGCGCGCTCCGCCTGCGCGAACGTCTTCCGCACCTCGGGATCGCTCGGATCTTGCTGGAGGGCCTTGGTCGCCATCGCGAGCGCGCCGGCGCGATCGCCCTGGCGCAGCCGGCCGCGCGCGCCGGCGGCGAGCTCCACGGCGGAGTTCGTGCGATCGCGCTGGCGGCGATCGACGGTGAGCCGCTCGGTCTCGACCATCTCGACCAGCGCGTCGAACACCGCGAACCGCTCGCCCGAGAACGCCGCCGCGATGTCCGCGGCGCTGTGGCGGTCGCCGGCGAGCGTCCACACGCGCTGCCGATCGAGGACCGAACCCTCCTCGGCGGGCGGCAAGGCCGCACTCGGCGGGACGAAGAACGTGACGTCGTCGGCGCCGAGCACGCCCATGATCGCGGTCATCCGCTCCGCGCGGCGGCGGGCGACCGTCAGACAGACCTCGATCGGCAGCTGCGCCACGACGCCGGTGGCCGGCGGCTGCGCCTTGGGAATAACGTCGAAGGTGCCGTCGGTCCACGTGACGATGTCCGTCACCGCCTCGCGGATCTTGGTCGCCAGGATGTCGACCAGGTCGATCTCGGTGATCAGCGCCGACATCAAGAGGACCTTGCCGAGCGGCACGCCGGTCTCGGCCCGCGTCTCGAGCGCGTCCGCGAGCGCGCGCTCGGCGACCAGCCCCGACCGGGTGAGGATCACCCCGAGCTGCTCGTCGCGGCGGTTCGAGCTCGCCCACACGATCTGGCCGTCGTCGATCACGAGGCTGCGCACGAGGCCGCGCCGATCGAACGTGATCGGGCCCGACAGCTTGCGCCGGGCGACCCAGTCCAGGACGTCTTCGGCGGGCATGGTGCTGAGCGCGCCGCGCACCGACATGCCTTTGAGCATAGCGGAGAATCCGCTAAGGTGTGGGTGATGGCCGAGACGTCGCCCCCGGCGAAAGGAATCGTCATTCAGCCGCGGGTGCTCGCGGTGGGAGGCGGTGTCGCACTCGCGGGCCTGATCATGGCCGGCGTGTTCCTGTGGATGGTCCCTGCGGCGGCGGCGCGCGAGAGCAAGGCGGCGTGCCGCGGTCTGCGCGGCGACCAGCCGGTCGCGCCAGCCCTGTGCGGCGGCGGGGGCGCGTGCAGCCTGCCGGTGCGCGCGCCGGACTTCACGGCGCAGGATCACCAGGGCAAGCCGGTCAAGCTCAGCGACTTCCGCGGCAAGGTCGTCCTCATCAACTTCTGGGCGTCGTGGTGCGGCGTCTGCAAGACCGAGAAGCCCGCGCTCGCCGCGATGGCGCGGGAGATGGCCGGTGGCGACTTCGTCGTGCTCGCGCTCGCCTCGGACCACCAGTGGCAGGACGTCCTGATCTCCCTCGTCGAGGGCCTCGCGCCCGCGTTCCAGCTGCCGGGCGGCGACTGGAATCTCCAGAAGGCGCTCGACGCCTACGCGAAGGCGCTGCCCGCGGGCGTGCCGTTCAAGGTGCTGCTCGATCCGCCCGCCGGTGACGGCAACATCGGCGCGATCACGGCGTCGTGGGGCATCAAGGCGGTGCCCGAGTCCGCGCTGATCGATCGCGAGGGCAACATCCGCGCGTACTTCGTCAACAAGCGCGACTGGGAGTCCTCCGTCGCGCAGACCTGCCTGAGCTCTGTCATCGATAACTGACCCGGGGTACGATGGCCCATGGCCCGCGTGCTCGTGATCGATGACGAACCGGACGTGGTCCGGTTGATCGTCAAGGTCCTCTCGGGCCGCGGTCACGTGGTCCAGGTCGCGCGCGACGGCGCGAGCGCGCTCGCGCGCGTCAAGCACGAGCCGCCCGACGTGATCCTGCTCGACTCCGACCTGCCGAAGATCGACGGCGCCGAGGTGTGCCGCCGCATCAAGGGCGACGACACCACGACCGACATCCCGGTCGTGATGATGACGTCGTCCTATATCGACATCTACGACGTCGGCGCCGAGGGCGGCCCCGAGGCGTTCGTCGTCCGCCCGTTCGTGCGAGAGGTGCTGGCCAATGTCGTGGAACGCGTCCTGTTCCGACGCTGACGCCGACGATCGCCGGGTCCCGTTCACGATCCTGACGGGGTGGCTCGGGGCGGGCAAGACGACCGCGTTGAACCGCATGCTCGCGGCCCAGCACGGCCGCCGCATCGCCGTGCTCGTGAACGAGCTCGGCCGCATCTCGATCGACACGCAGCTGATCATCGGCCGCGGCGGCGACGTGCTCGAGCTCGCCGGCGGCTGCGTCTGCTGCAAGGTCGACATCAAGAACGATCTGTGGGACGGCATCGGCGACATCGTCGCGCGCAGCGCGCCCGATCACGTCGTGCTCGAGACGACCGGCATCGCCGAGCCCGCCGCGATCCTCGATGGCCTCGTGCGCGTGCCCGACAAGATCCGCGATCGCATCCTCCCCGCCGGCGTGGTGTGCGTCGTCGACGCGGAGTCAGGCGCCGCCGCGCTGGCCTCGCGCGAGGAGGCGCGCGAGCAGGCGATCGCCGCGGACCGGATCCTGATCGCGAAGCTCGATGTCGCGACCCCCGACGCGGTGCGCGCGACCCACGCGCGTCTCGACGAGCTCGCGCCCGAGGCCGAGCGCGCGGCGTTCCCGCTCGACGAGGCGGGCGCCCGCGCGATGACCTCGTGGATGGTCGAGCCGCGGAAGCTGCGCGCCTGGTCCACGCGCCGCCATCACGACCACGACCATGCCCACGCCCACGCGCACCGCAACCAGCTCGTCGCGATCGCGTTCACCGACGACGCACCGCTCGTCGGCGAGCGCGTCCTCGCCGTGCTCCACGCCCTCGGCGATCGCCTCGTTCGCGCGAAGGGCTTCGTCCACGTCGCCGGCTCCTCCGAGCGCGGCTTCCTCGAGCGCGCCGGTGTCCGGACGGAGCTGCGGGCCGCCGGGCCGTGGGGCGACGCCCCGCGCCGCACCGAGCTCGTGCTGATCGGCGACGGTCTCGACGAGGCCGCGCTCCAGCGCGCGCTGTGGGCCTGCCGCGCGGCGGGCTAACGCCGCTCGATACGGTGACACGACGAAGAAACCCGCCCCGCGCGGTCACGCACGCGCAAAGTTAGCGCGGATCGCTACACGCTCACGTGGGGATAGACGAGCATGAAGAAGATCATCACCAGCACCGCGAACATCGCGATGGCGAACGGGGTGAGCCAGCGAGCGCCGGCGTGATCGTGGAGGAGGGCATGATGGGTGGTCGCCATGCGATCAGGACATGCATCGCGCGCGCCGGGGGGCTGCGAGCTCCTCGCAGCGTGCTCAGAGCCACGTGGCGCCGCGGACCCGGGTGAGCGCGGCCTCGCCCGCGATCAGGCCCGCGTCGTCGGCGCCGTGGATCGCGAGGCCGATCAGGTCGCCGCCCGCGGGCGCGGCGCCGAACGCGGCGTCGACCGCGATCCACGCGCGGCCCGTCCACGACACGGCCCACCGGTGACGCACCAGCGCGCGGCCATCGACGCGGAGCCCGGTGACCACGTGGGTCGGGATCCCGGTGCGTGCGGCGAGCGCGCTGTACGCGAGCGCGAACGTGGTGCAGTCGCCGGCGGTGGCGACGTCGTGGGCGCGCACGGAGCCGGCGCGGAGGTCGGGCGCGATGCGCGCGCGGACGGCGGCGACGAGCGCGCGGATGTCGCGCGTGCGATCGGGCCCGGCGTCGCCGCCGGGGAGGTCGCCCGGTAGCGCGGGCGACAGCTCGAGGCCGAGCCCGGCGGTGGCGGCGACGGGGGCCTGGCCGGGGACCGCGGGCACGGCGAGGTCGCCGAGGAGCGCGAGGCGCGAGCTCGGCACGCCGGTGAGCGGCACCGAGGTCGCGGCGATCAGATCGACGAGCGGGAAGTCGGCGGTGGCCTGCGCGTCGGTCGCGCGGCGCGCGATCACACCCTCGCCGTCGACGACGCGGAGCGGAGTGCCGTCGGAGCCGAGGTCGATCGTCGCCTCGACGATGGGACCGGCATCGAGGTCGAGCCGCGCGACGAGCCGCTGCGGCGCGACCGGCTCGACGCGGCCGGTGCCCGCGACGAAGCCGCGCGCCGGGAGGAACACCGGACCGCGGAACGCGCCGTCCCGGCGCACGACGAGCGGCACGAGCTCCGCCGGGATCGCCGTGGCGGGCAGGGCGTGCGCGTCGCCGAGCGTGAGGTGCCACCCGGTCGCGTCGTGAGTCGCTTCGACGGTGCGCGAGCCGAGGCCGCTCTCGGTCCAGCGCACGCGCGTCGGCACCAGCGAGAGCGAGGCGTCGATCTCGATCGCGGTGGTCAGCGCGACCTCCTGGTCGCCGCGGAGGAAGCGCAGCGCCTCGGTGCGGCGGAGCGCGACCCCGGCGGCCGACCAGCGCTCGGTCTCGGCGGCGGTGCCGACCTGCGCGCCGCCGAGCCAGATCGTGTAGCGGCGCTGGCTGTCGGGAGGGCGGCGATCGATCGTGTCCGGGGCGTCCGGTTCGCGGACGGACGGCCGGCCGCCGCACGCGGCGAGCACGACGAGCCAGACGACGGGCCGCATCAGAAAAATGATCGTAGCGAGCGTCAGACCCACGGCGCAAACTTCGCCGCATGTCGGAGTCCTGGTTCATCGTCGGCTGCGGGTACACCGGGACCCGGCTCGCCCGCGCGCTGGTCGGGCAGGGCGCCGACGTCACGATCACGCGGCGCGACGGCGCGGCCGCGACCGAGCTCGCGGAGCAGCTCGGCGCGCGCGGCCTGCGCGCCGACCTCGCCCAGCCGAACACGTTGCGCGGTGCGGTGCCCCCCGGCGCGATCGTGGTCGTGCTCGCTCCGCCCGGCGCGGATCCCGCCGCCGAGATCGCGGGCCTGCTCGACGCGGTCGGCGGCGAGGCGAAGCGGCTCGTGTACGTCTCGTCGACCGGCGTGTATGCGCCCGGCGGCGGCGCGTGGGTCGACGAGACCTGGCCGCTCGCCCCGACGACCGCGTCGGGCAGAGCGCGGGTCGCGGCGGAGCAGGCGCTCGCCGCATCGCGCGTGCCCTGGATCGCGCTCCGCGTCGCCGGCATCTACGGGCCGGGTCGCGGGCTGGCCGAGCGGATCGGGGCTGGCACCTACCGCATCGTCGGCGACGGCCACGCGCACGTCAGCCGGATCCACGTCCTCGATCTGGTCGCCGCGATCATCGCGGCGGGCCGCAGCACGTACCGCGGGGCGGTCAACGTCGCGGACGATGACCCGGCGCCGATCGGCGAGGTCGCGGACGCGGTCGCCGCGCAGTTCGGCAGGCCGGCGCCGCCGCGCGTGCCCGTGGCGTCGGTCTCGCCCGAGGTCGCTGGCATGCTCACCGCCGATCGGCGCATCGCGAACGCGCGGCTCGTGCAGGAGCTCGGCGTGGTCCTCCGCTATCCGTCGTGGCGCGCCGCGCTCAGCGACGGCGCCGTCTGAACAGCAGCAGGCCGGCGAGCGCGCCGACCGCGAACGACGCCGGGCCCGACGCGCTCGCGTCGCAGCAGCCGCCGCCCTTCGGCGGCGGAGGCGTCGGGAGATCGATCGTCGGCAGATCGGGGTTCGCGCCGCACACCCCGGGGCCGGTCGCGCCGAACTGCTGCTTGAGCGCGGGCCACATCGGCGCGCACTCGTCGGCCTCGTTGGTGCCGGCGGGGCAGGCGACGGGGCCGGCGAGATCGACGAACCGGAACAGCTTCTGGAACGCCAGCGGGTTCTGCGCGCGGCCGATCGCCATGTAGTCGGGCTGCCAGTTCGCGCCGCACCCGATCAGCGTGCCGTCGGGCTTCTGGGCGAGACAGCCGAACCGCGGCGGGTTGACGTCCTGCGCGTTCGCGCGCACGGTGCCGAGCTTCACGAACGCGCCGGTCATCGTCTGGGACTCGTACGTGCCGCCGGCGAGCGTCGCGATCAGCGCGCTCCCGTTCGATCGGATCACGATGTCGCGCACCGGATCCGTGGTCGCCGCGACCTCGGTGTACGTGTCGCCGGCGTCGACGGAGCGGTACACGCGGTCGCCGTTCGGCGGGTTCGCGCCGATCGAGGTCAGGTAGAGGTGATCGGCGTTCCCCGGATCGACGGCCGTGACGTAGACGATCGGCGTCGCGCCGTACTGCACGTTCGACGGGATCGGGACGGGCGTCCACGACTGCCCGCCGTTCGTCGAGCGCCGCACGTGGGCCTGCGCAGTGTTCGCGACCTGGTAGCCGGTCACGTAGATCCGCTGCGGATCGGACTTCGCGACGCGGATGCTCTTCCACCAGATGATCGGCGACTGCAGCCCGGCGGGCGCGAACGTGACGCCGTTGTCGGCCGACCGGAAGACGTCGTTGGGCTTCGCGCTCTCCGCGGTGGCGACCCACACCTCGCCGTTGGGCGAGATGTCGATCGCGTCGATCCAGATGTCGGCGATCCGGCCGGGGTCGTTGACGTCCGCCTGCGAGGTGGCGGTGGTCCACGTGCAGCCGTTGTCGCGGCTGACGCGGAGGCCGGTGAACGTCGTCGCGAAGATCGTGCCGTCGGTCGCGATCGCGTACTTCGGATCGAACTCGCCGCCGTAGCCGATCGCCTTCTCGCAGACCCAATGGAACGTGCAGCCGTCGTCGTGGCTGATCAGCAGGCCGAACGTCGTGCGCACGTACAGCGACTGATCGTCGCCCGGGCGCAGGAAGACGCCGTTCGTGAGCGGCGCGCGGCCGTTCGCCACCGCCGGCGCCGGCAGCGCGGCGAGCAGCGAGGCGACGATCGGCGCGATCGCGAGGCGGCGCATGGGAGGACTATAGTCCGAACGTCGCGACCACCGGCGCGTGATCGCTCGCGTCCTGGCCCTTCCGCGCGCTGCGGTCGATCACGCAGGCCGCGCACGCCGCGGTGAGGACCCTGGTCGTCAGGATGTGATCGATGCGCAGGCCCTGGTCCTTGAAGAACGACACGCCTCGGTAGTCCCACCACGACCATACGCCGCCCTCCGGCCGCTTCACCCGGAACACGTCGTCGAGGCCCCAGGCCCGCAGGCCCGCGAGGGCCTCGCGCTCGGGCGCGCTGCAGTGGATCTGGTCTCGCCAGGCCTCGGGCGACCACACGTCGTGATCGTCCGCGGTGACGTTCATGTCCCCGCACACGACGACGGGCTTCTCGGGAGACGTGGTGCGCTCGAGGAAGGCGCGCAGCCGCCCGTACCACGCGAGCTTGTACGGGTAGCGGTCGCTCGTGAGGTCCTGCCCGTTGGGGACGTAGACGTTCACCACGCGGATGCCGTGCGTGGTCGCCGCGATCACGCGCGCCTCGTCGTCCGCCGGATCGTCGCCAAAGCCGCGCGTCACGTCGGCGAGCTCGGCGGTCGAGAGGATCGCGACGCCGTTGTAGCTCTTCTGCCCGAAGATCACCGCGCGGTAGCCGAGCTTCTCGACCGCCTCGAGCGGGAATTGGGCGTCCTCCACCTTGGTTTCCTGGAGGCACACCACGTCGGGGCGGTTCGCGTCGAGCCACCCCACGAGCCGCTGCGTGCGCGCGCGGATCGAGTTGATGTTCCAGGTCACCAGCTTCATCGCCCCGAACCTACATCGGCGCACCCCGAGAAACCCGTGCCACGTGCAACGCCCTTCGCACCCGGTTGTCCAGATCGTCAGACGCCTTCACGCGTGAGGATCCCCATGAAAGGCCACAACGACATGTCCCTGTGGAGCATCATCGAACGCCTGCAGCGCCGGCTCGAGCGGCAGGGCATGAGCCCGGCAGCCGCCGACCGGGCGGTGGCGCTCGCGGTGCGCCACCTCGCCGGCGCGCGCTGACCGCGGCGCGTCGAGCTCGCTAGTCTCTCGGGAGCTCTGCGAGCGAGACTTTCGGGTCCAGGTACTTCGCCAGCTTGCCCTGGATGTAGTCCTTCGCGCGCGCGCGCAGCAGGAACCCGGGGTCCTCGCCCTTGAACTGGGCGCGGCCATTGCCGAGCGACAGCTCGCCTTCGATCTTCACGAGCAGGTACTTGCCGGAGAAGCGAGCGCGCTTCTCTTCGACCCACGACACCTTGATGCCGTGCTTGTTGTGCAAGTACTGCCCGAGGACGTCGAGGCGATCTTTGGCGTCCTGATCGGAGAGGACGTACGGAAAGTCGATCTCCATTCCCTAGACCCGTTGGTGTACCACGGAAGTCGTCACTTGGAGGCGTCGTCGGTCGATTCGCCGCGGGCGGACCGGTCCAGGGCCTGCCGCTGCGCATCCGTCAGCTGCTGCTCGCAGGCCTCGAACGCGACGCGGTCATTCGCCGCGACGAGGCAGGTCCGCACGGCGCTGGCCCACGCGCCATCGGTACACGCGTGGACGAGGGAGTCGCGCATCGCCGGGAGCTGCGCCTCGACCGCGCGGCGCACCTCGTCGGACACGCCCTTGTGCTCGAGGTCGTCCTTCGCGAGCACCATGAACTTGGCGCCGACCGCGCCGCAGGCCGGTCCGTCCGAGCGGCCCTTGCAGGCGCCCGCCGCCAGGAGCAGCGCGAGGAGCAACAACTTCACGCACCGGTTTTCGACTCGTCCTCTGCGCAAGTCAAGGCCGCTATAGTGCGCGCGTGACGCCCCCGCGATCGCTGCCGGTTGTCGCGATCGCGCTGGCGCTCGTGCTCGGCGTGATCGTCGTCCACGCGCGCGTGGTCGCCGGCGGCAAGACCTGGGACGACGTCGCGTACCACGCCGAGATCGCGCCGCCGCGCCTCGCGGCCGCGGAGCAGATCCAGCGCGGCGCGCTGCCGCAGTGGTGGGACGGCTCGGGCCTCGGCGTCCCGCTCGCCGCGGAGCCGCAGCACGGGGCGCTGTATCCGCCGGCGTGGCTCGCGTCGACGCCG
>JAEUJX010000683.1 GCA_016794545.1 Myxococcales bacterium
CGCGGCCTGCTGCTCCTCGGTCAGTAAGGTGCTGCAGGTACTGGCGTCCTGGGGGGTGTCCAGCTTCGCGAGGCAGGCCTGGGCCTCGGTGGTCCACCGATCCTCCCGGCACCGCGTGGTGATGAGGACCCGGAGCTTGTCGACCGCCTCCTCGGGAGGTCTCTCGCTCTGGTTCTTCACGAGCAGCGCGATCATCCCATCCGCCGCGGCCTCGCAGCTCGTGGCGGACCGCGGCGGCAGAGGTGGTTCCTTCCGCGGCGAGCTGCACGCGACGAGCACGACGAGCGCGAGCCACCGGCACCTCATGTGCCGTTGATCATATCGCGCACGCCGCCGGCGACGAACTCGACGGCGACCGCGGCGAGGAGCAGCCCCATGATGCGCTCGAACGCGCGCAGCACGGTCTTCGGCAGGTACTTGTCCGCGCTCGCGGCGCTCCGCATCAGCAACCACGCGGCGAGACAGGTGGCGGTCACCGCCACGAACACGGCCGCCGTCGGGATCGGCTTCCACGCCGCGCGCGACATCAGCACCATCACCATCGCGATCGCGCCGGGCCCGGCGAGCATCGGGATCGCGAGCGGGAAGATCGCGACATCGTCCTTGCTCCGCCCTTCGGCTTGCTCCTCCTCGGTGGTGCGCGTCCGCGACGGCTGCGCGCGCATCATGTCGATCGACATGAGCATCAGCATGATGCCGCCCGCGATCTTGAAGGCGCCGAGCGAGATCCCGAACAGCTTGAAGATCACGCCGCCGGCGAGCGCGAACACGCACAGCGTGATCCACGCGGCCATCGCGGCGCGCAGCGCCGTGGAACGACGCTGCTGCGTCGTGTCGCCGGCGGTGATGGTCAGGAAGATCGGCACGTTCGCGAGGGGATCGATCACGAAGAACACCGCCGACAGCGCGACCGCCGCGAACGCCCAGTCGCTCTCGTTCACAACGCACACCCGAGCGAGGTGCCGGCCTGTCGCATCGCCTCCGCCGCCGCCTTGCAGGCGTCGGAGACGTCCTTGTAGCGGCGCGGATCGTCGAGCCCCGTCCAGTTCTGCTTCAGCGCGTCGAGACCCGTGCGCATCGCCTCGCGCGCCGACGGCGGGAGCTTGTCGCAGGTCGCCATCTTGTCGACGAGCTCCTGGTACAGCAGGCACGGTGGCGGGTACTGGCGCGCGCGCTCCGCGGCCGCGGCCGCCTGGAGGTCGGCATCGAGGTGCGAGCGCTGCGCGATCGAGAGCCGCGCCTTGCAGTGCTTCGGATCCTTGAACGACTGCGTGCTCACCATGCACGCGCGCACGTCGGGAGCCCACTGGTCGTCGCGGCAGCGCGTCTGGAACACCTGCTGGATCTCGCGCGCGTGCTGGTCCTCGCGGCCGAGCAGCGTGCGCACGTGCGCCGCGGTCTCCACGCACGTCGGCGGCGGAGGCGGCGGCGCGCTGCCATGGCGGCAGGCGGCGAGCATCACAACAAACAGCACGCGCACGGGCGGATCATCGCACGACCGGCAGCGGCTCGCGCGACGAGCGCCAGTCAGCCGGGATGCCCGCGACGCCGACCGCGCCGACGACGATGCCGCCGACCATGGCGCACGTCGTGTCGATGTCACCACCCACGGAGCCGCAGTCCCACAGCCCGGCCGCGTAGTCGCCGAGGTGCGTCGCCGCACACCACAGCGCGAACGGGACGGTATCGGCGGAGAGCACGTTGCTGCCGTTGCCGAGGTCGATCGCGACGGTCATCGCCTCAGCGCCGAGGTGCGGGATCGCGCGCTGGATCGCCTTGCGCGTGGGGCCGCTCGGCGTGCGCGCGACGACGGTCTCGAGCAGCGCGCGCGGATCTCGCTCCCCGGCGAACACGCAGGCGGCGGCGACCGCGATCGCGACCGCACCGGCGACGCCATCGGGATGCGCGTGCGTCGGCGCCGCGGACCTCGTGGCGTGCACGACGACGGCGTCGAGGTCGCCGGCGAAGTACGCGCCGATCGGCGCCGATCGCATGCCGGCGCCGTTGCCGCACGAGCCCTCGCCGTGAAACAGCGCCCGCGCCGCCACCTCGTAGGGCACGCCGGCGCCCAGCTCCGCGAGCACCTGATGCGCGCCGCGCCCGTAGCCGCGCGCCGGGTCCTCGGCGTAGCGCCGCGCGAACGCCGCCGCGAGCGCCGCCTCGTCGATCCCGCCGTGGCGCGCGAGCACCTCGACGATCGACAGCGCCATCGCCGTGTCGTCGGTCCATCGCCAGGTGCGGCCGACCGGCGCCGTGCGCGCGTCCAGCGCGAGGCCGCGCGCGTGAGGTCCCGCATGGAGGAGCTGCTCGCCGAACGCATCGGCGACGGACAGCCCTTCCAGCGCCAGCATGGCTTGCTCGATCGGAGTCATGGTGTAATAATAACACCAATGGTTCGGTTCCTCTACTGTCATGGCTTTGCCTCGGGGCCGCGATCGACGAAGGGCGTCGCGTTCGACGAGCACTTCGCCGCGAAGGGCGTGCGCGTCGATCGGTTGAACCTGCGGGTGCCGTCGTTCGAGCACCTGCGGCTCTCCGCGATGATCGAGGTGACGCGCGCCGCGATCGGTGGGCCCGACGACCGCGCCGTGATCGTCGGCAGCTCGCTCGGCGGGCTCACCGCGGCGCGCACCGCGGAGCGCGATCCGCGCGTCGTCGCGCTGATGCTGCTGGCGCCGGCGTTCCAGCTCGTCGCGCGCTGGAAGGACCAGCTCGGGCCCGCCTGGGACGAGTGGCAGCGCACCGGCTGGCGCGAGGTCTCCGACTACACGACCGGCGGCCCGGCGCGCGTCGACTTCGGCTTCGTCGAGGATGTCGCCGCGATCGACGTCGGCTTCCCGGACCTCGCGATCCCCACGCTCGTCATGCACGGCATCCACGACGATGCGGTGCCGGTCGATCACTCGCGCCGGTTCGCCGAGGGCCGCGCCAACGTGCGGCTCGTCGAGCTCGACGATGGCCACGAGCTCGCGGCGTCGCTGCCCCGCCTGCTCGCCGAGGCCGATGCGTTCCTGCCGGGCTTCCTGTGACTACTCGCCCGCGGGGATGTGCGGGCCGATCGCGGTGATCAGCGCGAGCGCTCCGAGCATCACGAACATGAGGATGTAGACCCACTTCACCGAGCGGGCGCTCGCCTCGTTCGACTGGAGCGCTGCCCTGGGGAGCGCGACCGGGTCGGTGCCTGGCGGCAACTCGACCGGGGCAGCCGCCGGCTCCCGGGTCACCACGAAGTCGCTCTGGAATGGCGAACGGGCCATGGAGCTGTGATGCCCGATGTTACGCGAACCGAGGTGCGGTGGAACGCCGCACCCGGATCGCCAGCCGGCTCACCAGCTTACGAGCGTGGCGAACGCTGCCAGCTCGCACACCGCCGTCCCCATCAGCAACATGACGCCGGATCCGGCGAGCGGCGCGTAGGTGCCGTCCTTGGCATCGGCGGCCGCGCGCGACAGGCGCCACGCCGCGATCGGCGCCGGGAGCGTCGCCGCGATCACCACGCGTGTCGGCAGCCCCAGCAGCGCTCCGACAGGCACCGCGAGGTACGCGAGCGTGGTGAGCAGCGCGTAGCTCTGCACCGCCCACGGCGCGCCGTACCGCACGACCAGCGTGCGCTTGCCCGCCGCCTCGTCACCCTCGGCATCCGGCAGCTCGATCGCGATCAGCATCGCGAGCTGGAGCAGGACGAGCGGCGCGAGCGCGAGGCCGAGGTACCCGGCGCCCTCGAGCGCCGGCGCCTGCATCACGAAGCCGAGCAGCGGAACGAGCCCCGTCACCACGATCGCGGTCGCGAGCTCGCCGAGCCCGCGCGCGCACAGCCGCAGCGGCGGCCCGCTGTACGCCCACGCGAGCACCGCCATCGGCACGACGACCGCGATCGCGCGCGGCTCCTCGCGCCCGACGAGGATCGTCGCCATCACGCCGATCGTCGCGAGCACGAGCGCGGCGTACAGCGCCACGCGCCGCGGCAGCCCACCCTCGGCGAGCACGCGGCTGCCGCCCGACCACGCCGTCGGCGTCTTGTTCGCGACGTCCGCCTCGTAGTCGAAGTAGTCGTTCGCGTAGTGGGTCATCCACTGGAACGCGGTCACCGCCGCCTGGCCGAGCACGTAGCGCTCCCAGTCGATCACCCCGCCGAGCCACGCGGCCACGATCGCGCCGAGCCCGTACAACACGAAGCCGCCGGC
>JAEUJX010000744.1 GCA_016794545.1 Myxococcales bacterium
CCAGTACGAGCTGGGCCCCGTGCCCCCGCCCCCGCCGCCACCGCCTCCCCCTCCTCCGCCGCCGGTGAACGACATGCTCGACATCGCGGGCGTGACCGTCGCGAGGCTCGGTGGCAGCTCGCACGCGCCCTGGATCGGCGCGTCGGGCGTGACCGCGGGCGCATCGATCTCGACCGCCGCATCGGGATCGCCGGCACCGGAGGATCCACCGCCATCGCACGCCGCCACCGCGAGACCGAGGACAACCGCTGCGCGCATCCTCCCAGTCTCGGCGATCCGCCGCTCGTCCGTCGTTACGCGCGTGTAACAGGCCCGCTCGCGTTATGTTCGCGGCATGGCCGAAGCCTGGATGAAGTGCACGGAGTGCCGGACCGAGATCGCGTACGGCAGCGTGTACTGGCAGTGCAGCGTGTCGACCTGCAACCGCAGCCGCATGCCGCTCTACTTCTGCAGCGTCGTGTGCTGGGACAGCCACCTCGCCTCGGCGCGCCACCGCGATGCGTGGGCCGAGGAGGTGCGCGCGCCGACGAAGGAGGCGTGGGCGAAGGAGCAGGCCGCGGCGCCGCCTCCGTCACCGCCGCCCGCGCCCACGCCCACCCAGCCGTCCGCCGCGCCCGTGCGTCGGGTCGTCGGTGACGCGTCGCCGGTGACGGCCGCCGCGGCGGAGGGCGTGAAGCTCACCGAGGTCGTCGACAAGGACATCCTGATCGTCGTGTCGAAGATGAAGAAGTACATCAAGGACCGCTCGGGCTTCAACTGCTCCGATGCGGTCGCCGAGTACCTCTCCGATCACGTGCGCGCCGTCTGCGACGAGGCGATCCGCGCCGCCGCGCGCGACGAGCGGAGGACGGTGCTCGATCGCGACGTCCCGCGCGCGCGTCGCTAGGGCTTCGCGGCGGTCTCGGTCTTCGTCGTGCGCGGTGCGCGCGAGGTCGCGAGCTCCATCACCTGCCTGTCGTCGCGCTTGCCGCTCCAGTAGATCACCTCGCCGTACTTCATGAGGTCCGACGGCGTGACGACGGTCTCGTGGCGGCCGCTGCGCGCTTCGGTCTGCGACGCCCAGAACACGAGCTCCGAGCAGTAGTACTTGCCCGGCGTCTCGAAGCCGAACATGCCGCCGATGTCGTACGGCGCGCCGAGCACGCTGCGCGCGCGGGCGAGCGCCTCGCTCTGGTCGGCGGCGGTCATGCCGGTCGGGCGCACGACGATCACGTAGTGGTTGCGGCCGACCAGCTGCTCGAGCGGCATCTCGCGGACGCCGCTCTCGATCGACTCGATGATCGTGTCGCGCTTCGCGTCGAACATCGACGCGTGCGACAGGTCCTCGCCGGGCGTGAACACGACGATACCGTCGCTCACGGCGTAGTAGCTGCGCGTGAGGATCCAGTCGCCGTCGCGCGCGACCTTGCGGATCTCGGAGGCCCACAGCTTCGTGATCGCGGCGTCCGCGGTCTTGTCGTCCGGGCGCTTCACCAGCACGGACTTCGGCTCGTGCGCGCAGGCGGCCGTGGAGCCGGCGGCGAGCGCGGCAAGGACCAGAAAGCGACTGAGTCGGACCATCGTGCCCACGGGATGTGCGGGCGGCGTGCCACGGGCGCACGGCAGTGGTTCTGCGGCCTTGCGCGTGGTCCGGTGGAGGGCCGACAGCTGACAGCGGTGGGGTTCGAACAAACCGTGGCGATGGCGCGTCCCTTCGTGCGAAAAGGACGGCCCGATGCGCAGTTACGCAGCGTTTCTCGTGATGTGTGCCCTCTCGATCCCGGCCTCGGCGGAGCCGCGGGACTACGCGACGGAGGTCAAGGCGCTGTACCGGATCGGCGCGTGCGGCACGGACGAGCCCGTCGCTGACACGCTGCCGAAGAAGGCGATCGCCGCGCACTGCCGCGGGATGGCGAGTCTCTACGCCTCGTACAAGAAGGCGTGGGCGGACAAGGCCGGCGCGTTCATCAAGGACCTGAGGCCGGCGGATCTGCCGAAGACGGTCGTCTATCCGTTCGGCGGCGGCGATCTGACCAGCGCGCTCGTGGTGTTCCCCGACGCGACCGAGATCACGACGATCTCGCTCGAGGCCGCGGGCGACGTCCGCACGATCGACTCGATCTCGAACCAGCAGCTCGTCGTCGATCTCGACACCGTCGGCGGTGACATCCGCCGCCTGTATCGCTCGGCGCACTCGACCACGAAGTCGCTGCAGGCGGCGTCGCACTCGGAGCTCCCGGGCTCGCTGATGTTCGCGCTCGCCGGCCTCGCGGTGCACGGGTTCGAGCCGGTCTCGCTGCGCTACTTCGACATCGAGCCCGACGGCAAGCTCACCTACCTCGACGACGCGACGCTCGACGCGCGCGCCAAAGAGCTCGCGGATCCCAAGCGCGACAGGGTGAAGAAGGACCGCAAGCACTTCTGGTTCGAGCAGGACTCGGCGTTCGCGAACGTCGAGATCCAGTACCGCCCACGCGGAGACGCGGCCGCGCCGCTCCGCACGTACCGGCACATCGTGATGAACCTCGACGACACGCACCTCACCGCCGACCGCCGCGTGCTCGCGCACCTCGAACGCAAGGGCAAGGTCTCGGTGATGACGAAGGCCGCGAGCTTCCTGCTCTGGTACGACGACTTCACGCAGATCCGGACCTACCTCCTGAAGCACATGGCGTGGATGATCAGCGATGCTTCGGGCATCCCGCCGAGCTATGCCGAGCCCGCCGGCTTCGAGCAGATCACCTACGGCGAGTTCACCGGGCCCTACTTCATCATCGACTCCAAGAACACGCGCGCGGAGTTCGTGCGGCTGTGGAAGACGAACCCCCGGAGGGACCTTCCGTTCCGCTTCGGGTACCCGGACGCGGAGAAGAAGAACCACCTGATGATCACGCGGCCCAAGCGTGCGCCTTGACCTGTTGCCCACGCCGCACGGCACCGTCGCGCTGGTCGACCTGCCCGACGCGTCCGTCGACTCCGCGCTCGCCGCGCTCGCACCCGAGGAGCAGGTCCTCGCGTCCGGGCTCTCCTCGGTCCGGCGCCGCGAGCTGATCGCCGGCCGCACCGCGCTCCGCGCGCTGCTCGCGCCCGAGCTCGCGCATCACCCGCTGCTCCCCGACGACCGCGGTGCGCCGGTGCTCCCCGCGGGCTGGGTCGGCTCGGTCAGCCACAAGGGCACGCACGCCGCCGCGATCGTCGCGCCGGCGTCGGACCCGCGCGCGCACGTTGGCGTCGACCTCGAGGTCGCCGCGCCGGCGCGGCAGGACATCGCGCGCTGGATCCTGACCAAGCGCGAGCAGGAGACGCTCGCCGATCGCGGCAGGGGCGCGACGCTCCGGTTCTCGATCAAGGAGGCGATCTACAAGGCGGTCGATCCGTTCGTGCGGCGCTACGTCGCGTTCACCGAGGTCGAGCTCGAGGTCGCCGAGGGCGTCGCGTACGTGTCGTCCGAGCTCCCGCTCGCGATCGAGACCACGTGGCGCGAGCACGGCGGGTTCTGGCTCTCGACCGCGCGCGCGGTCGGCCGCTAAGGGCGTCGTGGCACGTGCGAAGCCTTCGAGCACGGCAGTTCGCACTCAGTTACCTGGGGGGAGCGCGCCAAGGAAGGACGCGGCCGAATCCCGTGCCTTCGGCCGGACTCGAGCTCGTACGCGAGAGCGTTTGATCGATGCGCTCGTGAAACCCAGGCCCGAGCTCGCGAGGTACTTCGAGCGCGAACCCGATGACGCGATGCGCGAGCTCATCCTATCGACCGGCCCAGCAGCGGTTGCGCGCAGCGATCTTGGCAGGTGCCACGACGCGCCATCACGTCAGATCGTTTCTTGGCGATCTTGGCGATGGATCGGGACACGGGGTGCCCGTGCGAAGCCGGCGGCGACACCGCAGGTGACGGCGACTGCGCGTCGACGCTGTTCGCAGCAGCTCCGCAGCCGGCGATCCACACACTCCCATGCTCCGTCGTTAGCCCTCCTTGGCCCCGCTCTCCAAAGACCTGGTTTCGGTTCGCGGACGTGGGTGGTCAGGTAATGGGATGCGTTCCAGCTAGCTAGCTAGCGACCCGACCGGGCTCGCGCCTCGATCACGACGACGGCGATCACTCGGGCAGATCGTCGACGCCCGCGCCCAGGCGCGTCGTTTGCCCGCCGCGCACCAGCGTCGCACCGACGCTGTCGGGCTCGAAGTGAACGCGCACCGTCTGGCCGCCCATCGACAGCTCGACCGTCGTCGCGTCGATCTTCGTGACCGCCGCGGCGTTGTCGATCGAGAGCACGTGCAGCCAGCGGCGGTCTCCGCCGGCGGCGGTCTCGTCGAGGCGGAAGCCGCCGAGGAAGTCGTCGTCGCCGGAGGCGAAGCTGTGGACGCTCGCCGACGCTTCCGGCGACACGCGCTCGACGGTGAGCACGTGGCCGCCGCCGCGGATCTCGGAGCGCGCGGCCGCCAGGGTCGGCGACACGGGCGTGGCGAGCGACCAGATCTGCTCGCCGCCCACCGGTGTGCGCGCCCGGTCGAACACGACGACGAGGTTCGGCTCGAGGTACACGACCTCGCGCTCGAGCTTCGGCACCGCGCCGCCGTAGACCGGCGCGAGGTCGGCCGCGACGTGCAGGTATCCGGCGCCCCGGTGGAGCGCGACGACCCTCGCGGCCGTCCCGGTCTCCTGCGCGAGCTCCTCGCCGCCGGCGCTGGTGATGCGCAGCGTGCCGTGGGCTCCGACCTCCTGGCGCAGGCCGGAGCGCGAGTCGATCACCGCGTCGTACGCGAGCCAGCCGTCCTTGTAGAGCATGAGCGAGCCCTGGTCCTGGTGCGCGTGGGACTGGGTGTACGGCCCGGCGATCAGCGAGAGCCACGTCGCGTGCTGGTCCCAGCCGCTGCGCGCGAACAGCTCGCCGGTCCCGGGGGCGTAGAAGGCCGTGCCGAGCCCGTCGAGGGTGGTCGGCGCGACGTCGGTCGCGTGGAGGAAGTCGTAGACCGCCATGAACTGCTGGCTCATGCGCGGCACGCTCGACGACGCGAGCAACGCCGCGAGACGCGGCGCGAGCGGATCGTCGGGGAACAGCGCGATCAGCTCCTGCGCGTAGTTGCGGTGGTAGTCGAACAGCGCCGCGGTCGAGTCGCGCGAGTGGTCGCCGATCGGCGCGATCCGGTCGAGCGTCGGTACGGTCGCGTGGATGAACGCGAGCATCGAGGCCCGGGTGTGCGGCGTGCGCGACGCGAGCGGCTCGCCGGTCGAGGCGTGCCACAGGTCGTAGAGCTCGAACAGGCCGCGCATCGCGACGCCGTAGCCGGTGCCCTCACGCGAGCCGCCGCCGGAGAGCTCGGCGTCGAACGTCGGGAACAGCTGACGGTCGAGCTTGTCCTGGAAGACGTCGAGCCAGGCGTCCATGCCGGGCCGCTCGCCGTGGGTCGCCAGCCCGACGAGCATCGTGGCGCGGAGGAACGAGTAGTAGTAGTTGTCGCTCGGGTCGTCGATCGCCCAGCCGGTCCACGGCATCGCGCGCCCGGCCCAGCTCGCCGTCTCGGGGTTCCACACGTTGTGGACGGCCTGGTTCGCGTACTGGAGCCACGCGTCGGCCTTGTCGCCGACCGCGCCGTAGCACCAGTCGAACACCAGCGCGAGATCGCCGACCAGCTCGCCGACCTCGAGGTAGCTGTCGCTCGCGACCGCGGGGGCGTCACCGCGCGCGATCGCCTTCGCGGCGTCGGTCACCTGCGCGTGGATCGCCGCGACCGCGGCGGTACAGTACGCCGGCTCGCCGGTCAGCTGGCCGAGCAGCGCGGCCTGCCAGGCCGGGAACGCGTAGACGTCGTCACCGGCGACCCAGCGATCGGCGATCTCGCGGAACCGCTGCGCCTCGGGAGTTCTCGCCTCGAGCGCGGCGACCAGCCGCTCGCGGTGCGCCGGGAGGTAGATCCGCGGGTGCTGCTCCGGAAACGAGGGCCCGCTGACGTCGGGGCCCGAGGCCTCCTGCGCACACGCGGCGAGCGCGAGGGTGAAGAGAGCGGCGCGGCGCATCGGCCCGGCAGCTTCGAGCAACGCGCGCGCCATGACAAGTGCGCGAGATGTCGAGAGATCGGCGTGGCTCCTCGACTGGCCGGCGAGGACTGTGGACCTACGCCGTCGCGCCGACCACCGCGCCGAGCGCGGCGAGCGCGGCGGCGAACCCGGGGTACGAGGTCGCGACGTTGTCGGCGTCGTCGATCACGGTCTGGCCATCGGCGACCAGGCCGGCGACCGCCGCGGCCATGGCGATGCGGTGATCGCCGTCGGCGTGAACCCGCGCGGCGGAGAGCGGACCCTCGGGGCGGCCTTCGACGACGAAGCCATCCTCGCGCGCCTCGCACGTGACGCCGAACGCGCGGAGCATCGCGCAGGTGGTCTCGACGCGGTCGGACTCCTTGACCCGCAGCTCCTCGGCGTCCCGCACCACGGTCGTGCCGTGCGCGCGCGCGGCGAGGACCGCGAGGATCGGCAGCTCGTCGATCGAACGCACCGCGAGATCCCCACCGATCGTGATGCCGTGCAGGCGCTGCGGGGCGCCGCTGATGACGAGGTCCGCGACGGTCTCGGGGCCCGCCGCGCGGGGATCGACGATCGCGACGTGGCCGCCCATCGCGGTGATCGCGTCGAGGAAGCCGGTGCGCGTCGGGTTGATGCACACCCCGGGCAGGCGCACCTCGCCGCCGACGAGGATCGCGGCGGCGACCAGGAACGCGGCGCTCGACGGATCCGCCGGGACCGTGAAGCCATCGCAGGCCAGCCGGCGGTTCCAGCCGCGCGTGGCGATGGTCGTGCGACGGCCCTCGACCGCGAGCGGCGCACCGAGGTACGCGAGCATGCGCTCGGAGTGATCGCGCGATGGGCCCGGCTCGGTGACCGAGGTGTCGCCGTCGGCGAACAGACCGGCGAGCAGGATCGCGGTCTTCACCTGCGCCGACGCCATCGGCAGCGTGTAGTCGAGCGGCTTCAGGGGACCGTCGGCCGGACCGACGACGAGCGGCGGCGTGACATCCAGCCCACTGCCCTGCCCCGTGATCGTCGCGCCCATCCGCGCGAGCGGCTCGATCACGCGACGCATCGGGCGCTTCGACAGGGACTCGTCGCCGAACAGCGTGGTCGCGAAGCGCTGGCCGGCGAGCAGGCCGCACAGCAGGCGGATCGTCGTGCCCGAGTTGCCGCAGTCGATCCGCGACGTCGGCGGCACGAGCCCGTCGAGACCGGTGCCGGTGATGACGAGGCCATCGCCGTCCTTCGCGATCGAGGCGCCGAGGGCGGTGATCGCCTTCGCGGAGCGGCCGTTGTCGGCGCCGTCGCCGAGGCCGACGACGCGCACCGGCGTCGCCGAGAGGAGCGAGAACAGGAGCGAGCGATGTCCGATCGACTTGTCGCCGGGGATCGTGACGGTGCCGGTGAGCGTGCGGGTCGCGGGTTCGACGATGAGCTTCATGAGTTGTTGGGTGCCTGTGCTGCGAGGAGCGCGTTCGCGCGCTGGACGACGCGCTGGAGGTGCGAGGGACCAACCGCGATGATCGTGCGCACCCAGGTGCCCTTCGCGATGATCCGCGCTCCCTGGAGGCTCGACGGGAGGCCGAGTGCCTGGAGCGAGGGCTCGGCCGCGAGGCCGGCGAGCATGCCGCGCACACCGGTCTCGAGGCGCTTCGCGGGTTGCTTGGTCTTCTTGTCGCCGGGATCCGCGGCGTCGGCGTCGACGATGATCGCGAGATCATCGATCACGTCACCCCACACGCTGACGCGCGCGGGCGGTGCCTCGAGGCCGGTCTGGCGCGCGAGCGCGACGCGCGCGTCGAACGAGAGCCGCGCGGTGATGCGCAGGGCGGCGCCGGGCGCGCCGTCGGGCATCGCGTGATCGCGCAGCGACATCAGATCTGGCGCGGCGACGAGAACGCCGTTGTTGCCCGCGATCGCCGCTCGCGCTTCGAGCTGCGCGGTCCAGATCTCGGGGCCGAGCGCGACGAGGCCGTCGCCGAGCGGGACGCCGCCGGGCACCTGCTCGCGCGTGGCGAGCACGGTGACGGTCGCCGCCTGCGACGTGCCCATGCCATACGACGCGAGCACGACCATCTCCGCGGCCGCGAGCGGAGACGCCGGGACGTCGCCGAGCGGGAGGTGCGGACCGGAGAGCACCTGGGTGACGAGCTTGCCGACGACCGGATTCGCACGCAGCCGCGAGAGGTCGAGCTCGACGATCAGCTGTGCGCCCTCGGGGAGCAGCGGCAGGATCCGATCGCCCGCGGTCTTCGCGACCGCCTTCACCGGCTGCGTGATCGGCGCACGCGCGCGCGCGCCTCCACCGCAGGCGACGAGCAGCACGACAGCGGCGGCGGCGGCGCGCATCAGCTCGCCAGGACGTCGTTGATCGTCTGGATCACGCGCGGCAGCTCGCTGTCCCGGCACACGCTGACGCGGATCGCGCCGGGCAGGCCCCACGCCGCCATCGGGCGCACGATCACGCCGCGGCGAAGCAGCGCCTCGTAGACGGCGGTCGATGGGCGCGCACAGTCGATGAGCACGAAGTTCGACAGCGACGGATAGACCTTGACCCCCGGGCCCTTGATCTCGGCGCGCATGCGCTCGAGCTGCGCGCGGGCGTGCGCGGCGCTCTTCGCGACGTGCTCGTCGTCGTCGAGCGCGGCGATCGCGGCGATCTGCGCGAGGCTCGACACGTGAAACGTGCGACCGACGCGTCCGAGCACGTCGAGCACCGCCTTGTCGCCTGCGGCGTAGCCGATCCGGATCCCGGCGAGGCCGTAGATCTTGGAGAACGTGCGGAGCACGATCACGCGGCGATCGCTCCGCAGGAGTGCGAGGCCGTCGACGTGATCGACCTCCGGGTACTGCGCGGCGTACTCGGCGTAGGCCTCGTCGATCACGAGCAGCGCGCGCGGGGGCAGCGCGGCGAGCACCCTCTCGGCCCCGGCCTTCGTCACGACCGAGCCGGTCGGATTGTTCGGCGAGCCGAGCACGACGAGGCGCGTGCGCGGCGTGATCGCCGCGATCAGCGCGTCGACGTCGCATGCGAGCTCGGGCGTGGTCGGAGCTGCGACAAACGGTCGCCCCGCGACCTGCGCGGCGAGCCGGTACGAGAGAAACGCGTACTTGTGGGACAGCACCTCGTCGGTCGGCTCGCAGGTCGCGAGCACGAGCTGGTACAGGAGATCGTTCGAGCCGTTGCCGAGCGCGATCTGCGCCAGGTCGAGGCCGAGCTTGGCCGCGATCGCGCGGCGTAGCGCGAATCCGCCCGCGTCGGGATAGAGGTGCAGCTGCGACAGCGCGGCCGGGAGCACCTCCAGTGCTTTCGGGGAGGGGCCGAGGGGATTCTCGTTGGAGGCCACCTTGATGGCGCCCGAGATCCCGAGCTCGCGCTCGAGCTCCTCGATCGGCTTTCCAGGCTGGTAGACGTCGAGGGTGCGGACGTGGCGCGGGACGTGCTCGTCGAACCAGTCGGTCACGGACGGCACCCTACACCGGAATGCCCACCGGGGGCGCTCCGGTCTATAGTGGAACCGCCCATGCGCCGTACCCTGCCTCTCGCCATCGCCGCGGCGGTGTTGCTCGTCCCCGCGATGGCGCTCGCCGGTGGTGACGGCAACTTCGAGGAGTACCAGGCGCGGGGCTGGCTCTGGATGTACCTCGGCTCCTTCGGTGCCGGCTTCCTCACCTCGCTGACCCCCTGCGTGTACCCGATGATCCCGATCACGCTCGGGATCTTCGGAGCGCGTGGGAAGGATGTCTCGCGCGCGCGGCGCCTGCTGCTGGCGACGGCCTACGTCGTCGGAATGGGTCTCACCTACGC